>DASSLQ010000195.1:0-37153 GCA_035689325.1 Burkholderiales bacterium | reverse complement strand
GCTGATCCGCGGGCAGCCGCGCGATCGCACGATCGAGGTCGCGCAGCACCAGCGCGTCGGGTTGCGCGCCGCGGGTCGCGAGTTCCGGCATCTCGTCGCCGAGCGGGTCAGCGAGGCGCGTCGCGCGCATGCGATTCACGTGGACGTTATGCATGACGGTGAAAAGCCAGGCGCGCAGGTCGGTGCCCTGCCGGTATAGGTGCAGCTTTGTCCACGCGCGCTCGAGCGTGTCCTGCACCAGATCGTCCGCGCCGGCACGATCGCCGACCAGCGCGCGCGCATAGCGACGCAGCCGTGGGATCAGCTCGACCAAGCGCTGCGCTTCATCCAAGGGGAACATCCCTCCCGCATCTGCTATTCCACGCTATTTGGGCTCCGCAGGCAACGGTACGAGGCTCCGCAGATAGGCGACGAGCGCATCGAGATCCGGTGGTGTCAGCTTGCTCGTCGTATTCCGTACGACCTCGCTCATCGTGTCCCCGAGCACATCGCCGTCGGGGAAGAGTCCGCTCGTCAGGATGTCCTTGAGCTCGCCGTCGCCGTAGCGCTTGAGCCGCGTCGGCGTGAGGTTCGGCGCGGCGGTACCTTCTCCGAGCTTGGCGCCCGCGAGGGTGCGGTCCTTCTTCGGCGCGCCGAGGAAATTCCGCGGCGTATGGCATTCACTGCAGTGCCCGAGCGCTTGCACGAGGTAGGCGCCGCGATTCACGAGCGCGCTTCTTCCAGTTTCTGGCTGGAACGGCCCCGGCGTGAAGAACAGCCACTTCCAGATGGTGATCAGGAATCGCCAGCGAAAAAAGAAGCCCAGTTCATGCGGACGGCTCGGCCGCGCGCTCGGCTTGAGCGTGCGCAGATAGGCCCAGAGGTCGCGCAAATCCGCATCGTTAATTCCTGTAAACGACGGATAGGGAAACGCCGGAAAGTAATTCGCGCCGTCGGGCCGCCGGCCTTCGCGCACCGCGCGCGTGAAGTCGGCGAGCGACCAGCGCCCGATGCCGGCTTGCGGATCCGGCGTGATGTTCGGGCCGTAGAAAGTACCGAACGGCGTCTTCAGCGCGCGGCCGCCGGCGTAGGGAACCGCGCCCTGGCGCGTCTCGGTGTGGCAACCGATGCAGCCGCCGGCGGCGGCAAGATATTCGCCGCGCTTGGCATCGCCTTGCGCAACCGCCGGGCCTGCGAGCAGCAGAAAAAAAAGCCCCGCGAGCGCGGGGCCTGTGACGAACGTCAATCGCTACTGCTTTTGGCGGAAGCTCTCGTGGCAGCCGCCGCAGGCTTTGCCGACAGCGCCGATCTGCGTCTTTACCGCGTTCTCGTCGCCGCTCTGGCTCACCTGGTAGAGCTTGTGCGCCTCATTCTCGAGCCGGCTCGCCGCTTCCTTGAACTTGTCCTGCTGCTCCCAGATCGCCGGCAGCGCATTGCTCTTCACATCCTTGGTCGCGGGATCGAATGTGTCCCACGGCATGCGCGTCAGGTTGTCGAGAAACGCGGCGTTGCGCTTCACGATGTCCGCGTTATACGGCGCCTTGCCTTGCGCCATGGCCGCGAGCGGCCCGAAGTACTTGCCCTGCAACGTCATCACCGACTGCCGCTGCTTGACCAGCAGCTCGGGCTTCACCTGCGCAGCCGCGCCTCCAGCCACGGCGCCGAGCGATAACGCCAGCAGTATTGCAGTGCTCCTTCTCATTACGTTCTCCTCCTGGGTGAGTATCCGTAAGCGAACACTGTTCGAGCGCGCGTATTCCGCTAGGGCCTTAGTCCAGCGACGTACTCGGCCACCGCGCGGATCTGGCCGTCGTTCATGTGCGCCGCGACGCCGCGCATCACGCCGTTGCGATCGTTGGCGCGCTTGCCTTCGCGAAAGGCGGTGAGCTGCGCGGCGACGTATTCGGCAAACTGGCCAGAGAGCCGCGGGAATTGCGCGGGGATGCCGGCGCCGGCCGGGCCATGACACCCGGCGCACGCCGGGATGCCATGCCCGATGTCACCGCCGCGCCATAGCTTCTGACCCTGCGCCGCGAGATCTTTGTCCGCCGCCGCGGCGGGCTTCTGCGCCTGTCCCGCGTAATAGGCTGCGAGTCCCTTGACGTCCGCGTCGCTGAGATTTGCCACCATGCCGTTCATGATGGCGCTTTCGCGCACCGGCGTATTGCCGTCCTGCGCCTTGAAGTCGAACAGCTGCTTCTGCAGGTACTCGGGAATCTGGCCGGCGATCTTCGGGTTGGCGGGTGCGACGCTATTGCCGTCGGCGCCGTGGCACGCGGCGCAGACTTGCGTCGCGATGCCCTGCGCCTTGTCCTGCGCAGACGCTGCACCCGCCGCAAGCAGCGCGGCGGCGAGCCCCCCGAGCGCGCGCGCGAGCCTGCTCATGCTTTTCATCCCCGGGTCCCGATACGAAAGGCGCGATTTTATTAGAATTCCCCGCCTTCGCCATGTCGGTCTTCGCGCACGCCGCGTTTCTGCGCGCGGCCGGCCGCGCCTCGGAGCTGCCGCCTCCCGGGCCGCCCGAGATCGCGTTTGCGGGCCGCTCCAACGTCGGCAAGTCGAGTGCAATCAACGCGCTCGTCGGCAGAAGGGCGCTCGCTCGCACGAGCAAGACGCCCGGGCGCACGCAAACCATCAACTTCTTTGCGCTCGCCGATGCCGGGCGCCTCGTCGACCTTCCCGGCTACGGCTTTGCGCGCGCGCCGCAGGCGCTGCGCATGCAATGGCGCGAGCTCGTCGGCGCATATCTGCGCTCGGCAAGAACGATTGCCGGCATCGTGCTGCTCATGGACGCTCGCCATCCATTGACGCCGTTGGATGAGCAGCTCATCGCGTGGCTCGGCGACGCGCGCTTGCTCGTGCTGCTCACGAAAGCGGACAAGCTCTCGCGCGCCGCGCAGCAACAAGTTCTTGCGCAAGTAAGCCAGCGTCTGCGTCGCCACCAGGTGACGCTTTTTTCGAGCATTACGCGACAGGGCGTTGAAGAGTCCCGCGACCTGCTCGGCGAGTGGCTCCGAGCAGGACGCGAAAATAAAAAGCCCCCGGTAAAGGGGATATAAACCGGGGGCGAAAACGCCTTAACTTTGGGATTAAGGCACCCGCTCAGGGAGGAGAAGCGGGAGACGATCAACTCGTCTGCAGGGTAAGATGGGCCCGCCGGGCAAAAGTTCAACCCCCAACAAATCCAAAAAACCCAACAGTCATGAAGGTCTACGGCAGCTTTCCCGCCGTGCGCATGCGACGCATGCGGCGCATGGAATTCGCGCGGCGCCTGATGCGTGAGAGCCTGCTCACGGCCGACGATCTCATCTATCCGGTCTTCATCATCGACGGTAAAGGCCGCACGCAGAAAGTGGACTCCATGCCGGGCGTCGAGCGCCTCACCGTCGAGCGCCTGCTGCCGCTCGCCGAGCAGTGCCTCAAGCTGGAAATCCCGGCGATCGCGCTATTCCCGGCGATCGACGCGCGGCTTAAGACGCCCGACGGCCGCGAAGCGTACAACCCGAAGGGCTTGATTCCGCGCGCGGTGGCGGCGCTCAAGAAACGCTTTCCCGAGCTCGGCGTGATGACCGATGTCGCGCTCGATCCGTACACATCGCATGGGCAAGATGGTGTGATCGACGACGAGGGCTACATCCTCAACGACGAGACGCTCGACATTTTGGTGAAGCAGGCGCTGGTCCAGGCCGCGGCCGGCGTCGATATCGTCGCTCCTTCCGACATGATGGACGGGCGCATCGGCCGGATCCGCGCGGCGCTCGAAAAAGCCGGCCACATCCACACGCTGATCATGGCGTACTCGGCGAAGTACGCATCCGGCTTCTACGGGCCGTTCCGCGACGCCGTGCGCTCGGCGAAGCTCCTCGGCAAGAGCAACAAGAAGACCTACCAGATGGACCCCGGAAATTCGGATGAGGCGCTGTGGGAAGTCGGCCTCGATCTCGCCGAGGGCGCGGACATGGTGATGGTGAAGCCGGGACTGCCTTACCTCGACATCGTGCGCCGCGTGAAGGACGAGTTCCGCGCGCCGACTTACGTCTACCAGGTGTCGGGCGAGTATGCGATGCTGCGCGCGGCCATCGCGAACGGCTGGCTGCCGGAATCCTGCATCACGGAAGTGCTCCTCGGCTTCAAGCGCGCCGGCGCCGACGGCGTGCTCACCTATTTCGCGCTCGACGCTGCAAGAGCGCTCGCCGGGCGCTAAGCCGGCAGCAGTTGCACGCTGTGCGCTTCGCGCGCGCGGCGCAAACCTCGGATACGCAGCGCCGCGCTGCGCTGCCATTCGATCGAGGCCAGCGGCCCCTCAAACGGTTGCTTGGTCGCGAGCGCGACGCCGACCAGCTCGGCTGCGCCGTTCGCGTGCGCTTGCCATTCGTGTCGCCAGACGAGCGCGCGCGTCAAATGTTGCACAAGGAAAAGCTGCGGCGCGCCGTCGATCTGCACCAGCCGAAATCGCGCGACGCCACCCTCCACGGGACGCGAGAGATCCATCGGCGGCTTCGCCCCAACGCCTTTGAGTTCGCGGTACGCCGCATCGGCATCCTCAGTCGAGAGCGCAATCGCGGCGAGGCCTTCCCCGAAGGCGCGGTAGTAGTCAAGCCACGGATGCGACACCGGGGCGGCAAGCAGCTCGACGTAGGTGCTGCCGAACATGATGCAGTGATTCTGCGAGCCGATGCTGTGTTGCCCGCGCGGCGTCAACGTGAAACCCAAGGCGCTAAAGCTCGCGGCGGCGGCGTCGAGATCGCGCACCGCGATCACCGCGTGGTCAATGGCGAGAGGCGGCGGCAAGCGTCTTGAGGAAGCGCTCCGGCGGCTGGTAGCCGATCACGCGCAAGCCGGGGATCTCGCGTCCCTCGGCGTCGAAGAAGATGATGCCGGGCGGGCCGAAGAGCGAAAAGCGCTTCAGCAGCTCGCGATCCGCCGCGTTTGCCGCGGTGACGTCGGCCTGCAGCAGCAGCACGTTCTCGAGTTCCTTGCGCACGCGTGTATCCGACAGCGTGAGCTTTTCCATCTCCTTGCACGAGACGCACCAGTCCGCATAGAAGTCGAGCATCACCGGCCGGCCGGCAGCTCGCAGCTTCGCGTCAAGCTCGGCGCTCGAGCTGACGCGCACCCACGGCGTCGCCTGCGCGGCACGCTCGCCTGTCGCCGCGAGCACGATGAGCGCGGCGCCGACGAGCAGCGCCGCGCCGCCCGCGACCTTGCCGAGCGTGCCCTGGCGCAGGAGATAGGCGCCGGTGCCGATCGCGAGCGCCGCCCATGCCAGCGTCTCGGCGAGCGCCGGGATCACGGGACTGATGATCCAGAGCGCCACCGCAAGCAGCAGCACGCCGAAGAGCTTGCGCACGACGACCATCCACGGCCCCGCCTTCGGCAGCAGCGCGCCCTCGGACACGCCGACGGCGATGAGCGGCAGTCCCATACCGGTAGCGAGGGCGAAGAGCGCCGCGCCACCGAGGACCACATCACCGGTGCGCGAGATCTGCAGCAGCGTGCCCGCGAGCGGCGCAGACACGCATGGGCTCACGATCACTGCGGAGAACACCCCCATCGCCGCCACCGAGGCGATGCGCCCGCCGCGCAGCTGCTCCTGGCTGGCGTGTAGCCGCTGGTGCAGAAAGCCCGGCAGCCGCAACTCATAGAGCCCTAACATCGAGAGCGCGAGCAGCACAAAGATCAACGCAAAGGCGCCAAGCACCCAGACGTTCTGCAGATACGTCGCGATAAGCGATCCCGCATATGCGGCGCCCACGCCAGCCACGGCATAGGTGAGCGCCATGCTCAGCACGTAGATGAGCGACAGCGCGAGCGCGCGCGACTTGGTGAGGCGGCTGCCTTCCCCGGCGATGATGCCGGAGAGGATCGGGATCATCGGCAGCATGCACGGCGTAAAGGCGAGCAGCAGCCCGAGCACAAGGAAGCCGCCGAGCACCAGCGCGAAATTGCCCTGCAGCAAGCGGGCGATGTCCGTATCGCTCGCATAGAGCGAAAGCGACGGCTCGCTCGGTGCACCGGCGGCCGCGGCGCGCAACGTCGCGTGCGACTCCATCGGCACGTAGCACACGCCCGCATCGGCGCAGCCCTGCGAGAGCACTTTCAGCTCGAAGGCGCCGTCACCCTGCAGCGGGACGCGGATGCTCACCTGGTTGCGATAGATCGGCATGTCGCCGAAGAACTCATCCTTGTGCGCAATGGCTGCCGGGAAGTCGGGCTTGCCAAGCTGCACGTTGCCGCTCGCCGAGAAGCGCATACGGTCGCGATACAAGTAGTAGCCGTCCGCAATCGCGAAGCGCACTTCGACGGCACCATCCGACTCGCGCGCGCTGAAGCGGAAGGCCTGTTCCGGCTCGAGCAGATCGGCCGCGCTCGCCGCCAGCGCGGCGAGCAGTGCAAGCAGGAATAGGAGCGCTCTCAAGTCTTGGTTTCGGCGGCGACCCAGTCGAGGTAAGCGGGCAGGCCGCGCTCGATTGGGACCGCAATGATCTCGGGAAGTTCGTACGGATGCGCGGCGCGCACCTCATGCTCGAGCGCCGCATAGCGCTCGCGCGTCGTCTTGATGAGCATCGGGTGCTCTTCGTCGTGCTGCACGGCTCCCTTCCAGCGATACACGGAGCGGCAAGGCGCCAGGATGTTGACGCACGCAGCCAGCTGCTTTTCCACCAGCGTATCCGCGAGCCGCTCGGCCGCGGCGCGCTCCGGCAGATTAGTGAATACCAACAGCGTGTTCATGGCGCAGTCCTTCGTGCACGCTCGGATAGCGCAGCCGCACGCCGAGCACGTGCTTCAGGCGCGCGTTATCGAGGCGCCGCGACTCCCGCATGAATGACAGCAACTCGGGCGGCGCGAGGTCGGCGATGCGCTCGCGTGACACACGCGGCGGACGCGGCAGGCCGGCGTGATCGGCCACCAGGTCCAGCCAGTCGCCGATCAGCAGCTCGGTGTCGTCCGCGGCGTTGTACACGCCGGCCGGCACATCGGCGTCTAGCGCGCGCGCGACTGCCGTGGCGAGATCGTCGGCGTGGATATGGCTCGTGTAGACGTCATCTTGGCGCCGCAGAACGGGCACGCCTGCCCGCAGGTGCTCAAGCGGCAGCCGATCAGCGGCGTAGATACCCGGCACGCGCAGGATGACGAGGGCCGCAGCGCGCGCGGCGCACCAGTGCTCGAGCTGGCGCTCGGCATCGGCGCGGCGCCGGGCGCGGGGCGTTTGCGGATCGAGCGGCCGCGTCTCGGCGACGCGCGCGCCGGCGCAGTCGCCATACACGCCGCTCGTGCTGATATAGACGATGCGCTTGGGCACCACCCGCTCGTCGTCGAGCGCTGCGAGCAGATTGGCGGTGCGCGAATCGCGCTCGCCCTGCTGGGGCGGCGGCGCGCAGTGTAATAGCGCGTCCGCCGCGCTCAGTGCGAGCGTGGCGCGCTGGTCGAGATCGAAGCCCGAGCGCCGCGAAAGCGCGGTGGTAGCGAAGCGCGGCGCGAGCAATGGCGCCGCGCGGCGCGCGACATCGCCGAAGCCCACAACCAGAAGACGCTGCATCCGGCTATTTTATTCGCCGAGGTAGGCCTCGCGGACGCGCGGGTTGTCGAGCAGCTCGACCGAGCGGCCGGCAAGCGCGATGGCGCCGGACTCCATGACGTAGCCGCGCTGCGAGATCTCGAGCGCAAGGCGTGCGTTCTGCTCGACCAGGAAAATGGTCACCCCCTGCGCGGCGATGTCCCGCACGAGCTCGAAGATCCTCGCCACCATCATCGGCGCAAGTCCCATCGAGGGCTCGTCCAGCAGGAGCAGCTTCGGCCGCGCCATCAGCGCGCGGGCAAGCGCGAGCATCTGCTGCTCGCCGCCAGAGAGCGTGCCGGCGATCTGCCGCCGGCGCTCGGCAAGGCGCGGGAAGCGCGCGTATTGCGCGGCGGCATCGCCACCGCCGCGGGCATAAGCCCCCATGGCGAGGTTCTCTTCCACCGTCAGCTGCGCGAAGATGCCACGTCCTTCCGGCACCATGACGAGACCCTTGCGCGGCAGCTCGTGCACCGGGGCACGGCTGATGTCCTCGCCGCAGTAGCGCACCGTGCCCGCCTTCGAGCCGACGAGGCCGCAGATCGCTTTCAGCGTCGAGGTCTTGCCGGCGCCGTTGGCGCCGATCAGGCAGACGAGCTCGCCCTCGGCGATCTGCAGGTCGACGCCGGCCACCGCGCGGATGCCGCCGTAGTGCACGTCCAGGTTGTGCACTTCAAGCAGCACGCGGTGCGCCGAGATAGGCCTCGATGACCTTCGGGTCGCGCTGCACCACCGCGGGTGCGCCTTCGGCGATCTTCTGCCCGTAGTCGAGCACCATGACGCGGTCGCACACATTCATGACCAGGCGCACGTCGTGCTCAATGAGCAGCACGGTGATGCCTTCATCCCGGATGCGGCGGATGAGCTTGCCGAGCGCCAGGCGCTCGGCCGGGTTCATGCCGGCGGCCGGCTCGTCCAGTGCGAGCAGGCGCGGCTCCGTGGCGAGCGCCCGCGCGATTTCGAGCCGGCGCTGGTCGCCGTAGGGCAGGCTGCCGGCGCGGTCGTTAGCCCGCGGCCGGATGCCGACGTAGTCGAGCAGCGCGAGCGAGCGCGACAAGATGCCGCGCTCTTCGGCGAGCGTGCCGCGATTGCGCAGCACGGCGCCGAATACCCCGGCCCGAGTACGAACGTGGCGCCCGATCATCACGTTCTCGAGCGCCGAGAGGTTGGCGAACAGGCGGATGTTCTGAAAGGTGCGCGCGATGCCGGCCGCGGCGATCTGGTGCGGCGGCAGGCCGCTGATGTCGCGACCGTCGAAGCCGAAAGTGCCCGTGTCCGGTGCGTACACGCCAGTGAGCAGGTTGAAGAGCGTGGTCTTGCCGGCGCCGTTCGGCCCTATCAGCCCGTAGATCTCGCGTGGCGCAATGTTGAACGAGACGTCCTCCAGCGCCTGCAGGCCGCCAAAGCGCTTGGACGCGTCCGCGACTTCGAGCAGCGCGCTCATGCGGCGTGCCCGGTGAGCTCGCGCTTTCTCACCGCCGAAGGGAGGAGACCTGCGGGCCGGAACAGCATGATCAGTACGAGCGCCAGGCCGAAGAGCAGCATGCGGATCACCTCGGGCTCCATCAGCGTGCGGCCGAAAAGCGCGACTTGCAGCGGCTCGACTGTCCAGCGCAAGAGTTCCGGCGTGAACGAGAGCAGCAGTGCGCCGAGGATCACGCCCCAGACGTTGCCCATGCCGCCGAGCACCACCATCGACACGACCATGATTGATTCCACGAGCACGAAGCTCTCGGGCGAGATGAAGGCCTGGATGGCGGAGAACATGCCGCCGGCGACGCCGCCGAAGCTCGCGCCCATGGCGAAGGCGAGCAGCTTCATGTTGCGCGTGTTGATGCCCATGGCGCGCGCCGCGATCTCGTCCTCGCGGATCGCCTCCCACGCGCGGCCGATGCGCGAATTCTGCAGCCGCAGGTTGACCAGGATCACCGCCAACATCACCAGGAGCAGCAGGTAGTAGTACTTGATCGGGCCGCTGAAATCGAGGCCCGCGATCGTCTGCGAGGTGGAGAAGCTGAAGCCGTCGAGCGAAAACGGGTCGATGCGCGCGATGCCTTGGGGGCCGCTCGTGATGTTCACCGGCCGCGACAGGTTGTTGAGAAAGATGCGCACGATCTCGCCGAAGCCGAGCGTCACGATCGCCAGATAGTCGCCGCGCAGCTTGAGCGTCGGCGTCCCGAGCAGCACGCCGAAGAGCGCCGCGATCGCCGCGCCGATCGGCAGGATGATCCAGAACGGCAGGTGCAGGCCGAAGTGCGGGCTCGCGAGCAGTGCGTAGGTATAGGCGCCCACGGCGTAGAACGCGATGTAGCCGAGATCCAGAAGCCCGGCGAACCCGACCACGATGTTGAGGCCGAGCGCGAGCAGCACGTAAAGGATGGCGTAGTTCGTGATGCGCACCCAGCTCGTGCCGATCTGGGCGAGGGCAAAGGGCAAGACGGCGAGCGAGAAGGCGATGAGCGCGACGCCCACCCAGCGCTTCATGCGCGTTCTCCGACGCGCTCGCCGAGCAGTCCTGATGGACGGAACACGAGCACCAGAATGAGGACGATGAAGGCGAACACGTCCTGGTAGTTCGAGCCGAACAGCACGAAGTTGCCGCCGCCCGCGCAGTCTGCGATGCGCGGCGCGAGCGTGTCGTACGCGCACAGGTTGGTGAGGTCGCCGATGTAGCCCGCGCCGAGCGCCTCGACGATGCCGAGCAGGACGCCGCCGAGCATCGCCCCCGGAATGTTGCCGATGCCGCCGAGCACGGCGGCAGAAAACGCCTTCAGCCCGAGGATCGAGCCCATGGTGTACTGCGCGATGCCGTAGTACGTGCCGAAGAGCACGCCGGCGACCGCACCGAGCGCCGCGCCGACGATGAACGTCGCGGCAATCACGCGGTTGATGTCGACGCCCATCAGCCCCGCCACCTGCGGATTCTGGGCGGTGGCGCGCATCGCGGTGCCGAGCGGCGTGCGGTACACGAGTACGGCAAGCGCGGCCATCATGCCGAAACAGATGGCGAGGATCGCGATCTGCACGGTGCTGATCGCTGCGCCGCCGATCATGTAGGTGTGCGAGGCGATGATCTGCGGGAAGGCGAGCACGTTGCGGCTCCAGATAAGGAGCGCGAGATGCTGCAGGATGATCGACACGCCGATCGCCGTGATGAGCGGCGCCAGGCGCGGCGCGTGGCGCAGCGGCCGGTAGGCGAGGCGTTCCATCGCGTAGCCGACCAGCATGCACACCGGAATGGCACATGCCGTGCCGACCAGCACGATGGTGAGCGGCGGCAGCCCATACGGAACGAGCGCGTTGATCACCGTGAACGCGACCATGGCGCCGATCATCACCACTTCGCCGTGCGCGAAATTGATGAGCTGGATGATGCCGTAGACCATCGTGTAGCCGAGCGCCACGACGGCATACACGCTTCCCGCGGTCAGTCCATTAATGATCTGCTGCAGGAACGTATCCACGGGCGGCAAGCCTACCAAGAAACGAAAACGGCGCCACTCGGGCGCCGTTTTCGTACGCGCGTGAGGCGCGCCTACTTGGCCATGGTCTTCACGAACTCCTCGTACGGCATGGTCTTGCCGCTCTTGATCACCGCGATCGGCTCGATCTTGCCGCCCTTCATGGTGAAGATCGTCATCTCGGCATCCTTGCGGTCGCCCTTTTCGTCGAACTGGATATTGCCGCTCGCGCCGGTGTAGTTGATCTTCTGCAGCTCGGGCAGGTAGACCTTCGGATCGCTGGAGCCGGCCTTCTTCATCGCCTCGATCAGCAGGTTCGCCGCATCGTAGGTAAAGGGCGCATAGAGGATCGGGTCCATGTTGAAGCGCTTCTTGTAGGCGTCGAGGAAGGTCTTCGACGCCGCCTGCGGCGGGATGCCCGCCTGCGAGCAGAGCAGCCCCTCGGCCGCAGCGCCCGCGAGCTCCTGCATCTTGTCGGTACAGGCGCCGTCGCCGAAGGAGAACACCGCCTTCATGCCGAGCTCGCGGCCCTGCTTGAGCAGCGGCCCGCCGGTCGCGTCCATGCCGCCGTAGAACACGGCGTCCGGATTGTGGCCACGCAGCTTCGTGAGGATCGCCTTCCAGTCGGTGGTCTTGTCGGTGCCTTTCTCGCGCGCGAGGACCTTGATGTTCGCCGCGCGCAGCGTCTTCTCGACTTCGTTGGCGATGCCCTCGCCATAGGCGGTGGCGTCGTCGATCACCGCGACGAGCTTGGGCTTTTTCTCCGTGGCGAGGTAGCTCGCGATCGCCGGTCCCTGCTGGTCGTCGCGGCCGACGACACGGAACTGGTTCTTGAAGCCCTGCTCGGTGAGCTTCGGGTTGGTGGCGGAGCCGGAAATCACCGGGATGCCTGCCTGGTTGTAGATCGGCGACGCCGGGATGGACGTGCCCGAGTTGAGGTGGCCCACGACGCCGACCACCTTCGCGTCAACCAGCTTCTGCGCGACGGTGGTGCCGACCTTGGGGTCGGCCTGGTCGTCTTCGGCGACCAGGGTGAACTTGACGTCCTTGCCGCCGATCTTGACGCCGGCCGTATTGGCCTCTTCGACCGCCAGGCGCGCGCCGTTTTCGTTGTCTTTGCCGAGGTGCGCAATGCCGCCGGTGAGCGGGCCGACGTGGCCGATCTTCACCTCCGCTGCGCCGCTCGCCTTGGGCGCCTCCTTGCTGCAGCCGGCGAGCGCAAGCGCGACGGCGAGCGCGGAAAGCGCAAGCTTGCTGTTCTTCATTGGACTCTCCGAGGTGTAGCTTGTGAGGGCGGATATCTTAACTCCGCCCCTCCTCGGAAATCGATCGCGTCAGGCTATTTCTGCGAGAGGACCCATTTCACCAGGGTCTTGATGTCGTTATCGGGCACCTGGCTGTTCGGCGGCATCGGCACCTGGCCCCAGACGCCCTGGCCGCCTTTCTTCACCTTCTCGAAGAGCTTCGCTTCGGCCTGCTTGTCGCCGCGGTACTTGGCCGCCACATCCTTGTAGGCCGGGCCGACCAGCTTCTTGTCGACGGCATGGCAGGCGAAGCAGTTGTACTTCTTCGCCAGTTCCTCCTGCGCAAAGGCAGGCAGCGCTGCTGCCAGCGCGAGGACGAGTACGGCTCGCTTCATGATTTCTCCTTGGAGAGGGTCTTCAATTGTAGGAGATCGCTCGAGGGCTCCAAGCACATAACGCCGCGGCATAGCCAGCCGTTGACCGGCTCGGGACGCAGCGGCTTGTCGAGCGCGGCGGGCAGGCCGCGCATGCCGTCGGCCAGCGCGAGCACTACGGTATCGGGCAGGTATTCGCGCGCAAACTCCTCGCGCCAGCGGGTGAGCTCATCGCCCCGACCCCGCAGCACGAGGACATTCGGCGGCGCCAGCTGCTCCGTGAGCGCGATGGCCATCGCCGCCCAGCCGGCCGGGTAATCCCGCATCTGCCTGTAGTAGAGCGCGAGCGTCCGTTCGGCAGCCTGCGCATAGCGCGCCTCTCCGGTCAGCGCCGCCAGCCGGCCAAGCGACCAGGCAGCGATCGCGTTGCCCGCCGGCATCGCCTGGTCCTGACCCGGCTTCGGCCGGTGAAAGAGGCGCTCGTGGCTCGCCCCGGTGAAGTAAAAGCCGCCGGCCTCGCGGTCTTCGTACTCGGCGAGCAGCACATCGGCGAGCTGCGTTGCGAACTCGAGGTCGGCGCCGATGAACTCCGCCTGCATGAGCTCGAGCAACGCGGCCATGAGGAACGCATAGTCGTCGAGGTACGCATTGAGGTGCGCCCGCCCATCCTTGTACGTCGCCAGCAGCCGGCCGTCGCGCCACATTTGCGCGCGAATGAACTCCAGCGCGCGCCGTGCCGAGCGCAGCCACTCGAGCTGGCCGAAGACGCGCCCGGCGTGCGCCATGCCGCGGATTGCAAGCGCGTTCCAGGACACGAGCACCTTTTCGTCACGACCCGGGCGCACGCGCTTTTCGCGCACTGCAAAGAGCTTGCGCCGCGCCGCCTCTACCACCTCGCCGTCGCCTTCCGCCAGGGGCGCCGCGACGCGCAGGTGCCAATGCTTGCCCTCGAAGTTCGGCGGCGCATCGAGACCGTAGCGGAGCGCAAGCGCGCGGTATTCGTCTGCGCTCAAGAGCGTGCGCACTTCATCGCGGTCCCAGACGTAGAACTTGCCTTCTTCATGCTCGCTGTCGGCATCGAGCGAGGAGTAGTAGCCGCCCTCGGGCGATTGCATCTCGCGCATCAGCCACCCTGCCGTCTGCGCCGCGCAGCGCGCATACAGCTCGGCGCGCGTTAGGAGCCAAGCATCGGCGAGCAGCCCGAGGAGCGGCCCGTTGTCATAGAGCATCTTCTCGAAGTGCGGGATGGTCCAGCTCGCGTCGACGCTGTAGCGGCAGAAACCGCCGCCCAATTGATCGTAGATGCCGCCTTCGCACATGCGCTCGAGCGTGACGAGGGGGATGTCCTTCTCGCCCTCGCGCAAGCAGAGCTCGAGGTCGCTCGGATGCGGGAACTTCGGCGCGCTACCGAAGCCTCCGAGTGCGGCGTCGAAATTGGCGCGCAGGTTGTCGAGCATCGCCCGCACCACTTCCGGCGAAAACTCGCTCGGCTTCACCGCGGCCTGCGGCAGGGTGCGCGCGAATGCCTGCAGCACCTGCTCGTTCTGCGCACCGATGTCGCTTCGTCGCTCGCGCCAGATAGCGGCGATGCGCTCGCATACCTCCGGAAACGCCGGCATGCCGTAGCGCGCCTGCTTCGGAAAATACGTGCCACCGAAGAACGGCGCGCCCTCCGGCGTCAGGAACATGGTGAGCGGCCAGCCGCCGGCGCGCTGCGCGAGCATCTGGTGCGCCGTCTGGTAGATCTGGTCGAGATCCGGCCGCTCCTCGCGATCCACCTTGACGTTGACGAACAGCCGGTTCATCAGGTCCGCGACCGCGGCATCCTCGAAGCTCTCGTGCGCCATCACGTGGCACCAGTGGCACGCCGAGTAGCCGATCGAAAGCAGGATCGGCTTGTCTTCACGGCGCGCGCGCTCGAGCGCCTCGGATCCCCACGGATACCAGTCAACCGGGTTATCGGCGTGCTGCTGCAGGTAAGGCGAGGTTTCGGCGGCGAGGCGATTGGCCATTGCTGGCCTCGCGTGCGGCGCTCAGCGCACTGGTTTCGTAAACGGAAAGATATGCGTGACGCCCATAATGTCGGTCAGGAGCAGGATGAGGAACACCAGCACCGCGGCGGTGAGGATGTCCAGGCCGCCCGCGGGCAGACTGTCCATCTTCGCCGCGAGCGCGGCGGCCTCATCGTCGCTCAACGCGGCGATGCGCGCCTTGACATCGGCCGCGCTCACGCCGTACGACTCGAGCCGCGCCTGCACATCGGCGCGCTCGAGCAGGCGTGCGACTTGCGCGCGCTGCGCGCCGGCGAGGGCACTGTCGGTCGCCACCATGGCGGCCTCCGACGGCAACGGCAGTGCGATGCAAATCACGAGCAAACTGGCGATGAAACGGCGGATCTTGGGGATCATGCGAACTCCGTGAGGTTGGCGAGGCGCGCGCAGCTTAGCATTTGTAACAATGACAAACCACCATCCGGACGAGGTACTTTCCTTCTGGTTCGGCGAGGGCGCCGACTACGGCAAGCGGCACAAGCGCTGGTTTCGGAAAGATGCGGCGTTCGACGCCGAGATAGCGCGGCGCTTCGCCGGCCTGCATGAAGAACTTGCCGGCAATCGGCGCTGGTTTGACAGCCCGCCCGCCTGCCTCGCGCGCATCCTGGTGCTCGACCAGTTCCCGCGCAACATGTTTCGCGGCACGGCGCGCGCCTTTGCGAGCGACGCGCTTGCGCTCGAGACTGCGCGCCACGCGCTCGATAAGGCTTATGACCGTGGGCTGCTGCCGGTGGAGCGTCTGTTCATGTATTTGCCGTTCGAGCACAGCGAGCGACTCGAGGACCAGGAGCGCGCTTGCGAACTCTGCGCGCCGCTCGCCGCGTTTCGCGAGACGGACGACGCCCTGCGCTACGCCAGCGCGCATCGCGACATCATCCGGCGTTACGGTCGCTTCCCGCACCGCAACGCCATCCTCGGGCGCAGCAGCACACCGGAGGAGCTCGAGTTCCTCAGCCAGCCCGGCTCAAGCTTCTGAGTCGGTAATGGCACCGCGCGACGCTGTCGAGACGAGCTTCATGTACTTCGCGAACAAGCCGCGCGTGTAGCGTGGCTTGGGCGGCTTCCATTTCTTGCGCCGCGCCGCGAGCTCGCGCGACGAAACGTTCAGTTGCACAAGCCGCTTCTTCGCATCGATGGTAATCGAATCGCCTTCCTTCACCAGCGCAATGTTGCCGCCGACGTACGCCTCTGGCGCGACATGTCCCACCACCATGCCCCAGGTCCCGCCCGAGAAGCGGCCATCGGTGAGAAGGCCGACCGACTCGCCGAGTCCCTGTCCGATCAGCGCGGAGGTCGGCGCGAGCATCTCCTGCATGCCTGGACCGCCTTTCGGTCCCTCGTAACGGATGACGATGACATCGCCGGGTTTGATGCGCTTTGCCAGGATCGCCTTCATGCACGCAGGCTCGGAGTCGAACACACGTGCGGGCCCGGTGATCGACGTGCTCTTTAGCCCTGCAATCTTGGCGACACAACCCTCGGTCGCGAGATTGCCCCTGAGAATCGCGAGATGGCCCTGCGGATGCAGCGGCTTGTCGAGCGGCCGGATCACATCCTGGTCCGCGCGCGGCTTGGCCGGCACGGCTTTTAGCTCCTCGGCGAGTGTCTTGCCGGTGATGGTCATGCATTCGCCGTGGACGAGGCCGGCGTCGAGCAGCATTTTCAGCACCTGCGGCACGCCGCCCGCCGCGTGAAAATCGGTGGCGACGTAAGGCCCGAAGGGCTTGAGGTTGCAGACGAGCGGCACCTTGCGGCGCACGCGCTCGAAGTCATCGATGGTCCATTTCACGCCCGCCGCCGAAGCAATCGCGAGATAGTGCAGCACGGCGTTGGTCGAGCCACCGGTCGCCATGACGAGCGCGATGGCATTCTCGATCGACCTGCGCGTGATGATGTCGCGCGGCTTGAGATCATTCTTTACCGCTTCGAACAGGATACGCGCTGACTCGGCCGCGGAGTCGGCCTTGGCCGGCTCCGGGGCCGCGAGCTGCGACGAGGCGAGCAGGCTCATGCCGAGCGCCTCGAACGACGAGCTCATGGTGTTGGCGGTGTACTGGCCGCCGCAGGCGCCGACGCTCGGGCAGGCATTTTTCTCGATGCCCACGAAATCTTCCTGCGACAGCTTGCCTGCCGTGAACGCGCCGACCGCCTCGAAGGGGCTGACGATGGTGAGCTTCTGCCCCTTCCAGAAGCCGGGCTTGATGGTGCCCGCATAGACGAAGATGCCGGGCACGTTGATGCGCGCCATGGCCATCATCGCGCCCGGCATGTTCTTGTCGCAGCCGCCGGTGCAGAGCACGCCGTCCATGCATTGGCCGTTCACCGCCGTCTCGATCGAGTCGGCGATCACTTCGCGCGAGACGAGCGAGTACTTCATGCCCTCGGTGCCCATGCCGATGCCGTCGGTGACCGTCGGGAAGCCGAACACCTGCGGCTTCGCGCCGGCTTGCTCCAGCGCGGCGATCGCGCGGTCCGTGAGCACCTGAATCCCGGCGTTGCACGGGTTCATCGTCGAGTAGCCGTTGGCCACGCCGACGATCGGCTTTTCGAAATCGCCATCGCCAAAGCCCACCGCGCGCAGCATCGCGCGGTTCGGCGAGCGCGCGACGCCAGCGGTGATCAGCTTCGAGCGGCGGTTGTAAGTCGCCATGCGTTTCTCCTGGAGCATGCCATTTTGCCGCAACGCGACGGTACGATAGCGCCCGCGCGCATGCTGGTTCATCCCGACATCGATCCGGTCGCTTTCTCCATCGGCCCGCTCGCCGTGCGCTGGTACGGGCTCATGTACCTCGCTGGATTCGCCGCCGCATGGGGACTCGCCGTGCGCCGGATCGGCCTGGGCATGGCGCCGGTAAGCCGCACGCAGTTCGACGATCTGCTATTTCTGGCGGTGCTCGGCGTGATCCTCGGCGGGCGCCTCGGCTACGTGCTGTTCTACAAGCCCGGCCACTATGCCAGCCATCCGCTCGAGATCCTGGCCGTGTGGCAGGGCGGCATGTCGTTTCACGGCGGGCTCCTCGGCGTGATGCTCGCCATGGTGTTCGCCGCCCGGCGCCATCACATCGACTACCTGCGGCTGATGGACTTCGTCGCGCCGCTCTGCCCGCTCGGGCTTGCCGCGGGACGCCTGGGCAACTTCATCAACGGCGAGCTCTGGGGCCGGGTCACCGACCTGCCGTGGGGGATGGTGTTTCGCAATGCCGGCGACGCGCCGCGGCATCCCTCGCAGCTCTACCAGTTCGCGCTCGAGGGCGTCACGCTCTTCGTCATCCTGTGGTGGTATTCATCCAAGCCCCGGCCGCGCGGTCAGGTCTCGGCGCTCTTTCTTATCGGCTACGGCGTGCTGCGCTTCATCGCCGAGTTCGCGCGCGAGCCCGATGCGTTCCTCGGCTATCTCGCGCTCGGCCTGACGATGGGGCAGTGGCTCTGCCTGCCGATGGTCGCGGGCGGCATCGCGCTGTGGGCTTGGAGTAATCGGCGCTAGCGGCTGAGCGCGGCCTCGAGCACGCGCGCGACATGCAGCGGCTTGCGCCCTGTGCCGTCGTGTATCTGGTGCCGGCAGCTCGTGCCGTCGGCAACCAGCGTGGCCTCGGGCGAGTTGCGGATCGCAGGCAGCAGCGTCATCTCGGCCATCTTCATCGAGACCTCGGCGTGCTCGGCTTCGTAGCCGAAACTGCCCGCCATGCCGCAGCAGCTCGTTTCGATCGTGCGCACCTGCAGACCGGGCACCATGGCCAGCACTTTCTCCACCGCGGGCATGGCGTCGAACGCCTTCTGATGGCAGTGCCCGTGCAGCAGCACGTCTTGCTTCATTTCCTCGAAGCGCAACCGCCCAGGCCGCTGCGCCAGGAATTCTTCGAACAGCAACGCGCCGGCGAGCACTTTGCCCAGCGGCAACAGCGCCGGGATCTCATCGCGCAGCGAGCAAAGGCACGACGGTTCCAAGCCGACGATCGCCGCGCCGCGCGCTAGCGCCGGTGCGAGTGCAGCGAGCAGGTGCTGTGCCTCGCGCTTTGCCTCATCCACCATGCCCACCGACAGGAACGTGCGCCCGCAGCATACGCGGTTTGGAATCTGCACTCGGTAGCCGGCCGCTTCCAGCACGGCCTTCGCTGAGCGCGCGTTTTCCGGCTCGAAATAGCGGTTGAAGGTGTCGACGAATAGCACGACATCGCCCTCGGCTGCTCCCACATCGCGGAAGTAGTCGCGCCGCCAACGCGGCATTGGGCGGCGCGCGAAGCCGAGCGGGCGCCTCAGCAAGCTAGTGGCGAGATTCGCCAGCGGCGCGAGCGGGGCCGCCAACGGCGCGTAGCGCGGCAGGAAACCGATCGCCCGCTCGCGCGCGCTGAACGCATGGGTGGCGTGGTAGTGCGCGAGGAACTCGACCTTCATGCGCGCCATGTCGACGCCGGTCGGGCATTCGCGCTTGCAGCCTTTGCATGAGACGCACAGATCGAGCGCCGCCTTGACCGCCTCGTCGCCCTGCGAACCAAGCTGCCCGGAAAGCGCCAGCCGCAACGTGTTGGCGCGGCCGCGCGTCAGGTGGATCTCGTCGCGGGTGGCGCGATACGACGGGCACATCGTGCCGGCGTCGAACTTGCGGCAGTGGCCGTTGTTGTTGCACATCTCGACGGCCTTATCGAAGCCGCCCCACTCGCTCCAGTCGAGCGCGGTCGGGGGCACTTGCGCGCGATAGCCGGGCTTGTAGCGAAAGAGCGAAGCGTCGTCCATGCGCGGCGGGTCGACGATCTTGCCGGGGTTCATCAGCCCGCGCGGATCGAGCCACGACTTGATCTCGGCAAGCGCCCCGGTCAGGCGCGGGCCGAAGAACGGCGCGATCCACTCCGAGCGCACCAGGCCGTCGCCGTGCTCGCCGGAGTACGCGCCCTTGTACTCCTTCACCATCGCGCAGGCTTCCTCGGCAATGGCGCGCATCTTCGCCGCGCCGTCGCGCCGCATGTCGAGGATCGGCCGTACATGCAGCGTGCCCACCGAAGCGTGCGCATACCAGGTGCCGCGCGTGCCATGCTTTTCGAACACTCTCGTTAGCCGGTCGGTGTATTCGGCGAGGTGCTCGAGCGGCACCGCGCAATCCTCGATGAACGAGACCGGTTTGCCGTCGCCTTTCATCGACATCATGATGTTGAGGCCGGCCTTGCGCACCTCCCAGATGTCGCGCTGCGCGCGCGGATCCGGCACCTCGACGACACTGCCGGGCAAGCCGAGGTCCGCGAGTAGCGCGACGAGTTGCCTGAGCTTCGGCAGCTGCTCGTCGTCGCCGGCGAACTCCACCAGCAGGATGGCGTCCGGCTCGCCGCGGATGAACGCATTTACCGTCTTGCGGAACGCGGCGATGCCACGCGCGAGATCGATCATCGTGCGATCGACGAGCTCCACCGCGCTCGGACCGAGCTTCACGATGTGCCGCGTGAGGTCCATCGCGGTGTAGAACTTCGGGAAGTGGCACACGCCGAGCGCGCGGCGCGGCGGGATGCGCGAGAGCCTGAGATGCAGCCGCTCCGAGTAGGCGAGCGTGCCTTCCGAACCGACCAGGAGATGCGCCGCGTTCATGTGCGGCGGCCCGAGATGATCGAGGTTATAGCCCGCGACCTTGCGCAGCACTTTCGGAAAGCGAGCTTCGATCTCCGCCTTTTCGCGCTCGTAAAGGATCTTCAGCTTGCCGACGAACGCCTGGTACTCGGGCGAGCCGCCCGGCACATCGATCGGACCGAAGCGCCAGCGCTCGCCGCCGACCGTCACCGCGTCGATCGCAAGCACGTTGTGCACCATGTTGCCGTAGGCGATGGAGCGCGAGCCGCAGGAGTTGTTGCCGGCCATGCCGCCAAGCGTCGCCTGCGCGCTCGTGGAGACGTCGACCGGGAACCAGAGTCCCTTTGGCCGCAGTGACGCATTCAGCTGATCGAGCACCAGGCCCGGCTGGACAAGCGCGCGCTCGCCATCAAGCTCGAGCACCCGGTGCAGATACTTCGTGTGGTCGATCATGAGCGCGGCGCCGACCGCCTGGCCGCACTGCGAGCTGCCGGCGCCGCGCGGCAGGATGGGAACGCCCGCATCTGCAGCGATCGCAATCGCAGCACGCGCCGCGTCCTCCGTACGCGGCACGACGATGCCAATCGGCTCCACCTGGTAGATCGAGGCATCGGTCGAGTAGCGGCCGCGGCTGGCGTGGTCGAAGAGGATCTCGGCGTCGAGCTCCTTGCGCAGTCGCGCCGCGAGTGCTGCGGCGTCCGCGCGCGCGAACTTGACAGGGATCAAGGGAGCGTTCATCCGGGCCGCAGTTAGAATAACCCAATGACGAGACGCGCCGGCCGGCACTTCCTGCAGATTCCCGGCCCGACGAATGTCCCTGATCGCGTACTGCGCGCGATCGATTTCCCGACCATCGATCACCGCGGCCCCGAGTTCGGCGAGCTGGGCAAGCGGGTGCTCGCGGACCTGAAACGCGTGTTCAAGAGCACGCAGGGCAACGTCGTGATCTACCCCGCTTCCGGCACCGGCGCGTGGGAAGCGGCGCTGGTCAATACGCTCTCGCCCGGCGATCGCGTGCTCATGTACGAGACCGGCCACTTCGCCACGCTGTGGCACAAGATGGCCGCGAGGCTCGGCCTCGAAGTCGAGTTCATCGCGGGCGACTGGCGCCATGGCGCCGATCCCGCGGCAATAGAGAAGCACCTGCGCGCCGACAGCGCGAAGCGCATCAAGGCAGTCTGCGTGGTGCACAACGAGACTTCCACCGGCGTGACATCGCGCATCGCCGATGTGCGCCGCGCAATTGATGCGGCCGGGCATCCCGCGCTTTACATGGTGGACACCATTTCGTCGCTGGCGTCGATCGACTATCGGCATGACGAGTGGGGCGTCGACGTCACGGTCGCGGGCTCGCAGAAGGGCCTCATGCTGCCGCCCGGGCTCTCGTTCAACTGCCTCTCGCCCAAGGCGCTCGTTGCCGCCAAGTCGGCGCGCATGCCGCGCAGCTACTGGGCGTGGGACGAGATGATCGCCAATGGCAAGACCGGCTACTTCCCCTATACGCCGGCGACCAACATGCTCTATGGCCTCGCCGAGGCGCTGAAGATGCTGCTCGACGAGGAAGGTCTCGACGCGGTGTTCGCGCGCCACCAGCGCCATGCCGAAGCCACGCGCCGCGCGGTGCGCGCCTGGGGCCTGGAGGTCTACGCACTCGATCCACGCGAATATTCGGCTTCGCTCACCGGCGTACTGATGCCCGCCGGCCACGACGCCGATCGGGTGCGCAAAGTCATTCTGGAGGCGTTCGACCTGTCGCTCGGTACGGGGCTCACCAAGCTCGGCGGCAAGATGTTCCGCATCGGGCATTTGGGCGATTTCAACGACCTGATGCTGATGGGCACGCTCGCGGGGGTCGAAATGGGGCTGGCGCTCGCCGCCGTGCCGGTGAAGAAGGGCGGCGTCAACGCCGCAATGGACTATCTCGCGGAGTGCGCAAAGGCGCCGGCTCGCAAAGTCGCCTAGCCGCATCCGCCATACCAAAGGAGGAGGACATGAGGACCAGCATTCGCATTGCCGTCACGAGCCTGGCAGCCCTCGCGCTTACCAGTGCCGCATTCGCCTGGGAGCCGACCAAGCCGGTTGAGATTGTCGTTGCCGCGGGTGCCGGCGGCGCCTCCGACCAGATGGCGAGAATGATGCAGGCCGCGATCCAGAAGAACGGCCTGATGAAGCAGCCCATGGTCGTGTCGCTCAAGGGCGGCGCTTCGGGCGCGGAAGCGCTCATGTACATGAAGTCGAGCGCCGGCGACCCGAACAGGGTGCTGATCGCGTATTCGCTGATCTACATGCTGCCGCTCTCGGCGAAGATCCCGTTCAATTGGCGGGAGCTCACGCCGGTTTCGGTCATCGCGCTCGACCAGTTCGTGCTGTGGGACAACACCACGCTGCCCCAAGCCAACGTCAAGGACTTCATCGCCGCCGCCAAGGCCGCGAACCCGCCGTTCAAGATGGGCGGCACCGGCTCCAAGCGCGAAGACCACGTGCTTACGGTGTTCATCGAAAAGAAGACTGGCGCCAAGTTCGCCTACCTGCCCTACAAGTCCGGCGGCGAGGCCGCAACGCAGCTCGTGGGCAACCACACGCAGTCGAACGTGAACAACCCGTCGGAGAACCTCGAGGTCTGGCGCGCGGGCCAGGTGCGGCCGCTCTGCGTGTTCGACAAGGAGCGCATCCAGTACAAGAACAAGGTCACCGGCAAGCAGTCGTGGAACGACATCCCGACCTGCAAGGAGGAAGGCCTCGACGTGCAGTACCTGATGCTGCGCGCGATGTTCCTGCCGGGGAAAGTAACCCGCGAGCAGACGCAGTTCTACATTGAGCTGTTCCGCAAGGTGTCGCAGACCGCCGAGTACAAGGAGTACATGGAGAAGCAGGCGCTGAAGCCGATCTTCCTCACCGGCAAGGACATGCTGAAGTTCCTTGAGGAGGACGACACGCTCAACAAGAACCTGATGACCGAGGCGGGCTTCGTCGCGAACTGATGCCGCCGGCGCCCGATGAGCAGCCGCACGACTCGCCTCCAGTCGCGAGCAGCCGCGCCGTAGACGTCGGCAGTTCGGCGATCCTACTCGCGCTCGCGGCGCTGCTCGGCTGGGATAACTGGCGCACCGGCATGTCGTGGGACGCGACCGGCCCGCAGGCTGGCTACTTCCCGTTCTATCTGTCGTTGATCCTCGGCGGTGCGAGCCTGTACGGCATCGGCAAGGAGATCTTGGCGCGCGGCGCCGAGAGTGCGGCGTTCGTGCGCCGCGAGCAGCTTTACCGCGTGCTGCAGGTGCTCGCGCCGACCCTCGCCTTCTGCATCCTGATGCAGTGGCTCGGCCTCTACGTCGCCAGCTTTCTGCTCATCGCGGGCTTCATGGCGCTGGTCGGCCGTATCGCCTGGTGGAAGTCGCTCCTCACCGCATTCCTCTTTTCGGCGGCGATGTTCGCGACGTTCGAGATCGCGTTCGACGTGCTGATGCCCAAGGGTCCGCTGGAAGCGCTCTTCGGCTTCTAGTCACGCGCACCGATGGAGGCCTTCGAGCTCCTCGCCTACGGCTTCGGCGTCCTGCTGACGTGGAAGACGCTGGCGCTCATGATGCTGGGACTGGTGCTCGGTATCTTCGTCGGCGTGCTGCCGGGGCTGGGCGGGCCGAACGGCGTCGCGATCTTGCTGCCGCTCACGTTCACCATGGATCCGACCTCGGCGATCGTGATGCTGTCGTGCATCTACTGGGGTGCGCTGTTCGGCGGCGCGATCACGTCGATCCTTTTCAACATCCCCGGCGAAGCGTGGTCGGTCGCCACGACCTTCGACGGCTATCCGATGGCACAGCAGGGCAAGGCCGCCGAGGCGCTGACGGCCGCGTTCACGTCGTCATTCATCGGCTCGCTCGTCGCGGTGCTCCTCATCACCTTCCTCGCGCCGGGCATCGCCTCGTTCGCGCTGCGCTTCGGGCCCCCGGAGTTTTTCGCCGTGTACCTCCTCACCTTCTGCTCGTTCGTTGGGCTGGGGCGCGAGGAGAAGCACAAGACGCTGATTTCCATGTCGCTCGGCTTGCTGCTCGCCGGCGTCGGCATGGACACCGTCTCCGGCCAGCTGCGCATGACATTCGGCTGGAGCGAGCTTTTCCGCGGCATCAATTTCCTCGTCGCGGTGATCGGCCTCTTCGGCATCAGCGAAATCCTGCTGACGATGGAGGAGCGCCTGGCGTTGCGCGGTCATGCGGCGGCCATCAGCCTGCGTGTGGTGCTGCGCGTGTGGCGCGAAATGCCGCGCTACTGGATGACACTGCTGCGCTCGTCCGCCATCGGCTGCTGGCTCGGCATCACGCCCGGCGGCGCGATTGCCGCTTCCTTCATGGGCTACAACCTGGCCAAGCGTTTCTCGAAGGACAAGGACAGCTTCGGCAAGGGGCGCATCGAGGGCGTGTTCGCGCCCGAAACGGCGGCGCATGCTTCCGGCACTTCGGCGCTGCTGCCGATGCTCGCGCTCGGCATCCCGGGCTCGGGCACCGCGGCGATCCTGCTCGGCGGACTCATGGTCTGGGGACTCAATCCCGGCCCGCTGCTCTTTGTCGAGCACAAGAACTTCGTCTGGGGTCTTATCGCTTCCATGTACCTGGGCAACGTCGTGGGCCTGGTGCTGGTCCTGAGCACAGTCCCGGTCTTCGCCGCCGTGCTGCGGGTGCCCTTCGCTGCCATTGCGCCGATGATCGTCGTTTCCTGCGCGATCGGCGCCTATGCCATCCAGAATGCCATGTTCGACGTTTGGCTGATGCTGGTCTTCGGCGTGGTTGGCTACGTCTTCAAGAAGATCGGCATTCCACTCGCCCCGTTCACGCTTGCGCTCGTGCTCGGCAATCGGGCGGAGGACGCGTTTCGCCTGTCGATGATCGGCGCGGGCGGCGATCTGCGCGTGTTCTGGTCAAATGGCCTCGTCGGCACGATCACGACGCTCGCGCTGGTGCTGCTCTTCTGGCCGTTGATTTCCGCGGGCTGGGATCGCCTGCGCCCTAAGCCTACTTAGTCTTCACCGGCCCCATCAGCGTGTCAGGCAGCCACGTGGCGATCTCCGGGAAAACGCACAGGATGACGATCGCGAGGAACATGCAGAGCACGTAGGGGATGGTTCCCCACATCACGCGCGTCACCGGGACATCCGGGGCGATGGCCTGCACGATGTAGATGTTCAGCCCGACCGGCGGGTGAATCAGCCCGACTTCCATGTTGATGGTGACGATCACTCCGAACCATACCGGGTCGAACCCCGCCGCGGTGATGATCGGCAGCAGGATCGGGCTCGTCATGAGGATGATCGCCGCCGGCGGGATGAAGAAGCCGCACACCAGCAGGAACAGGTTGATCAGCGCCATCAGCACCCAGCGGTTGACGTGCATGTCGGCGATCGACTGGGCGAGTGTCTGCGTGAGGTAGAGCGACGTCAGCATGTAGCCGAACAGCACCGCCGCGGCGATGATCGTCAGGATCATGATCGACTCGCGCGTGGTGTCGCGCAGGATCTGCCACCACTTCGTAGGGCTCCACATGCGGTAGATCAGGACTGCGCACAGGACGCAGAGGGCCGCGCCCACCCCGGCCGCCTCGGACGGCGTAGCCACGCCGCCGTAGAGCACGTACATCACGCCGACGATGATCGCGAGGAAGGGGGCGATCTTCGGAATCGACTGGAACTTCTCCTTCCAGCGGTAGCGGAAATCGGGCGCGTGAGCGCGGAAGCCGCGCTTCCAGATGATGAAGAGCGTCCACACCATGAACAGGCCCGTCAGCATCAATCCCGGCATCACGCCGGCGAGGAACAGGCGCCCGATGGAGGTCTCGGTGGCGATGCCGTAGAGGATGAAGGTGATCGACGGCGGAATCAGGATGCCGAGGGTGCCGCCGGCGCAAATCGAGCCCGTGGCGACGTCGTCCGGATAGCCGCGCCGGCGCATCTCCGGAATGCCCATCTTGCCGATGGCGGCGCAGCACGCGGGCGAGGAGCCGGTGAGCGCGGCGAAGATCGCGCACGCCCCGAGGTTCGAGATCACGAGGCCGCCGGGCAGGCGATAGAGCCAGCGATCGAGCGCCTCGTACAAATCCTTGCCCGCAGGGGAGGAGCCGATGGCTGCGCCCATCATCACGAACATCGGGATCGACACCAGCGTGAAGTCATTGAGACCGGCATAAAACGTCTCGGCGACCACGCGCAGCGCGTCGAATCCCTGGAAGAAGATGAGGAACACGATCGAGATCACGCCGAGGCCGAACGCCACGGGCACGCCCGAGAGCAGCATCGCGAGCGTGACGACGAGCACCAGCAAGCCCTGCGTGGTGGGGCTCACTCGAGATGTTCCGCGTCAGGCACGCCGAATGGCTTCGCGCGGCCCGAGACGAGCTCGAACAGCTCGGCCAGGCCTTGCAGCGTGAGCAGCGTCAGGCCGATCGGCATCGAGGAATAGGGAATCCACAGCCGCGCGCGCCACATGGTGTCCGACACCCACTTCTCGCTCCACGCCTGCCACCAGAATTCGGCGGTGAGCACGGCAAGCACCACGGCGAAAACCAGAGTAGTGATCGCCGCGCCGACCGCAAGCCAATAGCGCGTCCGGGGTCCCGAGTAATGCGGCAGGATGTCGACGTTGACATGGCCGCGCGTCATCAGCACATAGGGGCTGCCGACGAAGGTGGCCGCGATCAGGCAGTAGGTGGTGAAATCGGTCTGCCAGATGGTGTTGTAGTTGAGCACATAGCGCACGAACACCATGTGACACACGACCAGGACGCCAGCGGCGATCAGCCCGGCGGCGACGAAGCCGCAGAGCTGCGAGAGCAACCGCATGCCGCGAACGTACGCCTGCATCGTCGTGCCCTCCCCGATAGGACAGGAGCGGCCGCCGCCGCCCCCGCTTCAGGCGCCGGCGGTCATTTCACCGCGAGCGCTTCGTCGATCAGCTTCTTGCCGTTCGGCACTTCCTTGGCGAACTCGACGTACGAGCTTTTCTGCGCCACCTTGAGCCACTGGTCGTACTCCTGCGGCGTGAGCGTGACCACCTCGACGTTGTGGTCCTTGAACACCTTGACCATCTCGTCGTCGAGGCCCTTCGCCTTGTCGGCGAAGAATTGCTGCGACTTCTTGCCCGCCTGCAGCAGAACGTCCTGCTGCTTCTTGTTCAGGCGGTTGAAGTTCTTCTTCGACATGAGCACCGGCTCGTACATGAACCACAAGGCGTTGTCGCCGGGGGCGGTAAGGCACTTCACCTGCTCGTAGATGCGGAACGAGACAAAGCTGCCCGAGCTCGTATCGGTGGCGTCGGCAACGCCGGTCTGCAGCGCGTTATAGACCTCGTTGGAGGGCACCGAGACGATCGAGGCGCCGGCGGCCTGCCACATCGAGGCGAAGGTCGGCCCGGCCGAGCGTACCTTCAATCCCTTGATGTCGTCGGGCTTGCGGATGCAGCCCTTCTTGGAAGCGATCGCGCCGGCGAGCCAGGCGTCTGCCAGCACGATGACGCCCGCCTTGTCGATCTGCGCCTTGATGTCCTTCATGAACGGCGAGTTGTTCATGCGCTGCGCACGCTCGTGGCTGCGCACGAGGCCGGGCATGAGCGTTGCGCCGAACGCGCGCTGCTTGCCGCTCGCGTAGTCGAGCGGAAACGACGAGATGTCGAGCTGGCCGTTGACGAGCGCGTTCCACTGCTCGTTCGGCTTGAAGAGCGACGCGCCCGGATACACCTGCACTTCCAGGTCGACATTCGCCGCCTTTGCTTCGCGGGCGATGATCTGCACCATCTCGTCGCGCACATCGCCGCGACCACCGGGAAACTGGTGCGAAGCGCGTAGCGTGATGGGTGCGGCATAGGTGCTCGTTGCAACGGCGAGCGCGCTCGCCAGCAGGGCCTGCTGCATGCGGGTCATTAGTCCTCCTCCTCTCTTTGAATATCCTATATCACCTTCGCGGCGCGCAGGCGCGCGATTTCGGAATCGCTCTTGCCGAGCAGCCCGCGCAGCACTTCATCGGTGTGCTCGCCGAGCACGGGCGGCGCCAGCCGGTATTCGAGCGGCGTTTCGGAGAAACGCATGGGGCTCGCGACAAGCGGCAGCTCGGCGCCGGCGCGATGCTTAAGCTCGATGCGCACGCCCCGCGCCTTGACCTGCGGTTCCTCGAATACCTGCGCCACGTCGTTGATCGGTCCGTTCGGCACGCCCGCGGCTTCGAGCAGCTCGAGCCATTCGCGCTTGGTGCGCTTGCGGAACACGGCGGCGAGCAGCCGCGTCAGCTGCGCGCGGTTCTCGACGCGCTTACCATTGGTCGCGAAACGCGGATCGCTAGCGAGCTCGGGGCATCCCGCGGCTTCGCAGAACTTGCGATACAGGTTGTCGTTGCCGCAAGCGAGGATCACGTCACCGTCCGCCGCGCGGAACGGCTGGTAGGGGGCGATGTTCGGGTGCAGGTTGCCGATGCGCTTGGGCGGCACGCCGGTCGCAAAGTAGTTGGTGTTCTGGTAGGCGAGGAGCGCGATCTGCGAATCGAGCAGCGCGAGGTCCAGATGCTGGCCCTTGCCCGAGCGCTCGCGCTGCGCGAGCGCCGCGCAGATCGCGATCGTGGCATACATGCCGGTGATGATGTCGGCGATCGGCACGCCCGCGCGCTGCGGGCCGCCGCCCGGTGCGTCGTCCGGCTCGCCCGTCACGCTCATCATCCCGCCCATGCCCTGGATCATGAAGTCGTAGCCCGGGCGCTCGCGATATGGGCCGGTGTGGCCGAAGCCGGTGACCGAGCAGTAGACGAGGCGCGGGTTCAGCTCGTGTAATTGCTCATAGCCGAGTCCGTAGCGCGCGAGGTCGCCGTACTTGTAGTTCTCGATGAGCACATCGGAGCTCCTCGCGAACTCACGAGCGATCGCCTGGCCTTCGGGCGCCGCAATGTTCAGCGTCACCGATTTCTTGCCCCGATTGGCGGACGTGTAATAGGCCGAGTCCTTGGTCTCGCGGCCTACGCCGTCCTTGACCCATGGCGGCCCAAAAGCGCGCGAATCGTCGCCGGTTCCCGGGCGCTCGAGCTTGATCACTTCGGCGCCGAGATCCGCCATGTTCTGGCTCGCCCACGGCCCGGCGAGCACGCGCGAGAGATCCAGAACACGAATATGCGAAAGGGGTCCAGCCATGGCTTGCGCACGCGCTCAAAAGGGCGGAGTTTAGCGCCGATGATGAGGCATATCGTGCTATGGAAGCTGAAGTCGCCGGCGGAAGCAGATTTCGCGTCGATTCGCGCAGCGCTGGAAGCTCAACTCGGCCGCATTCCCGGTCTGCTCAGGGTCGAAGTCGGACGCAGCTTCAACACCGGCAAGCGGGCTGCCGATTTCGCCTTGCTCTGCGATTTTGAGAGCAATGAAGCGCTCGCCGCCTATCACCGGCATCCCGTGCATGCTGAAACCCGCGCCGTAGTCGATCCGCTCATCGCCGAGCACTGGATCGCCGACTACGAGCTGTAGTTCACCAAACGCCTACCAACATGCGCACGGCAAAGCCGTAGAGCAAGAGCGCGAATAGCGTGCGCAGCTGCTTGATCGGCAGGCGATGCGTGAGGCGCGCACCGAGCGGCGCGGCGAGCATGCTGGTCGCAACGACCAGCGCCAGCGCCGGCAGGTAGACGTAGCCAATGCTCGGCGTGGGCAGGCCGGGCACGCGCATGCCGTGCAGCATGTACCCGGCGGTGCCAGCGATGGCGATCGGGAAGCCGTTCGCCGCCGCGGTGCCGATCGCGCGCCGCAGCGGCACTTTGCACCAGGCGAGAAACGGAATGGTGAGGAACGCGCCGCCCACGGCCGCCAAGCTCGACACCGCGCCAATGACCGCACCGGCGGCAAAGATCCCGGCAGTGCCGGGCAGCTCGCGCGTGGTCGAAGGCTTCAGATCGAGCAGGATCTGCGTCGCCGCGTAGAAGACGAGCGCTGTAAAGAGCAGGGCGAGTGGCCGCGTTGGAATGAGCCCGGCGAGGAGCGCGGCGGCGAACGAGCCGGCAAGAATGCCCGGCGACATGGCACGCGCAATGCGCCAGTCGACAGCGCCGTGCGCGTGATGTGCACGCATGCTCGCCAGGGAAGTAAACACCATTGCCGCCATTGCCGTGCCGAGGGCGACATGCAGCACGTGATCCGCCGGCAATCCCTGGTTGGTGAAGACGAGCACGAGTAACGGAACCATCACCACGCCACCGCCGATGCCGAGCAGGCCAGCGGCAAAACCTACCAGCGCGCCGATGCCGAGATATGCCCCCCACGGCATCATGCGAGCAGGTACGCCACGACCTCCGCGAAGCCGGCGCCCGAGCTGGCGCTCGTGACGTACGCGGGCGGAGTGCTGAGCACGCCAGCGAAGCGACGCACGTTGGCGACGCCCACCGAGCGCGGGAAGAAGGCGAACATGGGCGCATCATTGGGCGAATCGCCGACGTAGAGCACCGATTCGCGCTCGCGCTCGAGGTCCATGCCGAAGTCTTCGTGAAACAGGCGCTGCGTCATCGCCAGCTTGTCGTAATCGCCAAACCAGCCGTTGACGTGGATCGAGCTCACCTTTGCATGCAGTCCCGCCGCTCGCATGAGGACGGCGATGCGCTCAGCCTCGCTGAGCGGCAAAGGCGCGACGTCCTCGCAATAATCGATGGCGAGATCGGTTTCGCGATAAGGCTGGTCGGCCGCGATCGCGCAGCCCGGGACGGCGGCGACGATCTCGCGCGCGATTTGAGCGAGGCGCTGGCGATGGCGCGCGCGCACCTCGGGCGGCTCGTGGTAGTGACGCAGCAGCCGGCCGCCGGCGTGCCGGAAGTAGAAGGCGCCGTTTTCACCGACCACGGCGTCGAGCGGCCACATGCGGGCGATGTGGTCGCACCAGCCGGCGGGTCGACCGGTCACGGCGAGCGTGCGCGTGCCGGCCGCGTGCAGGCGCTCGAGCGCGGCATAGGCTTGCGCCGTAATCTTGCCGGCGGTGCTGAACGTCTCATCGATATCGAAAAGCAAAGCGCGGACGCCGCGCGCATCCAGCTCCGCAAGCGGCTTCACCGGCCGACGACCTCGGTGACCCGGCGGCGCTGCGCCGGGCTCATGTGCAGCCCGCACTTCGTGCGCCGCCACAGCACGTCGTCCGCCGAGCGCGCCCATTCGTGCTCGAGGATGTAGCGCAGCTCGCGCTCGGTGAGCCCGCCGCCGTAGTCCTCGCCCAGCCGCCCGTCGCCGAGCACGCTCGGCGTCTCGGAGCCGTGACGGCGAAAGACGCCGCGAACAACGGCCTCGGGCAGCGCGCGATAGCGCGCGAAGATTTCCTGTTGTGCGGTGGTGCGGCTCGCGAACTCGCTGCCGGGGAGCGCCGCGTCCGCGGTCCAAGGCCGCTTCATCTGCGGAAAGTAATGCGCCAGCTTCTTCAGTGCCTGCTCCGCGAGGCGCCGATAGGTAGTGATCTTGCCGCCGAAGACGGAGAGCACGGGTGCGCCACCGTGGTCGTGGTCCAGGCGCAGCGTGTAGTCGCGGGTGATCGAGGACGGATCAGCGCTGCCGTCGTCGTAGAGCGGCCGCACGCCGGCATAGCGCCAGACGAGCTGCGCACGGTCGACGGGCCGGGCGAGATAGCGGCTCGCCGCGGCACAGAGGTACTGCACCTCTTGGTCGCTGGGCTCGGGCGCGTGCGCCTCATTCACCGGGACGTCAGTCGTGCCGATCAGGGTGAAGCGATCCTCGAAAGGAATGATGAAGACCACGCGCCGATCGTCGTTCTGCACGATGAAGGCGTGCTCGCCTTCATAGAGGCGCGGCAGCACGATGTGGCTGCCTTTCACGAGCCGCACGGCATCGCGGCTCGGTTGTCCCAGCCGCTCGTTCAGCACGTGCTTCACCCACGGGCCCGTGGCGTTGACGATAGCGCGGGCGCTCGCTTCCTCGCCACTCGAAAGACGCACGCGCCAAAGGTCGCCATCGCGCCGGGCGCTCATGCATTCGATGCGCACCATGACCCGGGCGCCGCGGCGCTGCGCGTCGAGCGCGTTGGCGACCACGAGGCGCGCGTCGTCCACACGGCAGTCGGAATAGACAAAACCATATTTCAGGCGCGGCTGCAGCCCGGCCGCATAGGGCGGCGCATCGAGCCGGACCGCCTGCGACGCCGGGAGTACCGAGCGACGCGCAAGGTGATCGTAGAGAAAGAGACCGGTGCGGATCATCCAGCGCGGGCGCAGTTCCGGCACGTGCGGGATGACGAAGTGCACGGGCCAGGCGAGGTGTCCGGCGATGCGCAGCAGGATCTCGCGCTCCGCGAGCGCTTCGGCGACCAGCCGGAACTCGAACTGCTCGAGATAGCGCAGCCCGCCGTGGATCAGCTTCGAGGAGGCGGACGACGTCGCGCCGGCAAGGTCGCCGCGCTCGACGAGCAGCGTCGCCAGGCCGCGCCCGGCGGCGTCGCGCGCGATGCCGGCGCCGTTGATGCCGCCGCCGATGACGAGAAGATCGTAGATCACCGCGCGGCGACTATAGCGGAGGAGGCTCCGCGTCGCCTAAGGGCCCGGCGCGACGGCAGGACTGCTAGGCGGCGCCGCTCGCCTTCTTGAGCTGGTCGAGCTTCAGCACTTTGACCTGGATCTCGGGCTGCGCCTTGCTCTCGCGCTCCTTCGCCTGCTGCTCTTTCGCCAACTGCTGCTGGCGACGGATTTTCTCAAACGTCTTCTTCACGTCCGTATCGAAGCTCGGACGGTAGCGGAAGTCGGAATCGAGAATATGTTTCATGCAGCCTCCTGCTTGCGGTCCGCCGATTGTTTCAAAGCCCGGCGGCAGCCGTGCAGAAGCAGTGTGGTCCTGACGGACTATCGGGCCGCGGCGACGCGCAATTCCCTCGTCGATATTCCCACGACAGCCGTCGTTACGGGCGCGACCGCAGAGTTCTTTCAGGCCTTCCTGCGCAGCTTGCGGATGGCGGCGAGCTGCGCCGCGAGCATCGCCAGCTCGCCTTCAACGGTGGCGATCTCCTGCTTGTCCTTCGCCGTGCGGCGCGTTTCTTCAGCGCGCTTGAGCGCTTCGCTTGCCTTTGCTTCGTCGAGATCGGCGCCGCGGATCGCCGTGTCCGCGAGCACGGTGATCAGCTTGGGCTGAACTTCCAGGATGCCGCCGGCGACGAAGATCAGCTGCTCCTCGCCACCACCCGCCGGCGTGATGCGCACCGCGCCCGGCCTGATGCGCGTGATGAGAGGCGTATGGCGCGGGTAGATGCCGAGCTCGCCGACTTCGCCCGGGAGGACGACGAACTCGGCCTCGCCGGAATAGATCGACTCCTCGGCGCTTACCACATCGACGTGGATGGTGTTCGCCAAGAGGCGCTCTTATTTCTTTTCCGCTGCGGGTTTCGCGGCGGCCGGTTTCTCCGCGGGCGGCTTGGCCGACGGCTCCTGCAGGGACTTCGCCTTCTCGAAGGCCTCCTCGATCGTGCCGACCATGTAGAAGGCCTGCTCCGGGAGCGCGTCGCACTCGCCGTTGACGATCATCTTGAAGCCCTTGATGGTGTCCTTGAGCGCGACGTACTTGCCGGGCGTGCCGGTGAAGTTCTGGGCGACGGTGAAGGGCTGCGACAGGAAGCGCTGGATCTTGCGGGCGCGAGCGACCGCGAGCTTGTCCTCGGGCGAAAGCTCGTCCATGCCGAGGATGGCGATGATGTCGCGCAGCTCCTTGTAGCGCTGCAGCGTCGCCTGCACCGCGCGCGTCGTGCTGTAGTGCTCCTCGCCGATCGTGTTCGGATCGACCTGACGCGAGGTCGAGTCGAGCGGATCGACCGCCGGATAGATGCCGAGCGCCGCGATGTCGCGCGAGAGCACCACGGTCGCGTCGAGGTGGCCGAAGGTCGTGGCTGGGCTTGGATCGGTCAGGTCGTCGGCAGGCACGTACACCGCCTGAATCGACGTGATCGAGCCCACCTTGGTGGAGGTGATGCGCTCCTGCAGGCGTCCCATCTCTTCGGCGAGCGTCGGCTGATAGCCGACAGCGGACGGCATGCGCCCGAGCAGCGCCGAGACTTCGGTGCCGGCGAGCGTGAAGCGGTAGATGTTGTCGATGAAAAGCAGGATGTCGCGCCCCTCGTCCCGGAAGGCCTCGGCCATCGTCAGCCCGCTGAGTCCGACGCGCAGGCGGTTGCCGGGCGGCTCGTTCATCTGGCCGAACACCATAGACACTTTCGATTCGTCGAGCTTGTCCTTCTTGATGACCTCCGCTTCGATCATCTCGTGGTAGAAGTCGTTGCCCTCGCGGGTGCGCTCGCCGACGCCGGCGAAGACCGACTGGCCGCCGTGCTTGGTAGCGATGTTGTTGATGAGCTCGAGCATGGTCACGGTCTTGCCGACGCCCGCGCCGCCGAACAGTCCGATCTTGCCGCCCTTGGCAAACGGGCAGATGAGGTCGATCACCTTGATGCCGGTCTCGAGCAGCTCGACGGAGGGCGAGAGCTCGTCGAACTTCGGCGCGAGCTGATGGATCGCGCGGCGCTCCTCGGTCTTGATCGGACCCTGGTCGTCGATCGGGCGGCCGAGCACGTCCATGATGCGCCCGAGGGTGCCCTTGCCGATCGGCACCGCGATCGGCTGCCCGGTCGAGCGCACCTTCATGCCGCGGCGCAGGCCGTCTGAGGAACCGAGGGCGATGCAGCGTACGACACCGTCGCCGAGCTGCTGCTCGACCTCGAAGGTGAGTCCCTTTTCGACCAGCGGGTTGTCGGCCGCTTCCTCGAGCACCAGCGCGTCGTAGATGTTGGGCATCCGCTCGCGCGGAAACTCGATGTCGATCACCGCGCCGATCGACTGGACGATGGTGCCTTCTGCCTGCGCTTGTGCCTGTGTCATAGCGTTTCTGCCTTTCAGCGTCCTTGTCTAGACGGCGGCGGCGCCACCGACGATTTCCGAAAGTTCCTTGGTGATGCCCGCCTGGCGGTTCTTGTTGTAGACCAGCGTGAGCTCATCGATCAGCGTCCCCGCGTTATCGGAGGCGGCTTTCATCGCCACCATGCGGGCGGACTGCTCCGAGGCCATGTTCTCCGCTACCGCCTGGTAGATCAGCGCCTCGATGTAGCGCGTCATCACCTGGTCGAGTACCGCGCGCGCCTCCGGCTCGTAGATGTAGTCCCACACCGTTTCCGGTGCGCCAAGGCGCTCGCCCGAGAGCGGCAGCAGCTGCTCGATCACCGGCTCCTGCTTCATCGTGTTGATGAAGCGGTTGTAGGCGAGCATCAGCCGGTCGAAGCGGTCGCTGATGTAGCCATCAAGCATGACCTTGACGGCGCCGATCAGCCTTTCCATATGCGGCCGGTCGCCGAGTTGCACGACCTGCGACACGATGTTGGCGCCCAGGCGCTGCATGAAACCGAGGCCCTTGTTGCCGAGCGCGCAGACATCGATCTCCTCGCCCTGGCCCTGCCATTCCTTGTACTGCGCGAGCACCATGCGCAGGAGGTTGGTATTCAGCGCGCCGCACAGGCCCTTGTCGGTCGTGACGACGATGATGCCGACCCGCTTGACCGTGTCGCGCTCCACCAGGAACGGATGACGGTACTCCGGCGTCGCGTGCGAGATATGCGCGGCGACGTTGCGGATCTTCTCGCCATAAGGCCGCGCATGGCGCATGCGCTCCTGCGCCCTGCGCATCTTCGACGCGGCGACCATTTCCATCGCCTTGGTGATCTTCCGGGTGTTCTGCACACTCCGGATCTTCAGCCGGATTTCCTTGGTGCCGGGCATTAGAAGCTGCCGCTCTTCTTCCAGTCCTTGATCGCTTCGTGCAGCTTCTTCTCGTCGTCGCCGGACAGGTCCTTCTTGTCCTCCATGGTCTTCACCAGCGCTACGTACTTGTCTTTGATGTAGTCGCGCATCGATCTTTCGGCGGCGAGCGCCTTCTTCACGTCGATGTCGTCGAAGTAGCCGTTGTTGACCGCGAAGAGCGTGAGCGCCATCTCCCACACCTGCAGCGGCTGGTACTGCGGCTGCTTCATGAGCTCGGTCACCATGCGGCCGCGCTCGAGCTGCTTGCGCGTCGCTTCGTCGAGATCGCTCGCGAACTGCGCGAACGCGGCGAGCTCGCGGTACTGCGCAAGCGCGAGGCGCACGCCGCCACCCGTGTCGCGGCGCTTCATGATCTTGGTCTGTGCCGCGCCGCCCACCCGCGACACTGAGATGCCAGCGTTGATGGCGGGGCGAATGCCCGCGTTGAACAGATCGGTCTCGAGAAAGATCTGGCCGTCGGTGATGGAGATGACGTTGGTCGGCACGAAAGCCGTGACGTCACCCGCCTGCGTCTCGATTACCGGCAGCGCCGTGAGCGAGCCGGTCTTGCCCTTCACCGCGCCCTTGGTGAACTTCTCGACGTACTCAGGGTTCACGCGCGCCGCGCGCTCGAGCAGGCGCGAGTGCAGATAGAACACGTCGCCCGGATACGCTTCGCGTCCCGGCGGACGGCGCAGCAGCAGCGACACCTGGCGGTACGCCCACGCCTGCTTGGTCAGGTCGTCGTAAATAATGAGGGCGTCCTGCCCGCGGTCGCGGAAGTATTCGCCCATCGTGCAGCCCGCGTACGGCGCGATGTACTGCATCGCGGCGGACTCGGACGCGGAGGCGGCGACGACGATGGTGTACGCCATGGCGCCGTGCTCTTCGAGCTTGCGCACTACGTTGGCGATGGTCGAGGCCTTCTGGCCGATCGCGACGTAGACGCAGAACAGATCCTTGCCCTTCTGGTTGATGATGGTGTCGACCGCCACCGCGGTCTTGCCGGTCTGGCGGTCGCCGATGATCAGCTCGCGCTGGCCGCGGCCGATCGGGATCATTGCGTCGATCGCGATGATCCCGGTCTGCACCGGCGTGTCGACCGACTTGCGTGTGATCACGCCGGGGGCGATGCGCTCGATTGGGCGATAGGTTTCGCTACTGATCGGCCCTGCG
>DASSLQ010000194.1:0-67160 GCA_035689325.1 Burkholderiales bacterium | reverse complement strand
AGGCGGCGACCAGCGCAGCGACCACGGCCGACGGCTGGTTCAGGAGCGGCGATCTCGGGTACACGACCGGCGAGCGCCGCTTCGTCTTCCTCACGCGGCTGGGCGACGCGCTGCGCCTTTCCGGCTTCCTCGTCAGTCCGGCGGAGATCGAAGACATCCTGCTCGAGCATCCGCAGGTGCGTGCCGCGCAAGTCGTAGGCGTGGACACGGCGGAGGGCACGCGCGCATTCGCTTTCATCATTCCTAAGATAGGCAGTGCAGTCGACGAAGCCGCGATCCTCGCCCACTGCGCGTCGCGCCTTGCGAAATACAAGCTGCCGGTGCGCGTGCATGCGCTCGCCGAGTTTCCGGTCACACCCGGGGCCAACGCGACCAAGATCCAGCGCGGGAAGCTGCGCGAGTTGGCGCGCGAGCTCGCCGCGAGCCGCCGCTAGCGCGTCATTTCGGCGGCCAATGTCGGCGGAAGATGTCCCCGAGCCGCGGATCGGCCTCGACGCGCTCGAGCGCTGCATGGAGCGCGGGCCGCTGCTCCTGCAGATGCGCGCGCGCCCCGGACCAGCGGGACACGACCGCCGCGAGGACATCGAGCGCACCGGGATGCTCCGGGTTGATGTGCGCACCAAACTCGTCGGCAAAGATGCGCCAGTATTCGTGCAGGCGCGTCCGCGTGCCGGCGCGGATGCGCTCCCCGGTCGGTTCGTCGCAGTCGGCACAGAAACGCGGCGGGTAGTCGATGATGCCGATCGCGGCATAGCAGTTGGCCGCAATGTAGACCAGGCCGCGGATCGCCTGCGCCGGCTCCGGCGGAAGGAGCCCGCTCTGCGGATGGCGCAGGCCGAGCCAGATGAGGATCGCCGCGCTCTCCGTCATCACCGCACCGTCATCCAGCACGAGTGTCGGCACCTGCACGAGCCGATTGACGCGCTTCAGCTTTTCCAGGCCGGGCGTGGGCACCCAGCTCGCTGCGTCCACGAGCTGGAACGGCTGCCCGGCGAGGCGCAGCGCCGCTTCGACCGCCGCTGATCCGGAGCCTTTCGTACCGTAGAGCGTGAGCATCAGTAGCGCCTGCCGTCCTTGCGTGCATACACCATGCCCGCGTCCTCGGTCTCGAAAAGGCGCAGGTCGTCGTCCGGATAGAACGCCGTGTCGCCCGGCACGTTCGTGCCCATCTCCAGATACTTCGCCGGCTTATGCGAGCGATTGATGAAGTGGTGGCCGTTCTTGCTGCCCGCCGGGTAGCCCGCGCACATGCCGGGCCTGAGCGTCTGCTCGCCTTCGTTCGTGACGAGCACCACTTCGCCTTCGAGCACGTAGACGAATTCGTCCTCGAGCGTGTGCCAGTGCCGCAGCGCAGATTGCCCGCCGGGTCCGAGCGTCACGAGATTGACGCCGAGATTCTTCAGCCCGCACGCGGCGCCCAGGCGGCGCTTCGCGCGATCGCCCATTCGGGATTTGAACGGCTCCGGGTACCCGGAGCCCCGGCGCTCTTCGACCGTTTGCGAATCCAGCGCGGGAAGCTTAAGCATCGTCACTCCTAGGTTGTCGGTTCCGATTAGTATCGCGCACTGACAAAAGGGGGACTCATGATGCGTTTGCTTATCGCCCTGGCCGGCCTCGTCGCCGTTGCCGCGGCGCGCGGACAGGACATCAAGATTGGCGTCGCGGGGCCGATTACCGGGCCGCTCGCCTTTCTCGGCCAGCACATGAAGTGGGCGGGCGAGCTCGCCACCGACGAGATCAACCGGCAGGGCGGCGTGCTCGGCCGCAAGCTCATCTTCCTGATGCAGGACAGCGCTTGCCGCCCGGCGGACGGCGTCGCGAGCGCCGAAAAGCTGCTCAGCCAGGACGGCGTGGACGTAATGCTGGGCGACGTGTGCAGCGGCTCGACCATGGCCATCATGCCGGTGATCGAGAAGGCGCAGAAGCCCTACATCGTCACGGTCTCCACGCACCCGGACATCACGAACAAGGCTGGCGTGGGCGGCAACCGCTGGGTGTTCCGCACCGTCGCACACGACGGGATGATCGCCGCCGTGGTCGCGCAGAAGATGAAAGGCCTGAAATCGATCGCGATCGTCGGCGAAGACACGGACTACGGCCGCGGCGCGGTGAAGCTCATGCGCGAGCGGCTGCCGGCCGATATGAAGATCGTTTCCGAGGACTACCTCAAGCAGGCGGAGACCGATTTCCTGCCGATCCTGACGCGCATCCGCGCGGCGAAGCCCGACGCGATCGCCACGTACGTGCTCGACCAGCAGGCGGCGAACCTCATGAAGCAGTACCTGCAATTCGGCATGAATATCCCCCTCGTCGGCCGGCCGCCGCTCGGCTCGGGCGTCGTCGCCGAGCTCGTGAAGACGAGCAAGTTCGACGGTTCCTGGACCGTGTACCCGTACTACGACCGATTCTCCAACCCGAAGAACGAAGCCTTCACCCAGGCGTATCTCGCGCGCTATAACCAGCCGCCGCACTACGCCGGCTGGGGCGTGTACGAAGGGGTGAAGGTGTACGCCGACGCGGTGAAGCGCGCCGGCACCACGGACGGCGCCAAGGTGCGCGATGCGCTCGAGAAGTCGAACTATGACGCGATCCTCGGGCCGATGCGCTTCGATGCGCACCACCAGGCCGGGATCCGCATGATGTGGATCGTCGTCGAGAAAGGCACGCCAACCGTGAAGGAGCTCGTCTCCGCCAAGTAGCGCCCGGCGTGGCGACCGACCCGCTTTTCCTCGCGCAGCTCGCGGCGAACGGCCTCTCGGTCGGCCTCGGCTACGCGCTCGCCGCGATCGGGCTGGCGCTCATCTTCGGCATCCTCGGCCAGGTCAATTTCGCGCACGGCGAGCTCTACATGCTCGCCGCCTTCCTGCTCTATTGGGTGATGCGCAGCCTGGGCCTGCCTTACTGGCCGGGAGCGCTCGCCACCATCGCGCTCATGAGCGCGTTCGGCGCGCTCCTCGCTCAGCTCATAATCGTGCCGAACCTGGAGCGCGGCTTCGAAGCCGTGGTACTCGGTACGCTCGCCCTCGGCATCATCCTGCAGAACGCCGTGCGGCTCATCTTCGGCGCGACGCCGCTCGACATCTCGGCGCCGCTCGAGAACCTGTCGCTCGACCTCGGCGGCGTGCTGCTCTTCGGGCAGCGGCTGCTCGTCGCCGGCACGTTCCTGGTCGCTTTCACCGCGCTCTGGAGCTTTCTTCGCTACAGCGAGATCGGGCGCGCCATGCGCGCCATGGCGCAGAACCCCGAGGCCTGCCTGATGGTCGGCATCGATGGCCGGCGGGTCGCGCGCTGGACCGGCGCCCTCGCCGCGGCGCTCGTCGGGCTTGCGGGCGTCACGATCTCGCCGCTCTTCGATCTCTATCCCAACATGGGCAGCGAGGTCGTGGTGAAGAGCTTCGCCGTCGTCATCATCGGCGGCATGGGCAACGTCTGGGGCGCAGCGATCGCCGGGCTCGCGCTCGGCCTCGCCGAGAGCTACGCCGGGGGTCTTGGCAACGCGGCGCTTCGCGATGCGATCGCGTTCATCGTGATGATCGCGATGCTCCTCGCCCGGCCGCAGGGCATCTTCGGCCGCACCGTGCGCGTATGAATCGCCGCACCGCGGCGTTCGCAGCCGCGGGCCTTGTGGTGCTCGCCTTCCCGCTTTTGGTGCAGTCGCCCTACCTGCTGCACATCGCGGTGGTCACCGGCATCTACGTGGTGCTCGCGCAATCGCTGAACCTGGTGCTCGGCTACTGCGGCCTGCTTTCGCTCGCCACGCCGGCCTTCTTCGGCATCGGTGCCTACGTCGCCACGTTGCTCGCGCTGCGCGCCGGCTGGGACACGGCCGCGACGCTCGTGCTCGCCGCCGCCGGCGGTCTCGTCGCCGGCGTCGCAATCGGTTTTCCGAGCCTGCGCGTCTCGAGGCACGCGTTCGTCATCGTCACGCTCGCCGCGACGCTGCTTCTGCAGCTCGTCGCGCTCAACTGGGAGGATGTCACGCGCGGCTCGCTCGGCCTGCCCAATATCCCGTCCGCCCGTTTCCTCGGCTTCGCCGTCGTCGAGCGCACGCAGTGGTACTACGCCGCCGCCTTTGCAGCCACCTGCGCCGTGGCGCTCACGGGGCTTATCGTGCACTCGCGCTTCGGCCGCGCCATGCTCGCCGTGCGCGACGACGAGCAGCTCGCGGCCGCGTGCGGCATCGACGCGTTCCGCACGCGCCTGTTCGCTTTCTGTATCTCGGGCGCGCTTGCCGCCGTCGCGGGCGCTCTGTACGCCCATTTCATCACCTACATCGACCCCGGCGTGTTCGGCTTCTCGGTGACGGAGACGCTCCACACCATGGTGATCCTCGGCGGCGCGGGCACGTTGTGGGGGCCGGTCGCGGGCGCCGTGATCTTTACCGCGCTGCCGGAAGCGCTGCGGCTCACGCCCGAGCTGCGCTCGCTCATCTACGGTGCGATCCTCCTTGCCATCGTGCTCTACCAGCCGCGGCGGCTCCTCGGATGACCAGCGTCCTGAGCGTGCGCGACATTGTGAAGCGCTATCGCGGCGTCACCGCGCTCGACGGCGTGTCGCTGGCGGTGCGGGCCGGGACGATCACCGGCCTCATCGGCCCCAACGGCTCCGGCAAGAGCACGCTCTTCGACTGCATCAGCGGCTTCCAGCGCGCGGACAGCGGCAGCGTGCAACTCGACGAGCGCACGGACCTCACGGGCATGGCGGCCGTGCGGATCGCGCGCGCCGGCGTGCGCCGCACGTTCCAGCAGCTCAAGGTGTTTGCGCGTCTCAGCGTGCTCGACAATCTGCTCGCCTCCGCGCAGGCCGCGCCGGGCTATTCCGCCCTCGCCGAGTCGCTCCATCTTCCCGGCACGCGGCGCCACGAGCGCGCCATGCGCGAGCGTGCGCTGCAGGTACTGGCCGAGATCCGGCTGGCGCCGCACGCGGCATCACCGGCTGCGGCGCTCTCGTACGGGCAGAAGAAGCTGCTCGAGCTCGGCATGGCGCTGATGAGCGACCCGAAGGTGATGCTGCTCGATGAGCCGGTCGCCGGCGTGAATCCGGCGCTGATCGAGGACCTGCGCCGCGAGCTCGTGCGCATGCCCGCGCGCGGCGTCACGCTTTTCGTGGTCGAGCACAATCTGCAGCTCGTCTTCGACATCTGCGACTGGATCTTCGTCCTCGACCGCGGCCGACTGCTCACCGCCGGCACGCCCGACCAGGTCGCCAAGGACGAGCGTGTCATCGAGTCGTACCTCGGCCATGGCTGAGCGAGCGGTGCTCGAGCTGCACGCCGCCACCGGCGGCTACGAGGACAACACCGTGCTGCACGGCGTCGACCTGCGCATCCAGGCCGGCACCTGGACCACCGTCATCGGTGCCAACGGCGCCGGCAAGTCGACGCTGCTCAAGCTCATCGCCGGCATCGTGGCGTGCCGCACGGGCCGCGTCGTCTTCGAGGGCGCCGACGTGGCGCCACTCGGCGCGCCCGAGCGCCTGCGCGCCGGCATCGGGCTCGTCCCGCAGGGGCGCTGCAATTTCCCGCTGCTCTCGGTCGAGGAGAACCTGCTCCTCGGCGGCTATACGCGGCGCCTGAAGCGCGGTGCGCTCGCGCGCGAAGCCGCTGCCATGGGCGAGCTCTTCCCGCGCCTGCGCGAGCGCTGGGACGTCGACGCGGGCAACCTTTCCGGCGGCGAGCAGCAGCTCCTCGAGATGGCGATGGTGCTGATGGCCCGCCCGCGGCTCCTGCTTCTCGACGAACCGTCGCTCGGCCTCGCGCCGGCGCCCATGCAGGCGGTGTTCGAACGGGTTCGCCAGCTGACGCAGCACGGCGTGACCGTGCTGATGGTCGAGCAGAACGCGCGCCAGGCGCTCGAGCGCTGCGATGTTGGGGTGGTGCTGGAACTCGGGCGCGTGACGCTGGTCGAGCCGGCGCGCGAGCTCCTCGCGCATCCCGACATCCGGCGCAGTTTCCTCGGCCGCTAGAGGCGTGCCGCGAGCTCCGCACCGTAGAGCAGGCGGTGCGGGTTCAACACCGCCATGCGCGCGATGTCGTCGTCTTTCACGCCGCGCTTCTTGAGCTCGGCCATGAACTCGCGCCAGCCGTCGGCCACTTTCATGTTCATCACCTGACCGAGGTCCGTCGTGAGGATCACGCCCTCCGGCGACACGGCGCGGATGACGTCGACGTATGCCTCGTAGCTGAGATGGTCCATCGCGATGTTCACGAAGGCCAATTCGCTGTAGGCGCCGTAATCGCGCCACAGCCTCGCGAGCATGTCGATCGCCTGGTTCGTCGCCTGGAACAGCGGATGCGTCATGATGATCCGGCGAATGCCGCGCGCGCGCGCGCGGCGCACGAGCGCTACGGTCTCCTGCGCGTTCAGGTGCCCGGTGGCGAGCGTGAGATCGTTCTCGGCGAGCGCCGTCAGCATGCGCTCCAGCGCCGCCATGCTTTTCGCGTCGGTCTCATCCAGCCGGTAGCCGGCGCCGATCGGCACGAGGCGCGAGTACTTGCCCTTCACGCCCCAGGCTTCCGGCATCTCGCGGCGGCCGTAGAGGTTGAGATGCGCCTCCGTCGACAGCGTCGGCATCCACACGACCGCCCCGCCCCGGTTCGGATCCGGCGCGCGCACATCGCCTTTCCAGCCCGACATGAGGGAGCGGATCGCGTGATCGTCGACGCCGCCGATGGCGGCGTTCAGCACGATCGCACCCGCAAACCTCACTTTGTCGTCCGCGCGCGCCTGCTGCGCGACCCAGGCGGTCGTCGGCTGGAAATGGTTCTTCATCACCGCGCCGAACCCCTCGCGGCGACCCTCCTCCATCAGCGCCTGCGCGGTGTAGCGCCGCTGCAGAAACTCGGGCCCGACGTGCACGTGCATGTCGAGCAACAGCAGGTCATCGATCTTCGGCAACGCGAGCGCCATGCGCCGATCTTAGCGCAGCGCCCTCTCAGGCCTGCTGCATCTCGACGGCCTTCATTGCCTCGGTTCGAATTTCCTCGGTGAGCTGCGCCTTATAGGCCGAGAACTGTGCGTTGGTCTTCATCGTGTAATGGCGCGGATGCGCCAGCTCGATGCGCACGTCAGCCTTGATGCGTCCCGGCCGCGCCGAGAGCACCGCGACGCGGTTCGCCATGAAGATCGCCTCGTCGATATCGTGCGTCACGAAGAGCACGGTCTTGCGGTCGGCTTCCCAGATGCCGAGCAAGAGCTCCTGCATCAGCGCGCGCGTCTGGTTGTCGAGCGCGCCGAAGGGTTCGTCCAGCAGCAGTATCTTCGGATCGTTCGCCAACGCCCTCGCAAGCGCGGTGCGCTGCTGCATGCCGCCGGAAAGCATCTTCGGGTAGTGGCGCTCGAACCCGCGCAGCCCGACGCGACCGATGAGCTGCTTCGCCCGCTCGGGCGTCGCGCGTGAGCCGAACAGAATGTTCTGCTCCACCGTGAGCCAGGGGAAAAGCGTGTAGGACTGGAACACCATGCCGCGATCAGGGCCCGGACCAGTAACGGGTTGGCCGTCGAGCAGCACGCGCCCGGTCGTCGGCTTCTCCAGCCCGGCGACGATGCGCAGCAGCGTCGACTTGCCGCAGCCCGAGGGCCCGAGGACGGCGATGAAGTCGTTGTCCGCGACGCTGAGCCCGGTGCGCTCGAGCGCCTGCGTCGGCGGCCCGCCGTGCACGCCGGGAAACTGGTGCGCGACGCCGTCGATCAGAAGGCCCATGGATAGAGGCGCTGGTTCGCCCACTTGAAGATGAAATCCGAAATCAGGCCGATGACGCCGATGCAGAAGATGCCGAAGATCATCTGCCCGGTGTCGAGCAACCGCTGGCTGTCCATGATCATGTGGCCGATGCCGCTCTCCGCGCCGACCAGCTCGGCGACGATCACGTAGGTCCATGCCCAGCCGAGCACGAGGCGCAGCGACTCGGCGATCTGCGGCGCGGCGCCGGGCAGCATCACGCGGCGCACGATAGCGCCCGAATCCGCGCCGAGGGTGTAGGCCGCTTCGATCAGGTCTCGGCGCGTCGAACCGACGATCACCGCGACCATCAGGATGATCTGGAACACCGAGCCGATGAAGATCACCGCGAGCTTCTGCTTCTCGCCCACCCCCGCCCACAGAATCAGCAGCGGGATGAACGCCGACGCCGGCAGATAGCGTGCGAAGGAGACGAACGGCTCGAGCAACGCTTCCACCGGCTTATATGCGCCCATCAGGATGCCGAGCGGCACCGCGACCAGCGCGGCGAGAATGAAGCCGCCGACCACGCGGAACACGGTGATGCCGACGTCCCTGCTGAAGCCGAACTCGCGGAAGAGACTGACGCCCGTGCGCAGCGTGTAGAGCGGGTCCTTCAGGAACATCGCGTCCACCAGCCCGCCGAAGGTGGCGAGCGCCCAGACGGCGAAGAACAGCGCGAAGAACGACGCGCCCAGCAGCAGCCGGGCGCGATGCGAGACGGGCTTTAGCGGTTCCAGCTTACTGGAAGCGCAGGTCGACCATTTCTTCCGACTTCGGCTCCTTCTCGATCACCTTGGTCGATTTCAGCACGCGCACCGCGAAGTCGACGAAGGGCTTGTGGTCCTTGGCGTAATAGGCCTTGTTCGCGGCGCGGTCCTGCCACGAGATGTATGCCGCAGACTTGGCGAATGCGTCGCCCGGCTGCTTCACCACGCTGCCCATCATCTCGTAGGCCTTGTCGGGCTCGCGCTTGATCAAGTCGAGCGCCTCGAAAAAGCTGTCGACCGTCGCTCTTACGATCTTCGGGTTCTTCTCGATGAAGTCTTTCTTGAACACCAGCACGTCGACGACCACCGGATATTCCTTCGACGTCACCAGGATCTTGCCCGCGTCGGGCTTTGCCCGGATGGTCGAGAGATACGGCTCATAGGTCAGCGCCGCATCGCCCTGCCCGGCGACGAAGGCCTGCGCCGCCGGCTGCGCCGCGAGCGTGGAGCGCGTGACGTCCTGGATGGACATCCCGTTCTTCTCGAGGATGTAAGAGAGCATGAAGTGCTGCACGGTGCCCGGGCCATCGACGTTGATCGTTTTGCCCTTCAGCTCCTTGAGCGAGCTGATGTTGTTGCGCACCGCGAGGCCGTCGCCGCCGTTCGACTTGTCGATGAGCGCAACCTGCACCGTAGGGATGCCGGCGGAGGTCCAGACGATGTGCTGATCCACGGTCGTCGCCGCCGCATTAAGCGCGCCCGAGGCAAGCGCCGCCGAGCGCTGCACCGGCGCGATGAAGCGGATCTCCATGTCGACGCCGTGCTGCTTGAAGATGCCGGCGAGCTCGGCGAGCTTCAGCGGCTGAAAGCCCGTCCAGCCGCTCATCCCGAGCACCACTTTTTCCTGCGCCTGGGCGCCGAACGCGACGCCCGCGGCGGCAATCAAAGCCAGCCATTTCATATCGGTCTCCCCCGCGATGGACGCGCCATTCTAGCGCTAGCATTGCGCCATGCAGCCCCGCGTCATCCGCGCCCCGCGCGGCACCCAGCTCTCGGCGAAGAGCTGGCTCACCGAAGCGCCGCTGCGCATGCTGATGAACAACCTCGATCCGGAGGTCGCCGAGCGACCCGAGGAGCTCGTCGTCTATGGCGGCATCGGCAAGGCCGCTCGCAACTGGGAGTGCTACGACGCGATCGTCGCCGCTCTCAAGCGCCTCGAGGCCGACCAGACGCTGCTCGTCCAGTCGGGGAAGCCCGTCGGCGTCTTCCGCACGCATGCCGATGCGCCGCGCGTGCTCATCGCCAACTCCAATCTGGTTCCGGCCTGGTCGACCTGGGAGCACTTCGACGAGCTCGACCGCAAGGGCCTGATGATGTACGGGCAGATGACCGCGGGCTCCTGGATCTACATCGGCAGCCAGGGCATCGTGCAGGGCACGTTCGAGACGTTCGCCGAAGCCGGGCGCCAGCATTGCGCTGGCGACTGGTCGGGGAAATGGATCCTTACCGCCGGGCTCGGCGGCATGGGCGGCGCGCAGCCGCTCGCGGCGACGATGAACGGCGCGTCGATGATCGCGATCGAATGCGATCCAGAGCGCATCGCCATGCGGCTCAAGACCGGCTATCTCGACGCGCAGGCGAAAACCGTGGACGAGGCCGCCGCCCTGCTGCAGCAGGCGGGCCGGTCGATTTCCATCGGCCTGCTCGGCAATGCCGCCGAGCTCGTGCCCGAGTTTTTGAAGCGCGCGCAAAGCTCGCAGTTCCGACCGGCGCTGGTCACAGACCAGACCTCCGCGCACGACCCGGCGCACGGCTATCTGCCGGAGCACTGGTCGCTCAGCAAATGGAAATCGCTCAGAGAAAAAGAGCCGGAGGAAGTTGCCCTGTCAGCGCGCGAATCGATCGCCCGGCACGTGCGCGCGATCCTCGGCTTCAAGGCGATGGGCGTCCCCTGCGTCGACTACGGCAACAACATCCGCCAGGAGGCGAAGAACGCGGGCGTGAAAAACGCGTTCGACTATCCGGGCTTCGTGCCGGCGTATGTGCGGCCGCTCTTCTGCGTCGGCAAAGGCCCGTTCCGCTGGGTGGCGCTGTCCGGGGATCCGCAGGACATCGCGCGCACGGATGCGAAGGTGCGCGAGCTGTTCCCGGAAGACAAAGCGCTCGGGCGCTGGCTCGACCTCGCCAGCAGGCGCATCCGCTTCCAGGGATTGCCGGCGCGCATCTGCTGGCTCGGCCTCGGCCAGCGGCATCGCGCGGGGCTGGCGTTCAACCAGATGGTGGCAAGCGGCGAGCTCAAGGCGCCGATCGTCATCGGCCGCGATCACCTCGATGCCGGCTCGGTGGCGAGCCCGAACCGCGAGACCGAGGCGATGCGTGACGGCTCGGACGCGGTTTCGGACTGGGCGGTGCTCAATGCGCTTCTCAACTGCGCGAGCGGCGCTACGTGGGTCTCGTTCCATCACGGCGGCGGCGTCGGCATGGGCTATTCGCAGCACGCGGGGCAGGTTATCGTCTGCGACGGCACCGAGGCAGCCGCAAGGCGCATCGAGCGCGTGCTGTGGAACGATCCGGCGAGCGGCGTGATGCGCCACGCCGACGCCGGCTACGAGGCGGCGCTCGCCTGCGCGCGCGCGCAAGGCCTCGACCTGCCGCTCGCGAAGTGATCAAGCTCGGCACCGGCCGCCTGGCGCTCGCCGACCTGCGCGCCATCGCCCGGCAGGCGCCGCCGCTCGCGCTGGAGCCGACAGCGCTCGAGCGCATGCGCCAGAGCGAGACGGCAGTCGGCCGCATCCTCGCCTCCGGCAAGCCCGCGTACGGCATCAACACCGGGTTCGGCCGGCTGTCGCAGACGCGCATTGCGGAGTCGCAGCTCGAGGAGCTGCAGCGGAACATCGTGCTCTCGCACGCCGCCGGCACCGGACCGTTGCTGGACGATGCGACTGTGCGGTTGACGCTCGCGCTCAAGATCGAAAGCCTGGCGCGTGGCTATTCCGGCGTCCGCCCATTGCTGGCGGAGCGGCTGCTCGAGCTTTACAACCGCCGCCTCTATCCGCGCATCCCCGCCAAGGGCTCGGTCGGCGCTTCCGGCGATCTCGCGCCGCTCGCGCATCTCTCGCTCGCGCTGCTCGGCATCGGCGATGTGCAGCATCCGCAGCCGATCAAGCTCGCGCCGAAGGAAGGCCTGGCGCTGCTCAACGGCACGCAAGTCTCGACGGCGCTGGCGCTCGCCGGCCTGTTCGCGGCAGAAGACGTATTCGCGGCCGCGGTGGCGGCGGGCTCGCTTTCGGTCGATGCCGCCGCCGGGAGCGATACGCCGTTCGATGCGCGCATCCACGAGCTGCGCGGCCATGCGGGGCAGCGGGACGTCGCCAAGCACTATCTGGCGCTGCTCGAGGGCAGCGAGATCCGCCGCTCGCACCTTGAGAACGACCCGCGCGTCCAAGATCCGTACAGCCTGCGCTGCCAGCCGCAAGTCATGGGGGCGTGCCTGCAGCAGTTGCGCTACGCGGCCGGCGTTCTCGAGACCGAGGCGAGCGCCGTTACCGACAATCCGCTCATCGTCGGCGAGGAGATCCTGTCCGGCGGCAACTTCCACGGCGAGCCGATCGCGCTCGCGGCGGATGCGCTCGCGGTGGCAATCGCCGAGATCGGCGCGCTCGCCGAGCGGCGCGTCGCGCTGCTCATCGATCCGACGCTTTCCGGCCTGCCGCCGTTCCTGGTCGAGCACGGCGGCGTGAACTCCGGTTTCATGCTGGCGCAAGTGACCGCCGCCGCGCTGGCGAGCGAGAACAAGTCGCTCGCGCACCCGGCGAGCGTGGACAGCCTGCCCACTTCCGCCAACCAGGAGGATCATGTCAGCATGTCGACCTTCGCCGCACGGCGGCTGGGCGACATGGCCGCCAATACCGCTGGCATCGTGGCGATCGAACTCCTCGCGGCGGCGCAGGGCATCGACTTCCGGGCGCCGCTGCGAACATCGTCCCGGCTGCAGCAGGTGCACGCGCTGGTGCGCTCGAAAGTCGGCTTCTACGATCACGACCGTTACTTCGCTCCCGATATCACCGCGATCCAGGCGCTGATCGAGGCCGGAGCCTTCCATCAGTTCGTCCCCGGCCTGCTGCCCTCCCTCTGATGGAGCTCTTCCGCTTTCGCGCGGGCACGTCGCCCCTCCTCGTCTCGATGCCGCATACCGGCACCCATGTCCCCGGCTGGCTCGCGCCGCGGCTGAGCAGCGCTGCGCGCGCCTTGCCGGACACGGACTGGCATCTCGAGCGGCTCTACGACTTCGTTAGCGACCTCGGCGCCTCGGTGCTGGTTGCCACGCACTCGCGCTACGTCGTCGATCTCAACCGCCCGCCGGACAACGCCAACCTCTACCCCGGGCAGGACACGACCGGCATCGTGCCGCTCGACACTTTCCATCGCGAGCCGCTCTATCTCCCAGGCTTTCCACCCTCGGAGGAAGAGGTCGCCGAGCGCATCGAGACCTACTGGCGGCCTTATCACGCACGGCTGCAACAGGCGCTCGCCGACATCAAAGCGAAGCACGGCTACGCGCTGCTCTGGGACGCGCATTCGATCTTTTCCGTGCTGCCGCGTTTCTTCGCCGGCAAGCTGCCCGATCTCAACCTCGGTACCGCCGACGGCAAGTCGTGCGCGCCCGGTATCGGCGAAGCACTGGCGAAATCGGTCGAGGGCTACAGCGCGGTGCTGAACGGCCGCTTCAAAGGCGGCTACATCACCCGGCGCTACGGCGATCCGACAGACGAGGTGCACGCCGTGCAGCTGGAGCTGTCGGAGGCGACCTACATGGACGAAGCGCCGCCCTATGGCTTTCGCGAAGACCTGGCGCGCGAGCTGCGGCCACAGCTCAGGACCCTGCTCGAACTCTTCCTGATGCTCGGCAGGAATTCCGACCCCGGGTCGTAATTTCGGCTAGGTCTGGCGCGGGCCGCGCATCTCGCGCAAAACGGCTTCGACGCGCTGCCAGGTTTTGGCCTGTTCCGTATCGCCTGCCTTGCTGCAGGACTCGGCCTAGTGAGCCGCTTCTGCAATGGCTTTGGCACCCTGCGTTTCGAAAAGATGGCGTGCTAGTGCCGAAATATCCGCACTATTCATCTGCAACCCTCCAGCATGATGAGCCAGCGCAGCAAGCCAGATGCCAGGTGAATCGGCAGCCGGCAGGCCGACGTAGTCGCGGGCTCATCTGATTCGACACGCCCTGAGCATCGCGCCGGCGCCGGCTGCCGCGTCACTTCCTATGTCTGCGGCCAGTGGAAGACGAGCTGCTTTCCACCGGTCTTGCCGACATGCACGGTGCGATGCAGCACCTTGCTGTCTCTCTTCGCCGTGACCGTATAGCTCCCCGACGGCACGTTCACGAGAAGGATGGGTCCCGCCGCGGTGCTCAAGACCTCCTTCCCGGCCTTGTCCTTGACCGTGACCTTCACATCGGCCAGAAACGCATTGTCCTTGCCCGCCGTGAAAAACATGCTCACCGGGTAACGCCTGGCTTCGGCCCTCATTGCGGACGCTTCGTCTTCGCCAATGCCCCCGGTGAGATACGCGACACCGTTCTGTGTCCGGGCCGCGGGCAGAGTAGCTGCACCCGCCTGCAGGGCGGCCATGAGGAGAGCACTGCCGAATGCAATGCTTGCTTTGGCGTTCATGATCGACTCCTTTTTCCACTAAGTGCTGGCACGGTACAGCGATCCCCTTAACAGCGACTTATGGGCTCGCTAACATGCCTAACCAAGGAGGAGGAGCCATGGAACGCAGCGGATGGACTTTGGCAGCGCTCGTGCTCGCCGCCGGGACGGTGAGCGCGCAGACGCTGGATGAGCTGAAGGCGGACGGACAGCTCACTGACGCGCTGAAGACGGACAACGTCCTGACGTACGGGATGGGCTACCACCTGCAGCGCTACAGCCCGCTCAACCAGATCAACCGCAACACCATCAAGCGCCTGGTGCCGGTGTGGAACGTGAGCCTCGACAACAACTGGGGCGAGCAGGCGCAGCCGCTGGTCTACAACGGCGTGATGTACGTGACCAACGCGCGCCACACCGTGGCAATCGATGTCGGCACGGGCAAGCAGCTCTGGCGCCACACTCTCGAATGGCCGGCCGATACGCCGCGCGTGGTGTGCTGCGGCGTCTCGAACAAGGGCGCGGCGCTCTATAACGGGCGCGTTTATCGCACGACGCTCGACGCGCATGTGCTCGCGCTCGATGCGAAGACCGGCAAGGAAATCTGGAAGACCAAGGTCGGCGAATGGACCGACGGCATTTCGCTCACGGTAGCGCCGCTCATCGCGAACGGCGTGCTGATCATCGGCAATTCGGGCGCGGAATACGGCGTGCGCGGCTTCATCGACGGCTACGATCCGGACACCGGCAAGCAGCTCTGGCGCCGCTACACGATTCCCGCGCGCGGCGAAAAGGGCAACGAGACCTGGCCGCAGAACAACAACGCCTGGGAAGTGGGCGGCGGCTCGGCGTGGATCACGGGCTCCTACGACCCGCAGCTCGATCTGATCTACTGGGGCACCGGCAATCCCGCGCCATGGGCGTCGCAGAGCCGCCCCGGCGACAACCTCTATACGTCGTCCGTGCTGGCGATGCGGCCGAAGACCGGCGAGATCGTGTGGCACTACCAGTTCACGCCGAACGACGCGTACGACTACGACGCCTGCTGGGAACTGATCCTCGCGGAGCTCAAGGTCGCCGGCAAGCCGCGCAGGGTCGTGATGCAGCTGAACCGCAACGGCTTTCTTTATGTGCTCGACCGCACCAACGGCCAGCTCATCTCCGCGAAGCCGTACGAGAAAGTCAATTGGGCGAGCCATATCGACATGAAGACCGGCCGGCCGGTGGAGACCGACATCGCGAAGAGCATCCGCGATATGAAGGCCACCGAGCATTGGCCCTCCACGCGCGGCGGGAAGAACTGGGAGCACGCCGCGTTCAACCCGACCACGGGCCTGCTCTACGCCAACACGCTGCACGAAGGGCGCATGTACAAGCACCTCGAGACCAAGTCGTTCGAAAAAGGCCAGCGCTACATGTTCATCGAGAACCTGCCGCTGCCGCGCGCGGCGGGCGAGCCGGTCGGCCATATCGAGGCGATCGATCCGCTCACCGCGGAGAAGAAGTGGCGCGTGCCGCTCACCGACTTCCAGATGTGGTCGGCGATGCTGGCGAGCGGCGAGCTGCTCTTCACCGGCAAGGAGACAGGCGAGTTCATCGCGCTCGATGCCGCTACCGGCAAGCAGCTCTGGCAGTTCCAAACCGGCTCAGGAATCAATGCCATGCCGGTCACCTACACCTACAAGGGCAAGCAGTACGTGACGGTGCTTTCCGGCATCGGCGGGCTCTACTGGAACATCGCCCGCGAGGCGCTGAAGGACCGCGTTCCCGTGGGTGGCTCGGTATGGACCTTCGCGCTGTTGCCGGAGTAATGCTGGCGAGCAGTACTGCTCTGGCGCAGGCACCGGCGCCGCAGGCGATCCAGCGCGGCGCCGATGTCTACGAGCGCAACTGCTCGCCGTGCCACGGCGCGCGCATGCAGGATCCGCAGGGCGCTTTCGACCTGCGCAAGTTCCCGCACAGCGAGCGCGAGCGCTTCGTGAGCTCGGTCGCGCGCGGCAAGAACCAGATGCCGGCGTGGGGCAGCATCCTCAAGCCCGAGGACATCGAGGCGCTCTGGGCCTACGTCGTGTCGGACGAGAGCGTGCACGGTCACTGAAGGGCGCCGGCGCGCACCCGGCCGACGCACGGATTGGCGCCGATCGCGTAGGCGAGCTCGGCCGGCGATTCGATCTCCCAGAGTGCAAGATCGGCCGCCTTGCCGGCTTCCAGCGTGCCGTGCGATGACTGCATTCCAAGCGCGCGCGCCGCGTGCACCGTGAATCCGGCAAGCGCTTCCTCGGGCGTCAGCCGAAACAGCGTGCATGCCATGTTCATCGCGAGGAGCGGCGAGGAAAGCGGCGACGAGCCCGGATTGTGATCCGTCGCCAGCGCGATCGGCACGTGATGGCTGCGCAAGGCCGAGATCGGCGGAAGGCGCGTCTCGCGCAGAAAATAGAATGCGCCGGGGAGCAGCACGGCGACGCTGCCGGCGCGCGCGAGCGCCTCGATACCTGCCTCGCTCGTGTACTCCAGGTGATCTGCGGAAAGTGCGCCATGCTTTGCAGCGAGCGCAGCGCCGCCAAGGTCAGACAGCTGATCGGCATGCAGCTTCACCGGCAGGCCGAGCCGCTTCGCCGTCTCGAAGACACGCGCGGTCTGGTGGCGGCTGAAGGCGATGCGCTCGCAGAAGGCGTCTACCGCATCGACCAGGTTCTCCGCGGCCGCGGCCGGCAGCACGTCGTCGCAGACGAAGTCGATATAGGCGTCCGCGCGCCCGTTGTATTCCTCGGGCAGGGCGTGCGCGCCCAGGAACGTGGTCTTCACCGTCACGCCATCGAGCTCGCGCGCGGCGCGCAGCATCCTGAGCTCGGTGTCGCGATCGAGGCCGTAGCCGGACTTCACTTCGACCACCGCCGCGCCTTCCGCAATCCACGAGCGCAGCCGCCGCCGCGCGAGAGACAGCAAGTCATCCTGCGAAGCGGCGCGCGTCGCGCGCACGGTGGAGAGGATGCCGCCGCCCGCCTTGGCGATCTCCTCGTAGCTTGCGCCCTTCAGCCGCAGCTCGAACTCGTGCGCACGGCTGCCGGCGTAAACCAGGTGCGTATGGCAGTCGACGAAGCCGGGCAGGATCCACGCGCCGCGGGCGTCGTGCTCGATACGCGCGTCGCCCTGCCACTCGCGCCGCTCGCCGACCCAGGAGATGCGGCCGGCGCTGACGGCGAGCGCGCCGTCGCGGATCACCGGTCCCGCCATGGTGGCGAGCCGCGCGTTCAGCCAGACGGCGTCGTCCATCTGGCTATGATAGCGACGTGAAAACGTATTTCGCGCGCGAGGCGTTGCTGCCTTCGGGCTGGGCGCGCGACGTGCGCATCACGGTCGAGGACGGCACCATCACCGCTGTCGAGCCGGGCGCTGCGGCGAAGGGCGCGGAGCGCCTTGCGGGCCCGGTGCTGCCGGGGATGGCGAACCTGCACTCGCACGCGTTCCAGCGCGCGATGGCCGGCCTTACCGAGGTGCGCGCCGCGGCGCACGACGACTTCTGGTCCTGGCGCGAGCTCATGTACCAGTTCATGGAGCGGCTCACGCCGGAGCAGGCGCAGGCGATTGCCGCGCAGCTCTATATCGAGATGCTGCAGCATGGCTACACCGCGGTCGCCGAGTTCCACTACGTGCACCATCCGTCTGAGATGGTCGACCAGCACCTCGCCGCGGCGCGCGATACCGGCATCGCCATCACTCTCCTGCCCTCGCTCTACCGCTGGTCGGGCTTCGGCGCAAAGCCGCTCGAACCGCGGCAGCGGCGCTTCGCGAGCGATGTGCGCACGGTGCTCGACATCGCCGCGCGCGTTCCGCGCAGCGCGGACGTCAACGCCGGCGTGGCGCCGCACTCGCTGCGCGCGGTGGATCCGGAGTCGCTGAAGGCGCTGGTGGCCGCGGTGGACGAGCGCAGCGTGATTCACATCCACGCGGCCGAGCAGACGCGCGAGGTCGAGGAATGCACGCTCGCGCTGCACAAACGCCCGGTCGAATGGCTGCTCGAGAATTGCCCGGTCGATGGCCGCTGGTGCCTGGTGCACGCGACGCACCTGCACGCGGCCGAGGCGACCGGCCTCGCGGCGAGCGGCGCCGTGGCGGGCCTTTGCCCGACGACCGAGGCGAACCTGGGCGACGGCATCTTTGCGCTCATCGGTTATCGCGGCGCGAGCGGCCGCTGGGGCATCGGCGGCGACAGCCACGTCTCGCGCGACCCGGCGGAAGAACTGCGCCTGCTCGAGTATGTCCAGCGCCTCGTTGGACGCCGGCGCAACATCAACATCAGCTCCACCTCCGCCGCGGTAGGCACGACGCTCTGGCTCGAAGCGGCGGCGGGCGGTGCACAGGCGCTCGGCCGCGAGATGGGCGCGCTCGCGCCCGGCAAGCGCGGCGATCTCGTGGTGCTCGACGGCGAGCATCCGGACCTCGCGCCGCGCACGGGGGACGCGATTGCCAACGCGCTGGTCTTCTCCGGTGTCAGCGACCTGGTGCGCGATGTGATGGTGGCTGGCCGCTGGGTGGTGCGCGAGCGTCGGCATGCGCTGCAGGACAAGGCGGCCGAGCGCTACGCGCGCGCGGTGGCGCAGCTCCTCGCGTAGCTCCGTAAGGCGTACAGTGGCGCCGTCTCACCGGACAAGGGGACCGGCATGGCTGCGCTTTGGAAATGCGCGACGTTCGTGCTGCTGCAGGCGTGCAGTTGGGCCGTGTACGCGCAGCAGTATCCGTCGAAGCCCATCAAGTTCGTCGTTTCCTTCCCGCCCGGCGGCACCGTCGACATCGTCGCGCGCATCGTGCAGCCGCGCCTTGCCGAGGGCCTCGGGCAGCCGATCATCATCGAGAACCGCGGTGGCGCCGGGGGCGCGGTGGCCACCGAAGCGGTGGCGCGCAGCACGCCCGACGGCTACACGTTCCTCTTCACGCTGTCCTCGCACACCATCAATCCGATGCTCTACAAGCTGCACTACGACGTTGAGCGCGACTTCAGCCCGGTGTCGCTCCTCGTCAGCGTGCCGCAGCTCATCTCCGTGCATCCGAGCGTGCCGGCGAGAACGCTGCGCGAGCTCGTCGCCGCCGCGAAGGAGCGACCCGGCGCGTATGCGTACGCTTCTCCCGGCAACGGTACGCCCGGCCACATCGCCGCTGAGCTGCTCAAGCTCAGGACCGGCATCGACCTGGTCCACGTGCCCTACAAAGGCGGCGGGCCAGCCCTCGCCGACGCAGTCGCCGGGCAGGTCGCGCTTCTCGTTATCACGGCGCCCGCAGCGCTGCCGTCAGCGCGCTCCGGGAGGCTGCGCGCACTCGCGGTCACCACGCTGAAGCGCAGCGGCGCTGCGCCGGAGATTCCCACGGTCGCCGAAGAGCTCGGCCTGCCGGACTACGAGGTGGATTCCTGGGTCGGAGTGTTTGCGCCGGCGAAGACGCCGGAGCCGATCGTCGCGCGCATGTACAAGGAACTGGCGCGAGTCGTGCAGCTTCCGGACGTGAAGCAGAAGCTCATCGAGCAAAGCGCCGACCCGGTCGGCAGCACGCCGCAGGAATTCGCGCGCGTCGTGACAGCCGAGCTCAAACGCTGGGCCGAGGTGATCGCCAAGGCCGGCATCAAGGGCGAATGATTTGGTGAAACTCTCAAAAAGCAGCGCATCGTCGTTCCCGCGTAAGCGGGAATCCAGAATTTCAAAAAAACTGGGCCCCGCTTTCGCGGGGGCGACAACAGCTCCCTAGTCGGCGAGCTCGGGCCGGTTCTTGAACTGCTCGAGCGCCTCGGGGTTGGCGAGCGCCTCGATGTTCTTGACCGCGCGGCCGTGCACCACGTCGCGCACCGCGAGCTCGACGATCTTGCCGCTCCTGGTGCGCGGAATGTCGGTGACCTGCACGATCTTCGCCGGCACGTGGCGCGGCGTGGTGTTGTCGCGGATGCGGCGCTTGATGCTGTTGACCACCCCCTCGTCGAGCGCCTGGCCGTCGCGCAGCTTGACGAACAGCACGACGCGCACGTCGCCCTGCCAGTCCTGGCCGATGACGAGCGATTCCACTACCTGCTCGAGCTGCTCGACCTGGCGGTAGATTTCGGCGGTGCCGATGCGCACGCCGCCGGGGTTCAATACCGCGTCCGAGCGCCCGTAGATGATGATGCCGCCGTGCGCGGTGATCTCCGACCAGTCGCCGTGGCACCAGGCGTTCGGATACTTCTCGAAGTAGGCCGCGCGGTACTTCGCGCCATCGGGGTCGTTCCAGAAGCCGATGGGCATCGAGGGAAACGGCTTGGTGCAGACGAGCTCGCCTTTCTCGCCGATCACGGCGCGCCCACGCTCGTCGAGCACTTCGACCGCCATACCGAGCCCCTTCGCCTGAATTTCGCCGCGCCATACCGGCCCCGCCGGGTTGCCGAGCACGAAGCAGGACACGATGTCGGTGCCGCCGGAGATGGATGACAGGCACACGTCGCGCTTCACGTTGTCGTAGATGTAATCGAACCCCTCGGGCAGGAGCGGCGAGCCGGTGGAGAGCACGGCGCGCAGCTTCTTCAGCTGGTGCGTTTCGATCGGCTTGAGCCCGGTCTTCGCGAGCGAATCGATGAACTTGGCCGACGTGCCGAGATGCGTCATGCGCTCGGCGTCCGCATAGTCGAAGAGCAGCCGACCACGATTGGTGAAGGGCGAGCCGTCGAACAGGAGCAGCGTCGCCTCGGAGGCGAGTCCGCTCACCAGCCAGTTCCACATCATCCAGCCGAGCGTGGTGAAGTAGAACAGGCGATCGCCGACGCGCACGTCGCTGTGCAGGCGGTGCTCCTTGAGATGCTGGAGCAGCGTGCCGCCCGCGCCATGGACGATGCACTTGGGCACCCCGGTGGTGCCCGACGAATAGACGATGTACAGCGGGTCGTTGAACGCCACCGGCTGGAACTTGATCTCCTGCGGATCGAAAGGCTCGAGGAACTCGTAGAGCGAGGTTCCGGCGCTCTGGGACTCGCCGATGTAGTCGATGACCACCAGCTCCTCGACGCTCGGCAGCTTGTCGAGGATCTGCGCCGCCTTTTCCTGGCAGTCGAACTCCTTGCCGTTGTAGATGTAGCCGTCGGCGCAGAACAGCACCTTCGGCTCGATCTGCCCGAAGCGGTCGAGCACCCCCTGCACGCCGAAGTCCGGAGAGCAGCTCGACCACACCGCGCCGAGGCTGGCGGTGGCGAGCATCGCCGCGGCGGCTTCCGGGAGGTTGGGGAGGTAGCCCGCGACGCGGTCCCCCTTGCCGACGCCAACGTCGGCAAGCGCCTGCGCCATGCGCGACACCAGGCCGTAGAGCTGCTTGTAGGTGACGCGCCGCTTGATGCGGTCTTCGCCCCAGAACACCATGGCCTCGGCGCCGTCGCGCCGGCGCAGCAGGTTCTGCGCGAAGTTGAGCCTCGCGTACGGGAAGAAGCGCGCGCCCGGCATGCGATTGCCGTCGACGAGCAACTCGCCGCCCTTCTCGCCGATCACGCCGCAGAAGTCCCACACCCGGTTCCAGAACTCGGCCGGGTGTTCCACCGACCATTGATGAAGCTCGGCGTAGTCGCCCTTGCCGACCTCGCGCATGAAGCGCGCCATCGCCGTCTGCGCGGCGCGCTCGGGACCCGGCGTCCACATCGGCTCGCTCATTGCAGGCGCTCGCGAATGGCTGGCGGGATGCGCACCGGCTTCTGGCGCGCCATGTCGATGAACACCACGGTCGCCGCGCCGTCCGCGTACAGCTCGCCGCCGATCAGCAGCTCATAGAATGTGGGCACGCTCGAGCCGCCCGGCGCTCCGGCGTAGACCTGCACTTCCACCGTGCCGGGGTAATTGATCGCGCGCTTGAAGTTGCAGCTGGCGTTGGCGATGACGATGCCGGTCGACTTCCACGCCTCTTCCCCCGGCACGAGCGCGTCGAACCAGCCGATGCGCGCCTGCTCCATGTAGCGGAAGTACACCGTGTTGTTCACGTGGCCCATCGCGTCCATGTCGCCCCAGCGGATCGGAATGCGCTCGACGTGCACGAGCTTGCGGCGAGACGACATGGGCCGCCGATTATAATCGGCGCATGCCGCGCGAATCGATGCAGTACGACATCGTGATCGTCGGCGCCGGTCCCGCGGGGCTCGCGGCCGCGATCCGCGCGAAGCAGCTCTCCTCCGACGTTTCGGTCTGCGTGCTGGAGAAGGGCTCCGAGGTCGGCGCGCACATTCTCTCGGGCGCGGTGGTGGACCCGCGCGCGCTCGACGAGCTCATCCCCGATTGGAAATCGAAGGGCGCGCCGCTCAATACGCCGGTGACGCGCGATCGCTTCCTCTTCCTGCGCGAGAAAGGCGCGCTGGAAACGCCGGCATTCCTGCTGCCGGCATGCTTCCAGAACCATGGCAACTACGTCGTGAGCCTGGGCAACGTATGCCGTTGGCTCGCGAAAGAAGCGGAAAGCGCGGGCGTCGAGATCTTCCCCGGCTTCGCCGCCGCCGAGGTGTTGTATGAAGGGCAAGCGGTGAAAGGCGTCGCCACCGGCGATCTCGGCATCTCGCGGCAGGGCGAGAAGACCGACGCCTATCAGCCGGGCATGGAGCTCCACGGCAAGTACACGTTGTTCGCCGAAGGCTGCCGAGGGCAGCTCGGCAAGCAGCTCGAAGAGCGCTACCGGCTGCGCGACGGCGCCGATCCGCAGGTCTATGGCATCGGGCTGAAGGAGCTCTGGGAAGTGCAGGCCGAGCGGCACGAGCCGGGGCTCGTGATGCACACCGCGGGCTGGCCGCTCGATGCGGGGACGTATGGCGGCTCGTTCATGTATCACATGGAGAACCGCCAGGTGGCGGTCGGCTTTGTCGTCGGCCTTGGATACGAGAACCCCTATCTCTCGCCCTACGAGGAGTTCCAGCGCTTCAAGACGCATCCGGCCATCCGCCGCTTCTTTGAGCAGGGAAAGAGAATCTGCTACGGAGCGCGCGCCATCACGGCGGGTGGACTGCAGTCGCTCCCCAAGCTCGTATTCCCCGGCGGCGCGCTGATCGGCGACGATGCCGGCTTTCTCAACGCCTCGCGCATCAAGGGCACCCATTGCGCGATCAAGTCCGGCATGCTCGCCGCGGAGGCGGCGTGCGAGGCACTCAAGGCCGGGCGCGCGAACGATGAACTGGGCGCGTATCCGCAGGCGTTCGAAAAGAGCTGGCTGTACGAAGAGCTGTACCGGGCGCGCAACTTCAAGCCTTGGATGTCGAAGGGGCTCTATACCGGCACCGTGATGGTTGGCATCGACCAGGTCCTGTTCCGCGGCAAGGCGCCCTGGACGCTGCATCACGCGCATGCCGACAACGAGACGCTGAAGCGCAAGGGCGAGGCGAAGCCGATCGCCTACCCGAAGCCGGACGGCACGCTGACGTTCGATCGGCTCTCGTCGGTGTTCATCTCCAACACCAACCACAACGAGGACCAGCCGGTGCATCTGCGGCTGAAGGACCCCGCACTCGCGCTGCGCAATTGGGAGGAGTACGCGGGTCCCGAGGGACGCTACTGCCCGGCAGGCGTGTACGAGTTCGTGGACGTCGAGACCAAGCCGCGCCTGCAGATCAACGCGCAGAACTGCGTGCACTGCAAGACCTGCGACATCAAGGACCCGCGGCAGAACATCGTCTGGGTCGCGCCCGAGGGCGGCGGCGGGCCGAACTACCCCAACATGTAGCTAGAGCCGCGCGAGCAGTTCGCGCAACGTCGCAAATGCGACCGGCTTCACCAGGTACTCGTCGAAGCCGGCTTCGCGGCACCGGCAGCGCGCCTCGTCGCCCTGCGAGCCGGTGACGGCCACGAAACGCACGCGCGTAAGCTGCGGGTCGCTCTTCAGGCGCATGACCACGCGATAGCCGTCGACGCCCGGCATGCTCAGGTCGAGCAGCACGAGCTGCGGGCGGTTGATGCGCACCGCCTCGAGCGCGGCGTTGCCGTCGTGCGCGACCTGGACGTCGTGCCCGAGCTCCCGCAGCAGCATGGCGAGGCTCTGGCCGGCGTCGATGTTGTCGTCGACCACCAGGATGCGCCGGCGCGGCGAAGAGCCATAGGTCAGCGGCGGCGCGCTCGCCGGCCGAGGGATGGCATCGAGCGGAATGCGCACGGTGTAGGCGCGTTCCCCCGGACGGCGGTTCAGCGCGAGCTCCAGAGCCCGCTGCAGCAGCGCGCCGGAGATTCCGGAGCCGTCGTCCACGACGGTGATGAGCGCATCGCGCTCATCCGCCCGGACAGAAAGAGAAAAGTGGCCGCCTTCGTTCATCGCAAGCGTCGCGCAGTTTAGGGAGCCGGGCGCGACTTGCCAGTCGGCTGTCTTCAGAACGTGACGTCGAATCTTCGAGACACTGTGTCAAGTCGATGCGACACGCGGCAACGAAAAACCCGAACGAGCTATCAGGCCGCAGCGATGCGGTGGCGCAGGGTCCTGCCGGCGTCGGGGCGCAGGAGCGCCTCGATCTGCGGGGCCGGCACCGGCGCGCTCACGTAATAGCCCTGGATCTGGTCGCAGCCGAGCTCCTTCAGCAGATGCACCTGCTCGGTGTCCTCGACGCCTTCGGCAATGACTTTTAGCCCTAAAGTGTGCGCGAGCGACACGATCATCGCCACGATGTTGCGCGGGTAGCCGGCGTCGCCCATGCGCACCACGAAGCTGCGATCGATCTTGAGCATATCCACCGGCAGCCGCGCGAGGTAGCTGAGCGAGCAGTAGCCAGTGCCGAAATCGTCGACCGACACTTCGATGCCGGCACGCCGCAGCGTCTGGAGCTTGCGCGTGCTCTCCTCGATGTCGTCCAACAATACGCTCTCGGTGATCTCGAGGTCGATGAGCGGCGCGCGGCCGCCGCGCATTTCGCCGCCGATCGCATCGAGCACCGAGTCGACGAAGTCCTTCTGACGGAGCTGGATCGCCGACACGTTGACGGCGACGCGCGGCACGGCGATGCCGAGCGACTCCCAGTGGTGGATGTCGCTCGCCGCCTGGCGCAGCGCCCAGCGGCCGGCGGCGAGGATCATGCCGGTCTCCTCGAGCAGGCCCACGAACCTCGCCGGCGGCACCGTGCCGAGCTCCGGATCGATCCAGCGGATGAGCGCTTCGAGCCCGGCGACCGCGCCCGTCTTGACGTCGATCTTCGGCTGGTAGTGAAGCGCGAGACGCCCCTCCTCCAGCGCGCGGCGCAGCCGGTTCTCCATGGCGAGCGACTCGGCGACGCGAGCGTTCATCTCCGGCGCGTAGAACAGGTAGCGCTGGTTGAGCTCCTTCGCCTTGCTGAGCGCGGTCTCGGCGTTCGCGCAGAGCGACTCGGTGGACTCGCCGTCGGCCGGGAACACGGCGATGCCGGCCTTGAGCGCCACGCGCAGCTCGACGCCGTCGATCGTGATCGGCGGCGTGAAGGCCTGCTCCAGGCGGTCGATCAGCCAGTGCGTGGTGTCGCCCGGCCGGTCGAAAGGCGCCACCGCGACGGCGAAGTGGTCGGCGCCGATGCGCGCCACCGAGTCCTGCTCGCGCGCGGCCGCGCGCAGGCGCGCGCCGATCGTGCGCAGCAGGTCGTCGCCCGCCTTGCGCCCGAAGGTCTCGTTCACCATGCGAAAGCGCTCGACATCGACGAACACCGCGGCGGCGAAGCGCTTCTCGCGCCGCGCCGCGTTCAGCGCCTGCGTCATGCGGTCGGTGAACAGGCTGCGGTTCGGCAGATCGGTGAGCGAGTCGTGGTAGGCGAGGTAATCCATCTCGGCCTTCTGCTCGAGGTGGTGCAGCGCGAACGAAATGTCGCCCGCCAGCTCGTGCAGCAGCCGCATCTCTTCGTCGTCGAAGAAGTCGCGCACGCGCGCGTAGAGCAGGAGCACGCCCACCGGCTGGTCGGCCACGATGAGCGGCAGCGCGACGAACGAGCCGCTCTCGGCGTCGTTCCAGATCATCGCCTGCGTGCCGATCTTCAGGCGCTCGAGCTCGCGCTCGGGGTTGCCCTCGCCGGCGCGCGCGGCGAGCGCAAGGCGCCGGCTGCGATCCGACAGCCCGACGGCGGCGAGGCGGAAGCCGCCCTTGTCGATGGCGATGCGGCAGGCTTCCTCGAGCAGCGCCTGGCGGTCGTCCGCCCGCACGATGAGTGCGTTGATCGCCGATAGCATCGCGAGCGTGCGGTTCATGCGCTCGATGCGCTGCTGCTGGGCTTCGAGCGTCCCGGTCTTCTCGAGCAGCTGGTCGACCATCAGGCGCAGGTGCTCGCGCTCGAGGTCGGCGCGCGGGTCGGCCGGCACGGCCGGGCGCGCCGAGAGCACTTCCTCCACCGCGCGCACGATCGCGGCGTTGTCGGAGGGCTTGACCAGCACGCGCGCCACGCCGAGCGCGGATGCGAGCTCTTTTGCGTCCTGGCCGCCGAAATAAGCTGTGTAGAACATCACACTGATGCCGGCCGTGGACGGCTCGAGCTTCAGGCGCCGGGTCAGCTCGTAGCCGTCCATGACGGGCATCAGCACGTCGGTGATGACCAGCTCCGGGCGGTGGCTGCGCGCGAGCTCGAGCGCCTTGTTGCCCTCCGCCGCGCTCAGGACCTCGTGGCCGGCGATTTCAAGCAGCGCCGCAAGTGCGTCGCGGTTCGCGCGGTGATCGTCCGCGATGAGGATTCTTGCCACTAGGCTATCCGACCCGAGCGCGGCACGATTGTTCCGACCCGGTACAATCGGCGACGTGGGTAGGGATGAAAATACGGCGTCCGCAAGCGCCGAGGCATACCGCAGTTTTGGCGCGTTTTATCCCTTTTATCTATCGCAGCATGCAGACCGCACCTGCCGGCGGCTGCACTTCCTCGGGACTACGCTCGGCCTCGCCGGTGTCATCACCGCGGTGGCGACCCTGAATTTCTGGTGGCTTCTGGCCGGTATCGTCGCCGGCTACGCGGCCGCCTGGGTCGGGCACTTCTTTTTCGAGAAGAACAAGCCGGCCACGTTCACCTACCCGGTCTATAGCTTCCTCGGCGACTGGGTGATGTGGGGCGAGATGCTGCGGGGCCGGATCAAGTTCTGATGGCCGAGCGCTACAGCCTGAACGCGCTGCTGCACTCCGAAGTGGGATGGCTGACGCTGCTGGCACTCGCCCTCACGGGGCTGCTGCTGCGCTTGCGGCCGCTCGACCGCTCGGTCTATCTCAACACGCTGTGGTTCTTCCTCATCGGCGTTTTCGGCCAGGCGGCGAGCGTCGTGCTCGAGAGCCTCGCGCCGGCTGCCGCCTCCGGGGTGCACACGGTTTTCCGCATCGTCTCGGCGATCGCGCTCATCCGGCTCGCCGGCTTCGCCTTCTTCCGGCTGCTCCTTCCCGTGATTGGCCGCGCGCTGCCGCGCATCGTCGAGGACGTAGTGATCCTGATCCTCTACGTGATCTACGGCTTCGCGCAGCTGCGCGGCGCGGGTGTGGATCTCTCGAGCATCGTGACGACGTCCGCGATCCTGACGGCGGTGATCGCCTTTGCCATGCAGGACACGCTCGGCAACCTGCTCGGCGGCCTCTCGATCCAGCTCGACCACACCGTGCAGGTCGGCGACTGGGTGCGCATCGACGAGCTCACCGGCCAGGTGCGCGACATCCGCTGGCGCTCGATCCTGATCGAGACGCGCAACTGGGAGACCATCGTCATCCCGAACAGCGCGATCATGAAGGGCCGCGTCGCGATCCTCGGCCGGCGCGAGGGCCAGCCGCTGCAGTGGCGCCGGGCACTGCGCTTCATGGTGGATCCGGGCGTGCCGCCGGCGCGCATCATCGCCATCGTCAACGAGGAGATGCGCGACGTGCCGATCGCGAACGTCGCGCGCCACCCGGCACCGACGACCGTGCTGCACGGCTTCGTCGCCGGCAACCTGGAGTACGAGCTGCGCTATTTCCTCACCGATCTGCTGGAAGACGAGATGACCGACTCGATGGTGCGCGTGCATCTCTTCGCCTCGCTGCAGCGCGCCGGTATCCGCATCGCGGAGGAGCAGCGCACGGTGCACGCCGTGTCGCGCGACGAGGCGCACGCCGACGTCGTGCGCAAGCGCGAGCTCGGCCGGCGCCTCGACCTGCTGCGGCAGGTGGACCTCTTCTCGGTGCTCTCGGAGGACGAGATGAACGAGCTCGCCGAGCGCCTGCAGTACGCGCCGTTCGCGCGCGGCGACGTCATCACCAAGCAGGGCAACATCGCGCACTGGCTCTACATCATCATGTTCGGCGAGGTCGACGTGCGCTACGAGCCGCCGAACGCCGTGCCGCAGACGGTAAGCACGCTGCGCGCCGGGCAGTTCTTCGGCGAGATGGCGCTTCTCACCGGCGATGCAAGGAGCGCCACCGTGGTGGCGAAGAGCGACGTCGAGTGTTATCGGCTCGACGGCAAGTCGTTCCAGGGCCTGCTGCTCGGGCGGCCCGAGATCGCGGAGGGCATCGCGCGCGTCATCGCCTCGCGCCGGCCCGAGCTCGAGAAGATCCGCGAGGTCTGGACGACCCAGCCGATGCAGGTGCCGACCGAGCAGGCCGATCTCCTCAGCCGCATCCGCCGCTTCTTCGGCCTGCGCGCGAAAGCCTAGATCCGGCTACTTCGCTGCCGCGATATAGGTGTCGATCTCCCGCTCGAGCAGCTCGAGCGGCACGGTTCCGGTGCCGAGCACCGCGCGATGGAATTCCTTCGGCGAGTAGCGACTGCCGAGCGCGGCGCGCGCGCGCTCGCGCAGCTCGAGGATCTTGAGCTCTCCGAGCTTGTACGAGCAGGCCTGCCCGGGATACACCACATAGCGCTCGACCTCGCTCGGGCCGATGCCATAGCCGATCGCCTGCTCGCGCGTCCAGCGCTTCGCATGCAGCCCCGTGTCGACCACCAGGCGCCGCGCGCGGAACAGCTCGGCCTCGAGCTGGCCGAGCAGTCCTTCCGGATCGCCCTCGTACCAGCCCGTCTCCGCGGCTAAACGCTCGGCGTACAGTGCCCAGCCTTCGCCATACGCGGAGATGAAGCCGTAGGCGCGCAGCTGCCGGAAGCGCGGCAGCGCGCGGTTCTCCTGCTCGAGCGCGATCTGGAAGTGATGGCCGGGCACGGTCTCGTGATAGACGAGCGTGCGCAGCCCGTAGCGCGTGAGCTGCGAAGGACGCAGCGGCATCTGGAAGGTCCCCGGCCGCGAGCCGTCCGGCGCCGGGAAGCTGTAGCTCGCGGCGGCGCTTGCCCAGCGGAACTGCGGATAGGGGCGCGCGATGACCGGCGCCCTCGGCGTCTCGGCAAAGAGCGCCGCCGCGCGCTTCTCGGCATCGCGCAGGATGCGCTCGATGTCGGCCATGATCGCGGCGCGCCCTGCGTCGGTATTCGGGTAAGCGAGCTCACGCTCGAGCGCCTTGGTGCGTTCCTTGAGCGCGCCCTGCGTGCGACCCAGGCGCTGCAGCACCTTCTCCATCTCGCCCTCGATGCGCGCCACTTCGCGCAGACCGATGTCATGGATGGCCTGCGGCGAGAGGTTGGTGGTCGTAAAGCGGCGCAAGTCGTAGGCATAGGCCTTGTCGCCGCCGGGGAAACGCCACAGCCCTGCATCATCGGTCGCACGCGGCACGAGTGACTCGAGCAGCGCGATCGCCTTCTTCCACGCCGGGTACACGTCGGTGGCGACGATGCGCTCGGCCTGTGCTTTGAGTGCGTCGCGCTCCTCGGCGCGCAGCCCATCGATCGCCGCCATGCGCTCGGCGTAAATCGCGACCAGCGGGTTCTGCGCAGGCGGCGTGCCGATGAAGTGCTCCATCTGCGCGAGCGTGGAGCGCAGGATGAAGCGCGGCGGGATCATGCGCTTCGCGGCGAGGCGTTCCGACTCGGCGATCGCCTCCTCCATGCGCAGCCGCACCTGCCCGAGCCGCGCGACGTAGTTGCGCGCATCGGCCGGCGTGCGCATCGGGTGTTGCACGGTAAGCGTGTTGGCGAGCGAGACGTTGGGACCGTTGAACTGGTCGAGAGGGAAGCGATAGTCCTCGTACGCCTCGCCCTCGATCAATTGCGAGAGCTGCCAGCGCATCAAATCGGCAGAGACGCGCTCGTCGCGCGACATCTTCCGGGCATCGAATGTCGCGAGCTGGGCGAGCCCTTTGCGCGCGAGCTCGACGCGCTGGTGGCGCCAGGCGCGGGTCTCGGGCGTGAGCTGGCGCTCGAGCGCCGCCTGCTCCTCGCCCGAGAAATAGCGTGTCGCCGCCGCGCGGTTCGGGTCGCCACGCATCCATTCGTCGGTGAACTCGCGGAAGAAGTCCGCGAGCGTGCGCTCGGCCGCGAATGCCGGCGCCGCGACGAGCGCTAGAAGGAGGACGAGCCTACGCAGCGAGGAACTGCTCTTCCGGAACCGCCAGCACCCCGGCCGCGCCTTTCACCACCGTGTCGCGCAGCGCGCTTGCCTGCACCAGCACATGATCGCCGTAGAACCGTGCGGTCGCGATCTTGGCCTGCAGGAAGTCCTTGTCCCCGGAGCTCAAGCGCCGCTCCGCCGCGAGCGCCGCGCGCGCCATCTGCCAGCCGCCGGCGACGATGCCCATGAGCTTGAGGAACGGCACCGCGCCGGCGAAGGTGGCGCGCGGGTCCTTGCTCTCGACGATGTAGTTCACGCAATCGCTCACCGCCTGCACGCCTTGCGCGAGCTCGGCGCGCAGCGCCTTGACGTCGGCGTTCGCCGACTTGGCGAGCTCCGCGTCGAGCGCCGTGAGCGAGGCGAGCCATGCCTTTGCGGTCGCGCCCGCCTCGCGCGCGATCTTGCGCCCAACCAGGTCCATCGCCTGGATGCCGGTGGTGCCTTCGTAGATGGTGGTGATGCGTGCGTCGCGCAGGTACTGCGCGGCACCTGTCTCCTCCACGAATCCCATGCCTCCGTGTACCTGCACGCCCAGCGAGGCGATTTCGATGCCGGTCTCGGTAGACCAGCCCTTCACCACCGGGATCATCAGGTCGACGAGCCCCTGGTGGCGCTTGCGCGCTTCCGCGTCCGGGTGCTTGCGCGCGTAGTCCATGGCCGCTGCCGTCGTGTACGCGAGCGCGCGCATCGCCTCGGTCTGTGCCTTCATCAGCATCAGCATGCGGCGCACGTCCGGGTGGCGAATGATTGGCACGGGCTTGCCGCCCTGGACGAGATCGCGGCCCTGGATGCGTTCCTTGGCGAACGCCAGGGCCCGCTGGAAGGCGCGCTCCGCAATCGCCACGCCCTCCAGGCCCACCGCGAAGCGCGCGGCGTTCATCATGATGAACATGTATTCGAGGCCCCGGTTCTCCTCGCCGACGAGGTAGCCCACGGCCTTGTCGTAGACCATGACGGCGGTCGGGCTCGCGTGGATGCCGAGCTTGTGCTCGATGGAGGCGCATTTCGCGCTGTTGCGCTTGCCCGCCTTGCCGTCCTCGTTCGGAATGAACTTCGGCACGACGAAGAGCGAGATGCCCTTCACCCCCTCCGGCGCCTCGGGCGTGCGTGCGAGCACGAGGTGCACGATGTTCTCCGCGAGGTCATGCTCGCCGTAGGTGATGAAGATCTTCTGGCCAGAGATGAGGTAGTGATCGCCCTGGCGCTCCGCGCGCGTGCGCACGAGCGAAAGATCCGAGCCGGCTTGCGGCTCGGTGAGGTTCATGGTGCCGGTCCAGCTACCCGCCACCATCTTCGGCAGGTAGCGGCGCTTGAGCTCCTCCGAGCCGCGCAAGAGCAGCGCTTCGATCGCGCCCTGCGTCAGCAGCGGGCAGAGCGAGAAGCTCAGATTCGCGCTCTTCCACATTTCCTGCACCGGCGTCGAGACGAGACGCGGCAGTCCCTGCCCGCCCCATTCGGCCTCGAACGGCAGCGCGTTCCAGCCGCCCTCGCAGAACTGCGTATAAGCTTCACGGAAGCCCTTGGGCGTGCGCACCGCGCCATCGGCCCATGTCGAGCCTTCCTGATCGCCAGAATAGTTAATCGGATCAAGGACTCCCGTCGCAAACTTCGCAGCTTCCTCTAAGATGGCGTCGACCGTGTCGGGCGAGGCCTCTTCATAGCCCGGGAGCTTGGCCAGCTGTTCAAGCCCGGCGAGCTCGTGCAGCACGAACTTCATGTCCTTGAGCGGCGCTTGGTAGGTGCTCATTTCTTAAGCTCCTCCACCACGTTCGGCACAAGCTGAAAGAGATCGCCGACCAGCCCGTAGTCGGCCACTTGGAAGATCGGCGCTTCCTCGTCCTTGTTGATGGCGACGATCACGCGGCTGTCCTTCATGCCGGCGAGGTGCTGGATCGCGCCCGAAATGCCGACGGCGATGTAGAGATCCGGCGCCACGATCTTGCCGGTCTGCCCGACCTGCCAGTCGTTCGGCACGAAGCCCGCGTCCACCGCCGCGCGCGAGGCGCCCATGGCGGCGCCGAGCTTGTCGGCGAGCGGCTCGAGCACCCTGGTGAAGTTCTCGCCCGAGCCGAGGCCGCGGCCACCCGAGACGATGATCTTCGCGGCGGTGAGCTCGGGACGCTCGGACTTCGATACTTCGCGGCTCACGAAGGACGAGAGCCCGCTGTCCGGCGGCGCCTGCAGGTTCTCGATCGCCGCGTTGCCGCCAGTCGCCGGCAGCGCATCGAACGCAGTCGTGCGCACGGTGAGCACTTTGATCGGATCCTTCGATTTCACGGTCGCAAGCGCATTACCGGCGTAGATCGGCCGCACGAACGTATCGGGCGACTCGACGGCGCAGATGTCAGAGACCTGCTGCACATCGAGCAGCGCGGCCGCGCGCGGCATGATGTTCTTGCCGGTCGAGGTCGCGGGCGCCAGGAGGTGCGAGTAGTTCTTCGCCACCGAGACGATGAGCGCGGCGACGTTCTCGGCAAGCTCCTCGCCGAGATGCGGCGCATCGGCATGCAGCACCTTCTTTACGCCCGGAATTTGCGCCGCCGCCTTGGCGACCGCCGCGGCTTGGTGGCCCGCCACGAGCACATGCAAATCGCCGCCGACCTTCTGCGCGGCCGCAACGGTGTTGAGCGTGCTCTTGCGCAGCGACTTGTTGTCGTGCTCAACCAGAACGAGAACGGCCATCTAGAGCACCTTCGCTTCGTTGCGCAGCTTGTCGACGAGGGCCTTGGCGTCGGCCACCTTGACGCCCGCCTTGCGCTTGGGCGGCTCGAGCACCTTGAGTGTCGCGAGGCGCGGCGACACATCGACGCCGAGCGCTTCCGGCTTCAACGTTTCCAGCGCCTTCTTCTTCGCCTTCATGATGTTCGGCAGCGTGACGTAGCGCGGCTCGTTCAGGCGCAGGTCGGTGGTGATCACGGCCGGCAGCTTGATCGACAGCGTTTCCAGGCCACCGTCCACTTCGCGCGTCACGCTTGCCTTGCCCGCGGCGAGCTCGATCTTGGAGGCAAACGTGGCCTGCGGCCAGCCAAGGAGCGCCGCGAGCATCTGGCCGGTCTGGTTCGCGTCGTCGTCGATCGCCTGCTTGCCCATGATCACGAGCTGCGGCGACTCCTTCTGGCAGACGGCCTTCAGCAGCTTCGCCACCGCGAGCGGCTGCAGCTCGGCGCTGGTCTCGACCAGGATGGCGCGGTCGGCGCCGATGGCAAGCGCGGTACGCAGTGTCTCCTGGCATTGGGCGACGCCGCAGGACACGGCGACGATCTCTGTCGCGCCGCCCGCTTCCTTCAGCCGCACCGCCGCTTCGACGGCGATCTCGTCGAAGGGATTCATGGACATCTTGACGTTCGCGGTCTCGACGCCGGTATTGTCGGCCTTGACGCGGACCTTGACGTTGAAATCGACGACACGCTTTACGGCGACGAGGACCTTCATGGCGAGAAAATTATAGCCCTCGGCTTTCGCCCGTCAGTCGCCCGGGCGACTCTCGACCAGCGCGTCGAGAGCGAGCGCGCCGGTTTCAAACACCATCACCGGATTGATGTCCACGGACGCGACCGCGCCGTCCCACGCGATGAGCGCCTCGCCAAGCTTGACTGCCATGCGGGCCAGCGCGCGCACGTCGCGCGGCTGCTGCCCGCGCAGCGCGCCAAGCAGCGGCGCGATGCGCAGCTCGGCGAGCTTGGCCAGCACCTCCTCTTCGGTGCAGGGCGCAAGGAGCAGGCGGTAGTCCTTCAGCGCCTCCAGGTATATGCCGCCATCGCCTACCAGCACGACCGGCCCGAATTGCGCGTCGAGCCGGGCGCCGAGCGCGAGCTCCCGGCCGCCGCGCGCGCGGCGCGCCACGATCACGCCGTCGAAACGTGCGCCGAGCGCGAGGCAGCGCTCGCGCTGGCGCCGGTACTCGGCGCGCGGTTCGGCAGGCCCGATGGCGACGAGGCCATGGTCGCTCTTGTGCGGCAGGTCGGGCGAGCAGGCCTTCAGCACGACGTCGGCGCCGAGCGCGGCGAGCGCGCGCTCGAGCTCGCGCTCGTCGCGGCACAGGCGGTGCTCAATCACCGGTAGCCCGGCCTGCGCGAGCAGCGCGAGGCTCTCGGCCTCGCTGAGGAAGCGCGTCCTGTCGGGCAGCGCCATGCACCGTAGCGGTGCCGGTGCCGGGCGGCGCAAGAGCGCAGCGTGATCAGCAAGCTGCGCAAGCGCGTCCATCGCTTCGCCTTCGCGCGCAAAGGTCGCGACGCCCGCGTCGGCGAACGCCTGGCGCACGGCAGCCTGCGGCGCCGCTACTGCGGTTGCGATGCAATAGGTCTGCTGGAACTGCGCGACATCACGCGCGAAGCGCGGCACGTCATAGCCGGCGCCCGCGATCGGAAGCGCGACGAGCAGCAGATCGGCTTGCGCATCGTCGCCGACGATCGGCAGCACCGCGCCGAGCAGGCCAGAGTCGCTCAGCAGCGCACCGGTCACGTCGATCGGGTTCTCGAGCGACGCAAAGCCGGGCAACGCGCTGCGCAGCCTGGCCTTCGCGGGCGCCGCTATCGGCGCGAGTGCGATGCCGCGGCGCTCGGCGTGATCGGCGGCCATCACGCAACTCGCGCCGGAGTGGCTGACGAACGCGAGGCGCTTGCCGCGCGGGCGGTGTCCGCCAAGGTAGAGTTCGGCCGCGCGCACCAGCTCCTGCGGATCGCGAGCGCGCCAGATGCCGCAGCGCTCGAAAAAGGCGTCGACTACGCGATCCTCGATGGCGAGCGCGCCGGTGTGCGAGCGGGCGGCGCGCTGGCCGCTCGCCGTGCGGCCGGCCTTCAGCGCGACGATCGGAACATCGCGCACCCGGGCGCCGGCAGCGGCGTGCGCGAGCAGCATTGGATCCTTGATCGCTTCCATATAGAGCAGGACGAGCCGCACGCCCGGGTCACGCACGACCGCGGCGGCGAGATCTGCGACCGTGACGTCCGCCTCGTTGCCGGTGGTGTGCACATGGCGCGCGCTCAGGCCCTGCTCGCGCAGCAGCGCGTAGATCGCCTGCGAGTTCGCGCCGCTCTGGCTGACGATCGCCACCGGCCCGTCGCGTCCTTCGAGCTCATGGAAGATGGTGGAGAAGTTGGCCACCATGCCGGTCGCGAAGTTGGCGAGTCCCTGGCAATTCGGGCCGATGAGGCGCATGCCGGCGGCTCGCGCTGCCGCCGCCATGCGCGCCTGCGCCCGCGCGCCCTCCTCACCCGTCTCGGCGAAGCCCGAGGTCATCACCACCGCCACTTTCACGCCGCGCGCGGCGCAGGATTCGACGGCAGCGACCGCTTCATTGCCGGCGATCGCGATGATCGCGAGATCCGGCGGCTGCGGCGCATCTTCGATGCGCGCAAGCGCGCGCACACCCTGGACCCTGGCGCGGCCCGGATTGATCGGATAGATCGCGCCGCCATAGCCGTAGCGCTGCAGATAGAGCAGCGGGCGGCCGCCGACCTTGTGCGGGTTGTCGGAAGCGCCGATGATCGCTACGGACGCGGGATTGAGGGCGGCGTCGAGGCTCGATGGCATCGCGCGCGCATAATACGGCGATGCTAAAAGGCAAGGTCGTGCTCGTCACCGGCGCCGGTGGCGGCATTGGCCGCGACTTTGCGCTGGCGATGGCCGCGGCGGGCGCGAAGCTCGTGGTCAACGATCTCGGCACGTCGGTGAAGGGCGAAGGCGCGAGCAGCGCACCTGCGCAGCGCGTGGCGGATGAGATCCGGGCCGCGGGCGGCGAGGCCGTTGCCAACGTTGACAGCGTGGCGGACTGGGCCTCGGCGAATCGCATCGTGCAGGCGGCGCTGGACGGCTTCGGGCGCCTCGATGCGGTGGTGAACAACGCCGGCATCCTCCGCGACCGGTTCTTCTTCAATATGTCGGTCGAGGAATGGCGCGCGGTGATCGACGTACATCTCAACGGCTCGTTCTACGTGGCGCGCGCCGCGGCGCCGCACTTCAAGACACAGGAGTCGGGCTCGTATATCCACATGACATCGACGTCGGGGCTGGTGGGAAATCTCGGTCAGGCGAACTATGCGTCTGCCAAGCTCGGGGTCGTCGGCCTCTCCAAGTCCATCGCGCTCGACATGGCCAGGTACCACGTACGCTCGAACTGCATCGCGCCGTTCGCCTGGAGCCGGATGATCGGCTCGATACCGACCGAGACGCCGGAACAGCAAGCACGGGTGGAAAAGCTGAAAAGCATGGAAACCGCGAAGATTGCGCCGCTCGCGGTGTATCTCGCCTCTGACGAGGCGCGCGATGTCAGCGGGCAGATCTTTGCGGTACGCGCGAACGAGCTTTTTCTGATGTCGCAGAACCGGCCGCTGCGCTCGGTGCACCGCGAGGGCGGCTGGAGCGCCGCGGCGATCGCCGAGCATGCGATGCCGGCGCTGCGCGCGCATTTCTACGCGCTCGAGCGCACGCAGGAGGTCTTCAGCTGGGATCCGGTTTAGGGACCCGCGTGTTTACGCGGCTTGCGCCAGGCGCTGGTTCGAATCGACCAGCCGCTCGATCAGCACGCGCATGCACGCCTTGTTGAAGGCGGCCTGGCAGGCGTCGGTCGCGGCGCGCATTGCGTCGGCCTTCACTTCCATCACGGTGATCGGCGTGCGCGCGGTGACAGTGCTGGTGCGGCGCTGCGAGCGCTCGGCGAAGTAGAGCAGCTCGCCGAAGCAGCGCCCGGCTTTAACGGTGGCGAGGAGCTTGCCGAAGAGCGTGACGTCGACATCGCCTTCGACCAGGAAATAGAAGTTGTCGCCGGTCTCGCCTTCCCGGATCAAGACGGTCTGCGGCGGGATGGTTTTCCAGGTGGCAATGCGGATCAGCTCCCAGAGCGCCACATCGTTGAAGTCGGCGAAGAACGGGAAGTCGCGCAGCTTGGTGAACTTCTCGGAATCCGACACTTTGGCGCCGGCAAGGCGCAGGCTGGCAAAGGCCTGGCTCAAGTCCTTGCCGAAATCGAGCCATGACTGGTAGCGCGCGGCGGGACTCTTTTCCATCGCCTTCATGACGATGGCGTCGAGGAGACCCGGCAGCTCAGGCCGCAGCATCGCCGGGCGCTGCGCCGCGGTGTTGAGGATGGCGTAGGTGAGCGCGGGCTGCGTCGAGGCGGTGAACGGCAGCCGTCCGGTGAGCAGCCGGTACATGGTCACGCCCAGGGAATAGATGTCGGTCTGGTGCGTGAGCGGCTCGAGGCGCACCTGCTCGGGCGACATATAGGCGGGCGAGCCGACGCCGCTGATCTGCGTCGTGTCCTGGAGCTTCTGCTGGAAGGAGGCGCCGAAGTCGCTCACTTTCGTCTCGCCCGTCTCCGAAAGGAGGATGTTGCCGGGCTTGATGTCGCGGTGGATGACACCATGCCGGTGCGCGTATTCCAGGGCGCGGATGCACTTGAAGACGATCTCCACCACTTTGTTGACCGGCAGCAGCCGCGACACGTCGCCATGCGCCTCGAGCGTGCTGCCGGGCACGTATTCCATGACCAGATAGCTGCGGCCCGGCTCCACCACGGCGTCGAAGATATCAACGATGTGCGGGTGAGCAAGCTTGCCGGCGAGCGACGCCTCGGCGATGAACGACTTGTGCTTCATGCGCTCCTGCTCGCGGTCGGCCTCCTTATCGAACTGGAACACCTTGATGGCGACATCGCGCTCGGCAAACGGGTCGCGCGCGAGGTAGACCTTGCTGGTGGCGCCGGCGCCGATCTCGCGCAGCAGCGGGTATTTTCCGATGTGCTCCTGGAGCTCGAACTTCATGAGCCGAATTTCATTGTTTCGCGAGGGCGGCGATCTGCTGCAGTAGCTCCGACTCCTGGTAGGGCTTGCCGAGGAACGCATTGACGCCGAGCTCGGCGGCGCGGCTGCGGTGCTTGGCCGCGGTGCGCGACGAAATGATGACGATCGGGATCTCCATGGTGCGCGGATCGCCACGCACGTTACGCGCGAGGTCGAAGCCGTCCATGCGCGGCATCTCGATGTCGACCAGCATGATCGCCGGCAGCTCGCCCTTGAGCTGTTCGAGCGCGTCAACCCCGTCCTTGGCGGTGAGTACGCGGTAGCCCTCGCGCTCGAGCAAGCGGCCGGTGATCTTGCGCACGGTAAGCGAATCGTCGACCACCATGACGAGCGGCGCGGCGCGCGCGGCGTTGGCGGAGAACTCCGGCGTCACGGTGGTCCGCATCGGCGTGGTGCCGCGATGCGCGAGCTGCACCGGGTTCACGATCAGCACGATCGAGCCGTCGGGCAGCACCGTGGCGCCGGCGGCACCTGGCATGCGCGAGAGCTGCGGACCGATGTTCTTCACCACCATCTCGCGCTGGCCGATGAGATCGTCCACGTGGACCGCGAGGCGATGCGCGCCGCTCCTCACGAGGAGTACCAGGTTGTCGTCCTGAATGTTGGTGGCGGCACGGCTGCCGAGCAGCTGGCGCAGGTAGTGCAGCGGATACTGCCGCCCCTGGAATTCGATGCTGCCCGTCTCGTAGTGCGAGACGAGCGCGTCGGCCTTCACGCGCAGCACCTGCTCGATCAAGGCCGACGAAATGGCGAGCATCATGCCGCCCGCGCGCACCATCACGGTCTGCGTCACGGCAAGGGTGAGCGGCAGGTAGATCGTGAACGTCGTGCCGCGGCCGCGGGCGCTCGTCACTTCGACTCGGCCACCGAGGGCGTGGATCTCGGTGCGCACGACATCCATGCCGACGCCGCGGCCGGCGAGCTCGGTCACCGACTCCGCGGTCGAGATGCCGGACATGAACACGAGCTGGACCTGCTCGGCCTCGCTCAGCAGCTGGTCCGCGGCAAGGAGGCCTTTCTCCACCGCCTTGGCCTGCAGCCGCTCGAGGTCGATCCCGGCGCCGTCGTCCGTCACCATGACGACGACTTCGTTCGCCTCCTGCCGCAAGCTGATGGCGATCTGGCCCGCCTCGGGCTTGCCGGCCGCGGCGCGCGTCGCCGGAGCCTCGATGCCGTGCACGAGCGCGTTGCGCAGCATGTGCTCGATCGGGGCGCCGATGCGCTCGAGTACGCCGCGATCGAGCTCGACCTGGCCGCCCTCGATGGTGAGCTCGGCCTTGCGGGCGAGCTCGGCGGCGCTCTGGCGCACGATGCGCTGCAGCCGTTCCGTGAGGTTGGAGAACGGCACGGCGCGCATGCGCATCAGGTCCTGCTGGAGCTCGCGGCCGATGCGCGCCTGCTGCAAGAGCGCGGCGTCGGTTTCGCCGACGTTCTTCATCAGCGCCTGCTGCAGGGTCGCGACGTCGTTCAGGCCCTCGGCCATCATGCGCGTGAGCTCCTGCAGGCGCGTGTAACGATCGAACTCGAGCGGATCGAAATCCTGCACGTGCTCGGCGAGCTCGGAGCGGCGCGATTGCAGCTGGCTGTCGGCCTGGATCTCCACTTCACGCAGCTGCGTGCGCAGCCGCGCGATGCTCTCGTTCAGGTCCGCCAGCGCCTGCTTGGTCTGGCGCAGCTCCGCCTCGATGCGCGAGCGCGCGATTGCCGCCTCGCCCGCGTCGGTGATCAGGCCGTCGAGCCGTTCGGCATTCACACGCAGCACGGCCGTGGCGGCCGGCGCGCGCGGGCTTTCCGCGGTCTTGGCGGCCGCCGTGGCCGCCGGAGCGGCAGGGGCGCCGAGCTTCTCGACGTCGGCGCTCAGGCGGTCGAGCTGCGTCTGCAGCTCCTCGAAGAGCTCTGGAGTCACCTCGCCCGCCTCGAGCGCGTACTCGATGCGGCTTTCCATCAGGTGGGTAAGCTCGCCCAAGCGGATGGCGCCCGCCATGCGCGCGCCGCCCTTGAGCGTGTGCAGCACGCGCTTGACGGCGTCGGCCGCGGTGCGGTCCTGGGGATTCGCGCGCCAGGCGCGCAAGTCGCCTACGACCTGCGGCACGAGTTCGTGCGCTTCCTCGAGAAATACCGGCAGCAAGTCGCCGTCCAGGTCGTCGCGCACCGCGCGCTTGTCTTTCGGCCGCGCCGGAACGAGCAGCCGGTTGCGCAGCCCCTCCAGCTCGGCGAGCGTTTCGGCTGCCGGTGCGGGCGATTCCCCGCGGCTGACGGCGGAGTGCATCTCGCCCAGCTTGTCGATCGCCGCAGCGATCATCTGGCGCTCGGCGGCCTCGACCGTGCGCTCGGCGAGCGGCATCCACTGCTCGAGCCCCGCAGCGACCTGCGCGATCGCCTCGACGCGCGCCGTGCTCGAGGAGCTGGCCAGGGTATGCGCCGCGCGCATGAACTCGGGCGAAGCCTCCGCCGCCTCGCTGGCGGTCCATGCCGCGCATTCGTTCTTCAGCGTGGCGATGTGCTGGGCGGCTTCCTTGAGATAGACGTCGCGCACCCGCAGCACGCTGGAATCGTCGCCGACCAGCCTGGCGACAAGCTTGCTGATGGGATGGGTATCGATGAGCGGCGTCTCGCCATTGCGCAGGCGCTCGATCCAGTCGGTGAAGCAGCCATGCGCGACGGTGGCGAGCTCGAGCAGCGCGTCCGTGGCGGGCTGCTGGCGCTCGAGCCACTGATTCATCACCCGCTCGACCTGCCAGGCCGCCTCGCCCAGATCCGCGAGCCCGACCATGCGGCCGCTGCCCTTCAGCGTGTGGAAGCCGCGCCGGATGGTGGCGAGCTCTTCGACGTTCGCCGGCTCCGCGCGGCATTTCGGCACGCTGGCGGCGATCGTGGCGAGAACCTCCACCGCTTCCTCGAGGAACACCTGCAGCAGGTCGTCGTCGAGCGGCTTGGCGCTCGGCGCGGGTGCCGCGGCGGCTGGCAGCGGCGCGGGCCGCTCCTCCAGGCGTTTCAGGAAAAGGTCGAGGGTCTCCTCGCGCGGCTCGCGCCCCTGCGCGCAAGGACGGACGAACAGTCCTACGCTGCTCAGACCCTCCGCGATCCAATCGAGGTCTTCGCCTTGCGGCGTGAGCGTGGCGATCATTTGCTCGCAGCGTTCGATGACGACCGCCGCCTTCTCCCAGGAGAGCACGCGCAGCGCCCCGTGAATCTGCCGCAGTTGGGGTGCTACTTTCGCCAGGATGTCCTTGGGTGCGTGGCCGCGCGCGTAAGCGTCGAACGCCTGCTCGACGGAGTGCAGATTCGTCAGGATCTCGCCCACCACGCGCGCGCGTAGCTGCAATGCGCTGACGTGCTGCGTAAGCTCCGGCCGCAGACCCTCGGGCGCCTTTGCGCTCGCGTTGCCGGCTGCTGCTTCCGCCAGCCACTGCGACAGGATGTCCACCTGCTCGGCGGTATCGGCAAGCGGCTCTTCGAAGTGCTCGATCAGGCTCTGCGCAAGCAGGAACGCAGAGGACATCTCGAGCAGCAGGAAATCGCTGCCTTCGGCCGGCTTCTGCGGCAGGCGCTCGGCCGCGGCGGTCATCACGCCGAGGAGCTTGGACAAGGGCTCGTCGCCGAACGCGACGGCGCTGCCGCGCAGTGCTGCCGCGCGCTCGCGGAACGCGGCGCTGCTGTTCGGGTCACCGGCAAGGTAGCTCTGCCAGATCTGGGCCAGCGTCTGGAGCTTGGCAGCGATCCCTTCGCAAAGCTTGCGCCTGTCGCGTGTCTGAGCATCGCTCGCGGCGGACGGGACGAGCGCATCGAGGCCGTAGAGCCGCTTGATGTCGCGCATGCGCTGGGTGAGCGGCGCCGAGCAGGCAATGGCGTAAAGGACCTCGCGCAGGAGCGGCTCGTTGTCGGCGCGTTGGCCTGCGGCGAGGTCACGGATGTAGATATCGAACTTGTTCCAGAGCGCGCGCGCTTGCGCGAGCCGCTGCGGCTCGCTGGCGTCGAGCAGCGCATCCACCAGGCCCCCTGCCACCCACCAGAGCGCGCGGCGCTCCGGCAGCTGATGCGCCACCGCATGGATGGCGTCGAGCGTCTCGCGCATCTCGTCGAGACCCGCGGGCTGCCGCTTGATCCAGGCCAGAATGCCGCGCTGCCAGCGCGTGCGCTGCGAATGCAGGAAGGATGCGAGCTCGCCTTCCCCGAGCGACTTCGGGCGCGGATGCGTGGGAGCGGGCGGAGTGAGGTCCGGAAAGAACAGCTCCACCTCGGCGCACTCGGCACGCCCCTGTAGCTGGGCGAGCGCCTGGTACGCCGGGTAAAGGCGCAGCGGCACATTCGGCTCGCCACGCGCCACGGCATCGACGAATTGCTTGAGCTCGGCGACGGCACGATCGATTATCCCGGCCGCTTCGCCGCGCGAGCCGTTGAGCCCGGTCAGAGTCGTCTCGAGCGCTTCGCAGAATCGCGTTGCCCCGGCGAGCCCTACCATGTTGAGCGCACCGCTCACTTGGTGCAGGTGCTCCGGGCAGCCGCCGAGCGCGCGCGCGTCGAGCGGCGAGCTGCCCGAGCGCGCGATCTGGTCGCGTACCCGCTCGAGCGCCTGGTCCACCTCCGCGGTGATCCAGGTAAGGATGGTGGTGTCGGGCATCGCTCCTCGCGCGGTGCCTTAGGAGAGCTTGAAGCCGGCGACCGAGCTCTTCAGTCCCTGCGCGAGCTCGCCGAGCCTCGACGCCGACACGGCGGTGCGCTTGGTGCCTTGGCTGGTGAGCTGCGTGACGCCGAGAATGATTTTCATCTTGCCGGCGACCTGCGCGGCGGATTCGGCCTGCTGCTGGGTGGCATTCGAGATCGCGCCAATCAGCTCGGCAAGGCGGCTCGAGATCTTCTCGATCTCGCGCAGCGCCTGGTCGGCCTGGTCGGCGGTCTTCGTTCCCTCGACCACGCCGCGCGTGCTGCGCTCCATCGCGTCGACCGTATCCTGCGTGTCGCGCTGAATGCTCTTGACGATTGCGCCGATGTGCTTGGTCGCCTCCGCCGAGCGCTCGGCAAGGCGCTGCACTTCCTCCGCCACCACCGTGAAGCCGCGTCCCGCCTCGCCGGCGGACGCGGCCTGAATGGCGGCGTTCAGCGCGAGCACGTTGGTCTGCTCGGTGATGTCCGAGATGAGCTGCACGATCTCGCCGATCTCCTGCGACGACTCGCCCAGCCGCTTGATGCGCTTGGAGGTCTCCTGGATCTGGTCGCGGATGTCATTCATGCCGCGGATCGCGTTCTGCACCGCCTGGGCGCCCTTGTTCGCGGCGCTGAGCGAGGTCTCCGCCACCTTCGCCGAGTCGTTGGCGTTAGAGGATACCTGGTTCATCGATTGCGCCATCTGCGTCACCGCCTGCCCCGCACCCTGGATCTCGGCGGCCTGGCGTTGCGTCGCTTGCAGGAGCTCGGCGCTCACGGTCTGCGCCTCATGCGTTGCGCTGCTCACATGCTCGGCAGCCTGCGTAATGCCGGCGACCAGGCGCCGCAGCTCCTCGATCGTGTAGTTGATCGAATCGGCAATGGCGCCGGTCATGTGCTCGGTCACTTTCGCCCGCACGGTGAGATCACCGCTCGCGAGGTTGCCGATGTCGTCCAGGAGCCGCATGATGGCGTTCTGGTTCTCGCGGTTCTGATGCTCGCTTTGCTCGGCACGCCGGCGGCTGTCGCCGATGTACGCTCTGCCGATCAAGAGCAACACGGCAAGCGCGAGGAGCGAGCCCACCGTGAGTGCGATGAAGTTGAGTCTGCGCTGGGTGAGCAGCTGCTCATAGCCGGTCGCGAGCTGCTCTGCGGCGCCGAGCAGCGTCTCGCTGTCGTTGAACATGTCGCGCGTGGCCCGCTTGGCGTTCACCAGACGCTGCATGTTGCCGAGGATCCTGCTTACCGACACCTCGTATTCCTTGAAGCCGGTCTCGAGCTCACCGAGCTTCGCGCGCAACTCCGTTTCCGACACGCGCGCGATGCGCATCGCCTCATTGCCCTGCAGGAGGCCCTGCAGCAGGTCGCGGAACGAGTTGCTGTCCTTGCCGAGCAGGAACGCCACCTCCGGGTCGATCACGTCGCCTGCCAGCATCGCGTTGGCGTTCTTCGCCATGCGCTGCGTAAGCATCACGAGCTGCGCAGCGATCGCGTTCTGGCGCGACGTCGCGCCGCTTTGCACGCTGAGCGCGGCCACCTCGTCGGCGGTCTCGAGCAGCGCCGGGTTGTTGTCGTTGATGGCCCGCACCGCCGCGCCGAGCGCCACCAGGTTCGGCTCCTCGCGGATGACCAGGCCCGCGTTGCGCTCGGTCTTGCGCCACTCGGCCTCGAGCGCCGTCAGCATCGGCCGCACGCTCTCCGGCGTCGGCGGCAGGGTGACCCCGCCGCTAAGGCCGCCCGCGGAGAGCAGGTTGACGAGGGCACTGAATTCGTCGCGGCTCTCTCGCAGCTGCTTGAACGCTTCGCGGTTGCCTTGCGATGCCTGCTGCGCTGCCTTGGCAAGGCGCTGCGAGAGCATGCGGATCTTGCCGACCGCAGCGACGTAGAGGGTATTGAACGTCGCGTGGCGCGCGTCGTAGACCACGACCACGCCATTGAAGACCATCAGCAGCGCAAGCAACGCCACGAGCAGCTTCAGCCTGCGGCCGGTCGACGGCGCTGCCGCCGCAGTGGCGGCGGGCTTGGCGCCGGCCTGGCCGGCGGCACCGCCGCCGCGCGCCACGAACGGCATCTTAAGAATCTCGAGTCGGTTACCCATGGAATACCCCTAGCGCAGGAACTTGCCGTTGCGCCCGATGATCGTCAGGTCGACGAACTTCGAGCCGGCATGGTTTGTCGGCGAATAGCTGATGTAGAAGCCCCCCAGGTCCACGTCGCGCATGGCCTCGAGCGCATCGACCAGCCCCTCGCGCGTCGGGTTCTTGCCGGCGCGCTTCAGGCCTTCGACCATCACCTTCGCGGTAAGGAAACCTTCCATCGCGCTGAAGTTGTAGTCGGTAAGGCCGGCCTTCTTCGAAAGCTGCTGGTAGTCCTTCACCACCGGCACGGACAAGCTCCACGGAAACGGCACCACCTGGGAGATGGCGACGCCGCTGCCATCGGTGCCGAGCGCATCGGCAAGCGCCTTGCTGCCGACGAACGACACGTTGTAGAACGTAGCGCCGCTACCCGCCTTCTTCATCTCGCGGATGAATTCCGCGCACGAGGTATAGGCGCTGACCATGACCACGGCGTCGGGCTCGGACGCGTTGATCGTCTTTACCGCCTGGTCGACCTTGACGGTGTTGCGCTCGACCGTGCCGCTGGCATAGATCTTCATGCCGCGCTTGGTAAGCGCGAGCTCCGTGCCTTTGCGGCCGGCCTCGCCGTACGCGTCGTTCTGGTAGAAGACCGCAATCTTCTTGCCGCCGGTCGACACCACCTGCTCGACGATCTTCTCGGTCTCGTCGTAATAGCTCGCGCGCACGTGGAACACGTAGCGGTTCATCGGCACGCGCAGGATCTCGGCGCCGGTGAACATGCCGACCAGCGGCACCTTCGCTGCGGTGGTCACCGGCAGATGTGCCGCGCCCGTCGGCGTGCCGACGTAGCCAAGCAGCGCAAACACCTTCTGCTCCTCGATCAGCCGCTTGCTCGCCGAGGGCGCGATCGCCGGCTCATATCGGTCATCCTCGGTGACGAGTTCGAGCTTGCGCCCGTGCACGCCGCCGTTCGCATTAACGTAATCGAAATACGTCTTGATGCCGTTACGCATCTGGATGCCGAGCTGCGCCGCCGGGCCGCTGAAGACGGCGGCCTGACCGAGCAAAATCCGGTTCGGCATGACGCCTGGTTCGGCCCATGCGAATGGCGCGCCGAGCGCTGCCGCCGCAAGCAATGTCGCAATGTGTCGCTTCATGCGCTCACCTCGAGAAATGCTTCGTTCTGCACCAGAGCCGCTACGTCGAGCTCCTTCCATATCCGTCCCTCCGCATCGCTGTACTGTCCCCGTACCCAAGGAAGCGCCGTCGACACGCTCTGGGGAGTCAGCTCGCCCGCCGCGCGCAAGCCGAGGGAGCGGGCGACGAGGAGCGCCGCGCCGCAGCGAAAGCGCTCGCTCAGTACGAGCAGGCGCGCCTCTGCGGAGAGCTTCACCGGCTCACCGCCAAGGAACACCGAAAAATCGCTGACGCTGTAGAGATTGCCCCGCACGTTGGCGACGCCCCTGAACCAGCCGTGCGCCAGCGGCACGGGCGAGATCGGCGGCACCGGGATCACTTCCGCCGCGTCCACCAGTTCGATCAGCCAGCCTTCGCCGCCCACCTGCAGCCCGAGCTTCGAAGGCAGGCCTGCGCCCGCCTCCGCGCTTTGCAGCCGCTCGGAAAGCGTAAGCTGATACTCGCGCAGCGAGATGCGCGTGGTGGTGGTGACGGCGGAGGCGGACATCAGCCGAGGGCGCTGATCTTCGCCAGCAGCTCAGATTGATTGATCGGCTTCACGATGTAGTCGCGCGCACCCTGGCGCAGACCCCACACGCGATCGGTGTCCTGGCTCTTGCTCGTGCACAGGATGATCGGAATGTTCTTCGTGCTCTCATCGCGGGTCAGCGCGCGCGTCGCCTGGAAGCCGTTCTGCCCCGGCAGCACGACATCCATCAGGACGAGGTCGGGGCGTGACTCCTTCACCTTCACCATGGCGTCTTCCGCGCTCTCAGCAGTAGAGACCTTGAAGCCGCTCTTGGAGAGCATGTCGCTCAGGACCTGCCGGTCGGTGGGCGAGTCGTCGACGATCAGTATTTTCTTGATGGCCATGCGGTGCCTTTCAGGAAGCGATGGAAGACGGTTTTAGGTATTCGGTGACTGCCGCGATCAGCCCCTCCTTCGTGAAGGGCTTGGTGAGATAGCGGTCGGAGCCCGCGAGGCGGCCGCGCGCCCGATCGAACACGCCGTCCTTGCTCGAGAGCATGATGACCGGCGTCGCCTTGAGCTTCGGGTTCTGCTTGATGAGCGCACACGTCTGATAGCCGTCCAGGCGCGGCATCATGATGTCGACGAAGATCAGGCGCGGCTGGTGATCCGCGATCTTCGCGAGCGCATCGAAACCGTCTTCGGCGAGAATCACTTCGTAGCCGGCTTGGCGCAGGAACATTTCGGCGCTGCGCCGGATTGTGTTGCTGTCATCGATGACCAGGACCTTGATAGGTCCTGCGTCGCGCTGCTCCAATTGCGCGGCCTGGCTCACAAGCGTTGTCCCCTAAACGGTCAGTTCCTTCGTGGATTCTGGCATTTAGTGAACCTTCTTTAAGTGAAATAATTCATTACTCAGAGTAATATTGAACAAGCTGACAACTGGTCTGGGCGGCGGGTCATGGGTGGCGCCGGCGCCTATAGTTCGGCTTCGATGGCGCGCAAGCCCCTGAAATCCGACCTCGCCTGGTCCACCGTGGACCGGATCGTGGTGCGCGGCAGGGACCTGCCGGGCGAGATTCTCGGCAGCCTCAACCTCGGCGACATGGCGTTCCTCGAGCTCACCGGCCGCGTGCCGAGCGCCGGCGAGTCAAAGATGTTTAACGCCATGGTCGTGACGCTGGTCGAGCACGGCGTTACGCCAAGCGCGCTTGTCGCGCGCCTAACCTACCTGGGCGCGCCGGAGGCGCTGCAAGCTGCCGTCGCAGGCGGCCTGCTCGGCCTGGGCAGCGTGTTCGTCGGGTCGATGGAAGGCGTGGCGCGCATCCTTTCCGACGCCGTCGCCAGCGGCAAGGACGCGAGGACAGTGCTCGCGGAAAACAAGCGCATGCCGGGCCTTGGCCACCCGATCCACAAGCCGATCGATCCGCGCAGCGCGCGCCTTTTCGAGATCGCGCGCGAGACCGGGCACTACGGCAAGTACTGCCGCCTGATGGAGGAGATCGCCGCGACGCGCAGCATCACGCTTAACGCCACCGGCGCGATCGGCGCACTCGCCTGCGAACTGGGCCTCGATTGGCGCATCGTCAAGGGCCTGGGCGTGATGGCGCGCGCGGTCGGCTTGGTCGGACATATCCTCGAGGAGACGCGCGATCCGATGGCGCGGGAGATCTGGGAGCGGGTGGACGAGGAGGCCTCCGCGCACCTGAAGCCCAAGAAATGAACCTCGGCCGCGAAAATCATCCGGAGCTGCGCGACGCGGTGCGCGCTCTTTGCAGTCAGTACGACTCCGCCTACTGGCAGCAGGTGGACGAAAAGCGCGCTTATCCCGAAGCGTTCGTCGACGCGCTCACCAAGGCGGGATGGATGTCGGCACTGATCCCTGAGGAATACGGGGGCTCGGGCCTTTCGCTCATCGAAGCCACCGTGATCATGGAGGAAGTGACCCGCTCAGGCGGCAACGCCGGCTGCTGCCACGGCCAGATGTACAACATGAACACGCTGCTGCGGCACGGCTCGGAGACGCAGAAGCGCAAATACCTGCCGAAGATCGCGACCGGCGAACTGCGCCTGCAGGCGATGGGCGTAACCGAGCCCGGCGCCGGCACCGACACGACGAAGATCAAGACCGTGGCGGTGCGCAAAGGCGACCGCTATGTAGTCAACGGCCAGAAGGTCTGGACCTCGCGCCTGCAGCATTCGGAGCTCATGATCCTGCTCGCGCGCACCACCCCGCTCGGCGAGGTCAAGCGCAAGAGCGAGGGCATGTCGGTGTTCCTGGTCGAGACGAAGAGCAAGGGGCTCGACGTGCGCCCGATCCGCAACATGGTGAACCACGAGACAAACCAGGTGTTCATCGACAACCTGGAGATCCCGGCGGAGAACCTGCTCGGCGAGGAAGGCAAAGGCTTCCGCTACATCCTCGACGGCCTGAACGCCGAGCGCATCCTGATTTCGGCCGAATGCATCGGCGACGGCTACTGGTTCATCGAGAAGGCCACCAAGTACGCCACCGAGCGCGTCGTCTTCGACCGCCCGATCGGCGAGAACCAGGGCATCCAGTTCCCGATCGCCGAGAGCTATATGGAGATCGAAGCCGCCAATCTCATGCGCTACAAGGCGGCCGCGCTATTCGACCAGCACCAGCCCTGCGGCGCCGAGGCCAACATGGCGAAGCACCTCGCCGCCAAGGCTTCGTGGGAAGCGGCCAACGTCTGCCTGCAGACGCACGGCGGCTTCGGCTTCGCCGCCGAGTACGACGTCGAGCGCAAGTTCCGCGAGAACCGGCTCTACCTGGTGGCGCCGATCTCCACCAACCTGATCCTCTCCTATCTCGCCGAGCACGTGCTCGGCCTGCCGCGCTCCTTTTAGGCCTTCGCCAGCGCCGCCTTCACGCGCTCCGGGTTGAGCGGCGCCCGGCGCAGCCGCACGCCAGTCGCGCTGAAGAAGGCGTTCGCTACCGCTGCCGGGATGACGCGGATGGTGGGTTCGCCCGCACCGCTCGGCGCGATCTCCGGCCGGTCGATCAGCACGATCTCGATCGCCTCCGGCGCGTCCGGCATCTCGACGATCGGATAGCTCGCCCAGTCGACGCTCGACACGGCATCCGGCGCGAAGCGCACTTCCTCATAGAGCGTGCGCGAAAGGCCCTGCACGACGTTGCCTTCGATCGTCTGGCGCAGCGTCAGCGGGTTGATGATGAGCCCGCAATCGTGCGCCACCGTAAAGCGCTTCGCCCAAATGCGCCCGCTCTTGCGGTCGACCTCGACTTCGGCGACGACCGCCACCGCAGTTCCGTTGCGATCGGCGAAAGCGATGCCTTTGCCTTTGCCGAGCGATGACCAACCCGCCTTCTCGGCAGCGGCTTTCACCACTGCCTGGTGCCGTGGATTGGTGAGGTAGCGCAGGCGGAACTCGACCGGGTCAACGCCGGCGGCGTGCGCTAGCTCGTCGATGAACTGCTCCGAGCCGAAGTGGATGTCCGGTCCGACCGGATCGCGCAGGTGCGATGTGCGCAGCGGCGAGCAGCCGTCGACGACGAGCGGCGCGATCGTCTCCCAGGCGAGCCGCTTGTTGTCGAAGCCGTAGGATTCCTCCGGCGAGCCGTAGATCTGGTTGCCCTTCGGCGCGAGCCCGAGCGCTTGGCCGACGAGGCTGTCGGCAGGATTGGATTCGTTGGTCGCGATGTGCTGGCGCGAGAAGCCCTTCGACATGAAGTCGTACGCGATCACCTTGCCGCTCGCGTCGAGCGCCGCGCGCGCGTGGTGCACCGCTGCCGGGCCCTTTGGATCCCACGCGGTGCCATCAGCACGCATGCCCTGCACGCGCACCGGCTTGCCCACGGCGCGCGAGAGAAAGGCGGCGTCGAGCGCGGCGTCGCCCGAGTCGTTGCGCCCATAGGAGCCGGGTCCCGGCACCCAGATGGCGCGCACCTTCTCGGGCGGCATGTCGAGCAGCTTTGCCACGCCGTCGCGCGTGAAGTGCGGCTTCTGCGATCCGGTCCACACCGTGCACCGGTCGGCCTTGACGTCGGCGAGCGCGCACGCCGGTCCCATGCTGGCGTGCGACTGGAACGGCCACTCGTATTCGGCTTCGATGACGCGCGCGCCTGGAGCCTTCAGCGCTGCTTCGACGTCGCCCTGCTTCATGGGCTCTTCGTGCTTCACCGGCTTCGCCGCCCGAATGTGCTGATGGAGGCTGTCCATCGCCGGGAAAGCCTTCGGGTCGTAGTGCCAATCGATTTTCAGCTGCCGCGCGGCGCGCACCGCATCCCACTCGCGCGGCGCCACCACGGCGATGAAATCCTTCTTGCGCACCACGCGCGCGCCGCGGATGCCCTTGATCGAGCTCTCGTCGACACCGCGCACGCTGCACGCGGCGCGCGGCGGCCGGATGACGCGCGCGTGCAGCATGCCGGGCACGCGCACATCGGTGACGAACTCGCCCGTGCCGTATACCTTCCACGCCACGTCGCGGCGCGGCAGCGGCTTGCCGACGACCTTGTATTCCGCCGGCGCCTTCGGCTTCGCCGGCACCGTGATGTCCATCGGGTTGCCGGTCTTCTCGTTCCATTTCACCTGGTGCTGGAAGTAGCGGCCGCCGACCAGCTCGGCATACGTGGTTTTGCCCCGCGGCGATACGACGGTGCCATCCTCCACCCGCAGCTCAGCCGCGGGTGCACCCAGCTTGTCGGCCGCGCGCTCGAGCAGCACGCGCCGCGCTTCGGCCGCCGCCTTGCGCAACAAGCGCGCGCCGTTCGACGTGCCGGTGCTGCCGGAAGCGCCGCCCTGGTTGCACGAAGTCGACGTGTCGCCCATCAGCACCTCGACCTTGTCGAAGCCGACGTCGAGCTCCTCGGCGACGATCTGCGCCACCGCGACGTCGAGTCCCTGCCCCATGTCCATCTTGCCGAAGAAGGCGTTGACGCGGCCATCGGGCAGGATGGCGATCCAGGAATCGAGCTCGGTAGGCACGAGCGCCGGCTTGCCCGCGCCCTGCGCGAGCGCCTCGATCGGCGGCAGCGAGAACGAGACGACGAGCGCGCCGGAAGTCTTGAGAAATTCGCGACGGTCCATGGCGCCTCCTATGCGAGCTGAGTCTGGGCGCGCTTGATCGCGCGCATGATCGCGACATGCGTGCCGCAACGGCATTTCAGGCCGGCGAGCGCATCGCGCATCTCCGCATCGCTCGCCTTCGGATTCTTCTTCAGCACCGCGGCGGCGGTCATCACCCAGCCGTTGATGCAGTAGCCGCATTGCGGCACGCCTTCGGCGACATAAGCGGCCTGCAGCGGATGCGGCTTCTCGGGCGTGCCGAGACCGGCGATGGTCGTCACCGTCTTGCCGGCGACCGCTGACATCGGCAGCACGCAGGAGCGCATCGCCTCGCCATTCACGTGCACGGTGCAGGCACCGCATTGCGCGAGCCCGCAGCCGAAATGCGGATTGCGCAGCCCGAGATCGTCGCGCAGCGCATAGAGGAGCGGCATCTCCGGTTGCGCGTCCACCGACACGCGCTTGCCGTCCACGGTGAAACGATACGTCGCCATCGTTCCTCCTCAGGAAATGTGGAGGTCGATCTTACCCCCGCCGGGCGACCTCAGCGCACGGTCTTGATGCCCGCCTCCTGCAGGATCGTGCGCATGCGGTCGGTGAATTGGTCGTAGAACTTCGCCAGCTCCGCGGCGTCCTGATAGCCGTCCTCGAACTGGTTGTCGGCAAGGAACTTGCGCCATGACGCCGTGCGCGTAAGGCGCCGGAAGACGTCCTCCCAGTAGGCGACGTTCTCCGCCGGAATTCCCGGCGGCGCGACGACACCGCGGACCTGGGGCACCGCCGGAACGTCGAAGCCTGCCTCCTTGAGCGTCGGCACGTCGGGAAAGCCCGCCAGCCGGCTTTCGCTAACCTGGGCGAGCACGCGCATGTTGCCAGCGCGGATGTGCTCGCCCGCCTCGGCCGGCTCGATCACCATCATGCTGACGTGGCCGCCAAGGAGCGCCGCGATGCGCTCGCCGCCGCCCGGAAACGAGATGAACGCCCAGCGCGCGCCCGTCGTCTTCTGCAGGAGCTGGCGCACGACGTTGTCGCGGCTCGTCACTGAGCCGCCCGATTGCTTGAGCTGCCCCGGATGCTCCTTCGCCGCGGCGATGAAGTCGGCGAGCGTCTTATACGGTGCGTCCGCCTTGACGGCGATGAGCGCCGGCTCGAGCACGAGACGCGCGATCGGCGTGAGATCGCGCAGCGTCACCTTGGCCTCGGCGCTGGTGAGCGGCCCCGTTAGCCATACACCGGTGAAAAAGCCGATCGTGTTCTGGTCACTGGCCTTCTCCGCGAGATAGGCCGCCGCGACCGCGCCGCCGCCGCCGGTCTTGTTCACGACCTGCATGCGCACCGGCAGCAGCCGCTCCTTCTCCATCATCGTCGCCACCGCGCGCGCGAGCAGGTCGCTGCCGCCGCCCGGCCCCGTGTGCACGATCACTTCGATCGGCCGCGTCGGCTTGAACGCATACGCGGGTGGGGCCGCCGCGACCAGCGCCGCGAGCGCCATGCAAATCGTCTTCATTTGTTCTCCTCCTCCATCGCTCGCAAGCGCCAGGCGTTCAGTCTGGCAAAAAACGGAATCAGCAGGAGGAGAGCCGCGCACGCCAGCATCGCCGCCGAGATCGGTCGCGCGACGAGGATCGTCAGGCTGCCCTCCGACATCATCAGCGACTGGCGCAGCGCGCGCTCCATCGCGCCGCCGAGTACGAGGCCCAGGATGAGCGGCGCGCTCGGATAGTCGAGCTTGCGCATCACATAACCGAGCAGGCCGAATCCCGCAAGCAGGCCGAGATCGAACAGACTGCCCGACACGCTGTACACGCCGACCAGCGACAGGCCGATGATGACCGGGTAAAGCACGTAGACCGGCGCGCGCAGTACCTGGGCGAACAGCGGCACGAGCGGCAGGTTTAGCACAAGCAGCATGACATTGCCGATGTACATGCTCGCGACCAGGCCCCAGAACATGCTCGGGTTCTCCGAGATGAAGAGCGGCCCGGGCTTGAATCCCCAGAGCACGAGCGCCGCCAGCAGGATCGCGGTGGTGCCCGAGCCCGGGATGCCGAGCGTGAGCAGCGGCACGAGCGCGCCGCCCGTCTCCGAATTGTTCGCGCCTTCCGGCGCGGCGACGCCCTCGATTACGCCGGTGCCGAACTGCAGCCGCCGGCGCGAGAACGCCTTCTCCACGCCATACGAGATGAACGACGCGATCGTCGATCCCGCACCGGGCAGCACGCCGATCAGGAAGCCGATGATCGAGCCGTTGGCGAAAGCGAAGCGGCAGTCGCGCATGTCCTGCATCGTCGGCATCAAATTGCGCAAGCCCTTGGGCACGGGCAGCGCCCGCGGCTCTTCGCGCGCTTCCATATTGGCGAGCACCTCGCCGATGGCGAACACGCCGATCGCGACCACAACGAAGTCGATGCCGGAAAGGAGCTCCATGCGTCCGAAGGTGAAGCGCGACGTGCTGGTAAAGGCGTCGGTGCCAATGCCGGCGAGCCACAGGCCGACGAGCATCGCGAGCAGCGCCTTGACGAGCGAGCGGCCGGCGAGCAGCACCACCATCGCCAGGCCGAGCGCCATCAGCGCGAAGTATTCGGGCGAGCTGAAGGCGAGCGCGAGCCGTGCGAGCGGCGGCGCGACCAGCATCAGCGCGAGGACGCCGAACGTGCCCGCAATGAAGGATGCAATCGCGGCGATGCCAAGCGCGGCACCGGCGCGCCCCTTGCGCGCGAGTTGGTAGCCGTCAATGCAGGTGACGACGGAAGCCGACTCGCCCGGCACATTGAGCAGGATCGAGGTCGTCGAGCCGCCGTACTTCGCGCCGTAGTAGATGCCGGCGAGCATGATGATCGCGCCCGCGGGATTCATCAGCGCCGTGAGCGGCAGCAGCATCGCGATGGTCGCCGGCGGCCCGAGCCCCGGCAGGATGCCGACCACGGTCCCGAGGAGCACGCCGACGAAGCACCACAGCAGGTTCGCCGGCGCGAGCGCCACTGCGAAACCGTGCATCAGGCCGGCGGCGATATCCATCAGGGCAGCGTCACGCCGAGCGCGAGCGGAAAGACGAGATAGAAGGCGCCGACGATGGCTGCCGCCGTCGCCAGCGCGACGAGCGGCGGGCGCCGGTACATGACAGCGACGACGAAGTACGTGAGTGCGGCGAAGCTGATGGCGAAGCCCAGCGCCTTCATCAGCGCGAGCGACGCCGCGAATGCCGCCCACACGGCGAATGCGCGAGCCGCGCCGCGCCAATCAGCGACCTGCCCCTTCTCGCTCGTGAAGACGAGCACGAGCGACAGCACGAGCATCACGATGCCATACCAGATCGGGAAGAAGCCGGGCCCTGGGCCATCCGGCGTAAGGTAGTCCCAGCCGCGCGCCGCGACGACGATATAGCCGCCCAGCGCCGCGAGCGCGAGCCCGGACCAGAAGTCCGGGGAACGCCAGCGCATTACTTGTTCTTTTTGCGCGCGGCTTTTTTCGCCGGCCGCTTCGCGGCCGCCTTTGCCTTGGCGGCCTTCGGCTTCTTGTAGCGGCCCTCCGGCACGATCTCGCAGACGATGCCACCGGGCGAGCGGAACTTCACCGGCACGACGCCGGGGTCGCTGATGATCTCGCAGCCAAGCGCCCGGATGCGCTTCTCCGCCGCTGGCAGGTTGGCGACCTCGACGGCGAAGTGGTGGATGCACGGGCCTTCGCCCGACGCGCGCGATTCGGCCGACTGCGTACCGGCGTCGTACTGGATCAGCGCAAGATCGATGGTGCCGTCGCTCAGGTGCCGCGACGTATGGTCGCGCACGCGATCGGTGCTCATCTCCGCGAAGCCGAACACTTCGCGATAGAACTGGGTGGTGCGCTCGAGGTCGTCGACCTTCAGCGCGAGATGCACGATACGGCTCATCGCTTCTCCTTTAGCAGGGTTCTCAATTCTGCAACATTGCCGATCTTGTCCAGGCGCCAGACGGCATCGCAGAGCCGACGCGCGCGCGCGGGGCCGAAAACCGGCGCGATGAGATCGTAAGCTTTCGCGTCGACTTCGTCGCGCGTCATCGGATTCTCGGCCGTGCCGCGGACCGCTTTCATGTGATGGCGCAGCGTCGTTCCATCGCGCAGAACGAGCTCGACGATGCCCTGGCGGCTCGGCATCGCCCTGGTGAGCTCGTCGTCGCCGCGCAACTCCACCTTCTTGCGCAGCGCGAGCACCTTCGGGTGGCGCATGCGCTTCTCGTCATGCGCGGCCTTGAAGCTGACCGTGCCGTCAAGCAGCATCACGGCGCACAGGTGCTGCATGCAGATGTCGGGCATCGCGCGGTTGTCGGTGGTGTTCGCACCCTGATGCGCCACGCGCACGATGACCTGCTCTACAAGGTCCGCCGCTACGCGATGCTCGCGCATCAGCACGTCCAGGGCATCGAGCGGCGCCTGGATCGGCGAGCCGACCGACCAGCGCTTGATGTTCGTGTTCATGACCTCGTAGCGCTCGCCGAGGCCGTCGATGAGCCGCTCCGGCTCGGCCTTGCGCCCATAGGCGACGAAGAAGCTGCGCTCGCCGGAGAACGCGTCTTCCACGCCGGTGAAGCCATGCCCGACCATGGTCACGGCGGCGACGCCGTTGCGCGCCGGCATGCCGCCGAAGTCGAACGCCTTCTCGATGTGCTCCTCGTCGCGCATCCAGCATGAAATGCCGGCGGCCTGCTGCGCCGTATACGAAAGACAGTGGCGCACCTGCCGCTCATTGAAGCGTGCAATCACCGCCGCGGCGCCAGCCGCGCCGAACATCGGGCCAAAGCTGTGCGTCGAGTGACCGTCCTCGCGAAACTGGTAAGCGTCGAGCGCCATGGTGAGACGGCAGCCCACGTCGTAGCCGAGCGCAACGGCGCGCAGCACGGCTTCGCCGCTCGCGCCTTCGCGCTCGGCCATGGCGAGAGCGGCGGGCACGATGCCGCAACCCGGGTGCGTAAGCGAGGGCGCGTGCGAGTCGTCGGTCTCGTCCGCATGCGCGAGCATGCCGTTCGCGAGCGCGGCGTTCTCGGCCGTAGTGAGGATGCTCGTCGCGACGACGCCAGCCTCTTTGGTCCCGCCGCGCGTGCGGGCGTATGCGATGGCCTTGCGCCCCGGCCGCAGCCGTGAGCCGGACACCATCGCGGCGACGGTATCGAGCACGTGGTGCTTGGTCTTCTCTGCCACCGAGGGTGGCAGCTGCTTCTTCGGCGTCTGCGCGATGTAGGTCGCGAGGCGCTGCATCACCGCTGACACGGTCACGGCATGTATCCGCCGCCGTTCACGTGGATCGCCTGGCCGGTGATGTAGCGCGCGTCGGGCCCGCACAGCATGCGCACCATCGCCGCGATCTCCTCCGGCTCGCCGCGCCGGCCGATCGGCGGCGGCGCGCGCCGGCTTGCCGGTCGCTCGGGCACGCCGGGCAGGCCGCGCTCGCTTTCGATCGTGCCGGGCACCACACAATTCACCGTGATGCCCTGCGGCGCGAGATCGAGCGCCAGCGCCTTAGTTAGCCCCGCGAGCCCGGCCTTTGCCGCGATCACGTGCGCGCGGCCGGTCGCGCCGCGATGACCCGTCAGCCCGCCGATGTTGACGATCGCGCCGGCGCCAGATTGCGCGAGAGGCGGCAGGCAGGCCTGGCTGCACAGGAACGCCGCATCGAGGATGCTGGCGAGCACGCGCCGCCATTCGTCGAGTGCCATCGATTCGAACGGCGTCTCGGCGCGTACCGCGGCGTTGTTGACCAGCATGTCCAGGCGACCGAAGCGCTGGAGCGTTGCATCTACCAGCGTGCGTACCTGCGCCGGGTCGGTGACGTCGGCGATGTGCAGCGCCGCCTTGCCGCCCGCCTCCTCGATCATCGACACGGTCTCCTCCGCCTGCGTGCGCGAGGTGCGCGCGTTGACCATCACCGCCGCGCCGCCCGCGGCAAGCGAGCGCGCGATGGCACGGCCGATGTTGCGAGCGCCGCCGGTGACCAGCGCCACTTTGCCCGCGAGTTCATTGCCGCGGGCCATTCCAACGGTACTTGGCAATTCCTCCTCCTCCGTTCAATGACTGATCCGCGGCAGCCACGTGGCGAGCGGCGGAAAAACAAGCACCATGCCGATGAGCAAGAAAACGCAGGCGATGAACGGCATGCCGGCAAGGTAGATGTCCTTCATGCTGGTGCCGGGCGGCGAGACGCCTTTCATGACGAAGAGCAGCAAGCCGAAGGGCGGCGTGGTGTAGCCGACTTCCAGCGCAAGCAGCATGATGAGGCCAAACCAGGTGAGGTCGAAGCCGAGCGTCTTCGCGAGCGGAAAGAAGATCGGCGCTGTGAGCAGCATCTTCGACAGCGGGTCCATGAAGCTGCCGAGAAAGATGATGACGCCGATCATGATCAGCACCATGCCAATCGGGGTGACATTGAAGCCGATCGCCCAGTTCATCAGGCCGGTGGAGGCGCCGGTGAAAGCGAGCACCTGCGCGAAGGTCGCGGACCCCAGGATGACGAGAAAGGCCATCACCGTCACGCGCAGCGTGCCGTCGAGCGACCTGACGAACGCTTTCCACGTCATCTCGCCGTAGAGCGTGGCGCAAACGATCACCGATACCGCGCCCAGCGCCGCCGCCTCGGTCGGCGTCGACCAGCCGGTGACCATGATGAGCACCGAGAAGACAATGATCACGATCATCGGCACGACGTCGACGATGAAGAGCCGCAGCTTCTCACGGCGGCTCACGTGGCCGGCGTCGTACACCGGCGCCGCCGATGGATCGATCACCGTCCATAGTCAGATCAGCACGCCGTACATCGCCGCCAGCACAAACCCCGGGATGACCCCGGCGACCAGCAGATCGCCCACGTCGGTGCGGCCGAGCGTCGCGAGCAGGACAGTGAGCGCCGACGGCGGAATGATGACGGCGAGGCCACCCACGCCCATGATCGGCCCGAGCGACAGGTATTTGCTGTAACCGCGCTTCATCATCTCGGGAACCATGAGGCGCCCGAGCAGCGCGCAGGCACCCATGGACGAGCCGGCCGGTCCCGCGTACGCCGTGCCGCCGATCAGCGTCACGTACGCGAGCCGCCCGCGGATGTTGCCGAGGAGCTTGTCCGCGGCGTTGAAGCAGCGCGTGGCGAGGCCCGTGTGATAGAAGAGCTCGCCCATGAAGAGGAACATCGGGATCGGCACCAGAGCGAAGTTGGTCATCGCGCCGAAGCCGTTGTTGATGATCTGCTGGATGCCGATGCCGCCGCCCATGAAAAGCACCGCGGCGAGCACGTTGGTGATGAAGAAGCCCACGGCGACCGGGATGCCGAGCATCATCAGGCCGAGCGCCGAGCCGAACAGGATCAACGCCACCCAGTACCAGGCGAGCGCCATCGGCTACGCGCCCAGCTGCTCCGCGAACGAGGCGAGGAAATCCTCGCCGCGCCACAGGAAGCGTGCGAACTCGATCGCCATCATGAGGAAAGACAGCGGGATCCAGCCGACCACGAGCCAGCGCGGCATGTCGAACGAGCGCACGTCACGCTCCGCGCCCAGGTAGTCCGAGATGGTGACGCCGAAGCCGTACCAGGCGACGGTGAGGCACACGGCGATGCAGGCGATGCCGATGAAGCGCAGCAGCCAGCGCCGCGGGCGCGGCTTGAGATGCATCAGCACGAGCTCGACGTATATGTGGCCCTTCTCGCGCACCAGCCAGGGAGCGCCGAGGCAGGGCACGATGAGGAGCGCGTACTCGGTGAAGGTGAAGAAGTGCGCCGAGCTCTGGTAGCCGAGGTTGCGCACTACCACGTCGAGCGTGATCACCACCATCATCGCCGCGATCAGGAACGCGGCGAACCACGCCATGCCGTAGAGCACGGCGTCGTAGGCGCGGAAGACGAGCTTCTTTATTTGGGCAGCGGTCCCGGCGTAAAGAGCTGCACGATCTTCTCGAAGTTCTCCATGCCGCCCGCCTTCTCCATGCGTTCCTTCATGCGGGCGAGGCTCGCCGCGCGCGCGCCCTCGACGAAGCGCTTCGAGGCCTCGGGCGATTGCGACACGGTCTTGATGCCGCGCTTCTTGAGCTCAGCCTGCTCCTCGCTCCAGAGCTTCTGCAGGGCCTTCTCGCTCGATGCTTCGTGCTCGATCGCCACGCGCTGCAGGATCTCGCGCGTCTTCGGCGAGAGCGACTGCCATTTCTTCAGATTCACGAGCACGTGCAGGTCCGTGGAAAAGAAGTCCGGCAGGATGCGGTACTTGAGATAGCGGTCCCAGTTCAGGTCCATCACGCCGATCTGCGTCCACGCGGTGAGGTCGATCGTGCCGCGCTCGAGCGCGGTATAGAGCTCGGTGGAGGGCAGGTTGATCACCTGCGCGCCGAGGTAGTTGGTGAGGAACGCGTTGTAGATCGGGTTGCCGCGCACCTTGAAGCCCTTGATGTCGATGTGCCCGCTCGAGTCGAGCTTCGGCTCCTTGGTCGACCAGAGGTTGAAGCGGATGCCGCTATCGACCCAACCCAGGTTGTAGACGCCGATACGCTTCTGGTGGATCTGGTTGAGGAGCTCCATGCCGCCGTTCTTGCGCGCCGTCGGACCGTCGATGGTCGAGGCCGAGACCGCGTCGCACTCCGGCACCTGCGCCGCATAGAAGGCGCACGGCGTGTACACCATGTCGACCACGCCGCTACGCACGGCGCCGGGCTGCTCCATCATGCCGATCGCTTCCGGCCCGCCGCGCACCTGGATGGCGAACTCGCCTTTGCCCGCCTCGTTGGCCTTCTTGACGAACTCGAGGAAGCTCCTCGAATAGATGAGCGACGCCGGAAACACGTGCGTCGCGCTGATGGTGTCGGCGCCGAGCGCAGCCGCCGAGGCGACAAGGCCGATCGCCGCCATCGTGCAGCGGATGGCTTTCATGCTCCTCCTCCCGTTGTCTGCCAAGCGCGCGGCATCTTACCATCTGGTCCGGTGACGACGGTCTTCACGGCGTTCGAGCAAACCGCCCGCGCGCACGGCGAGAAGCTCTTCCTTAAGGTCCCGCCCGAGAAGCTCGAGCTCACGTACTCCAAAACGCACGAGCGCGTCGCGCGCATCGCACAGATCTACGCGCGGCGCGGCTACCGGCAGGGGCATCGCGTCGCGCTGAGGCTGACGAACTGCGCCGATTTCCTGCTGCATTTCCTGGCGCTCAATTCGCTCGGCATCTCGGCAGTGCCGGTGAATCCGGACTACCAGCGCACGGAGCTCGAGTACGTCGTTGCGCACAGCGAAGCGGCGCTCGTCGTCGACGCGGCAGCGCTCGCGCGCTTCGATCCGCCGCACCCATCGGCGCCCGGCAACGCTGATGAGTGCGCGCTCCTCTATACGTCGGGCACGACCGGCAAGCCGAAAGGCTGCCGGCTCTCGGATTTCTATTTCCTGAATATCGGCCGGCGTTACCTCGCCGAAGGCGGCCTTTGCACGTTGCGCGAAGGCGAAGAGCGTCTCATCACGCCGCTGCCGCTTTTCCACATGAACGCGCTCGCCTGCTCGACCATGGCGATGATCCTGAGTGCCGGCTGCGTCGTGCAGCTCGACCGCTTCCATCCGAAGACATGGTGGCGCGAAGTTGCCGACTCCGGTGCGACCATCGTGCACTATCTCGGCGTCATGCCGGCCGTGCTGATGCAGCTCCAACCCGGGCCTTACGATCGCAGCCATCGCGTGCGCTTCGGCTACGGCGCGAACGCGAATCCCAACGACCACGCCGCGTTCGAGGAGCGCTTCGGCTTCCCGCTCATCGAAGCCTGGGCGATGACCGAGACCGGCGGCGGCGCGATGACGGCGGCGAGCCGCGAGCCGCGCCATGTCGGCACGCGATGCATTGGCAAACCGGCGGACGACCTCCAGATCGAGCTTGCGGATTCCGGCGAACTGCTGGTGCGCCAGGCCGGGCCGGATCCGCGGCGCGGCTTCTTCTCCGGCTACCTCAAGGACGAAGCGGCGACCGAGCATGCCTGGCGCGACGGCTGGTTCCACACCGGCGACGCCGTGCGCCGTGGCGCCGACGGGCAACTGCATTTCGTCGACCGGCTGAAGAACATCATTCGCCGCGCCGGCGAGAACATCGCCGCGCTCGAAGTGGAAGCTGCACTCGCCGGGCATCCGGCCGTGGCGCAGGTCGCCGTGATCGCGGTGCCCGATGCGGTGCGCGATGAGGAAGTCATGGCCTGCGTCGTGCTTGACGCGGGCACGCGCCCGGAGCGCGACACCGCGCTCTCCATCCAGGATTGGTGCTTCGAGCGGCTCGCCTACTTCAAGGCGCCGGGGCACGTCGCTTTCCTCGCCGCGCTGCCGGTCACCTCCACCAATAAGGTGCAAAAGGCAAAGCTTGCCGACTTCGCGCTCGACCCGAGCCAATCGTTCGATCTGCGCGAGCGCAAGCGCCGCAAATGACGAACCGCCGCAGCTACGAAGGTGTCGCGGTGGCGGTGCCGGTGACCGTTCCTTACGTGCGCTACTCGATTCGCGCCGCGCACTGGTGGCTCGCGCGCTGCCTCGCCGAGCTCCTCAAAGGCTCCGGCCTGCGCAAGGACGACATCGACGGCTTCTCGGTCTCGAGCTTTACGCTCGCCCCGGACACGGCGATCGGCCTCACGCAGCATCTCGGTCTTTCGCCGCGCTGGCTCGATCACGTGCCCTTCGGCGGTGCGAGCGGCGTGGTGCAACTGCGCCGAGCGGCGCGCGCGGTGCAGAGCGGCGATGCCGATGTGGTGGCTTGCATCGCCGGCGATACGAACCATGTCGACTCGTTTCGACTGACGCTCGCCAACTTCAGCCAGTTCGCGCGCGACGCGGTATATCCATACGGCGCTGGGGGCCCCAATGCGAGCTTCGCTTTCCTCACCGCCTACTACATGCGCACTTATGGCGCGCAGCGGGAGGATTTCGGCAAGCTCTGCGTCGCGCAGCGCACGAATGCGCTGAAGTTTCCGCATGCGCTGTTCAAGAAGCCCCTCACGCTCGATGAATACCTCGCTGCCCGGCCGATCGCCGAGCCGCTGCATCTCTTCGACTGCGTCATGCCTTGCGCGGGCGCCGACGGCTTCCTCGTGCTCGCCGAAGAGCACGCCAAGCGCCTCGGCCTGCGCTATGCGCGGCTGCTCGGCACTATCGAGCGGCACAATGCATTCGCCACCGATCCGGTGCAAATGCGCGCCGGCTGGGCGCTCGATCGCTCGAATCTCTATGAGCAGGCGGGCGCGGGACCGCAAGAGATGGACTTGGTGCAGACCTACGACGACTATCCGGTGATCAGCGTCATGCAGCTCGAGGATCTCGGCTTCTGCGCAAAGGGCGAAGCGCCAGCTTTCATCCGCAGCCATAGCTTCACCTGGGACGGCTCCTTCCCCCTCAATACGTCGGGCGGCCAGCTCTCGGTGGGCCAGGCCGGCGCCGCCGGGGGCTCGCTCGGACTCGTGGAAGCGCTACGCCAACTCACCGGCGCGGCCGCAACGCGGCAAGTGAAGGATGCGAGACTCGGGCTGGTGAGCGGGTTCGGCATGGTCAACTTCGATCGCGGCCTCGGCTCCGCCGCCGCAATTCTTGGATGTTAGAGCGCCCCAAGCGCAAGAACCCTGTGCTGCGCACGCGGCTGCCGACGCTGCCGCCCGCGGCGCGCAGCCGCGTCGCGCTCGGCCTTACCGCGGCCGCCGCGCTCGGCCGGTTTGAGCTCCAGCAGTGCCGGGACTGCGGCACCGTGCAGTACCCGCCGCGCGAGGCGTGCCAGAAATGCCTGTCGATCCGCCTAGACTGGAAGCCGCAGCCAGAGGAAGGCGAGTTGCTCGCTGCGACGGTACTGCACCATAGCAACGATCTTTTCTTCCGCGAGCGGCTGCCATGGCGACTCGGGCTCGTAAAGCTCGACTGCGGGCCGACGGTGGTCGCTCATTTGCATGAACGGGTGGGAGCGGCACCAAGCCGCGTGATCGTGGCCGCCAAGCTCGATCGCGCCGGCCAGGCAGTGCTCGTGGCGCTGCCCGACAAGGAGGCGAACATGGCCGAAGACCGGCAACTGCGCGAGTTCACCAGTGATCCCAAATTCCGCAAGGTGCTCGTCACCGACGGCAAGACGGGACTCGGGCAGGCGATCGTCAAGGCGCTCGCCGCCGCCGGCGCCGAGCTCATCTGGGTCGGGTACGCCGAGCCGTGGAAGAAGTTCGCCGGCTTCGACGACCTCAAGAAGATCCCACAGGTCACGCTGCTGCCGCTCGATGTCACGGATTCGAAGAACGTCCGCGAAGTGGCCGCCGAGATCGGCGGCAAGGTGGACATCCTCGTGAACAACGCCGAATACCATCGCGGCTACGGCATCAGCAACCGGCCGGGCGTCGACGCCGCGCGCGCGGAGATGGACGTCAACTACTTCGGGCTGCTGCGCCTTGCGCAGGAATTCGGCCCTGCCATGCGCTCGCGCGGCGCCGATGGAGTGGCGAGCGCCACGGCCTGGGTCAACCTGCTGTCGATCTATGCGCTCGCCAACTTCCCGCCGCACGGCACGTTTTCGGCTTCCAAGGCGGCGGCGCACTCGCTCGCCCAGTGCCTGCGCGCCGAGATGCGCCCGGCGGGCGTGCGGGTAATCAACGTCTTCCCGGGGCCGATCGACGACGAGTGGAACCAGTTGCTGCCGCCGCCGAAGATCACGCCCGCGGCGCTCGCCAATGCCATCGTCAAGGCGCTCCAGGAAGGCGTGGAGGACGTGTATCCCGGCGATGTCGCGCAGGAATGGCTTGCCCGTTGGCGCGACAATCCCAAGGCGCTGGAGAAGGAACTTTCGACGTGACCGTGCTTGCAGAACTCGCGAAGGGCCTTGCGGGAGGCAAGATAAAGGTGATCGATCTCACCGAGACGCTGTCGCCCGAGTTTCCGCACATCTCGCTGCCGCCGGAGATGGGTCAGGCGTGGCCGTTCCGCATCGAGGAGGTCTCGCACTACGACGAGCGCGGCCCGGCCTGGTACTGGAACAACTTTTCCTGCGGCGAGCACACCGGCACGCACTTCGATGCCCCGATCCACTGGGTCTCGGGCAAGGACCTGCCCAACAACGCCGTGGACAGCATTCCGCCGGAGCGCTTCATCGGGCCGGCGTTCGTCCTCGACTGCAGCAAGCCAGCGGCAGCGGATGCGGACTTCCTGCTGACCAAGGAGTTCATCGTCAAGTGGGAGAAGCAGCACGGCCGCATCGCGCCGCGCTCATGGGTGCTGATGCGCACCGACTGGTCGAAGAAGAGCGGTGACGCCGCCGCCTACCAGAATTACGACGAGACGGGACAGCACACGCCGGGACCGGACACCGACGCGGTGCGCTTCCTTGTGGAGGAGCGCGACATCCTCGGTTTCGGCACCGAATCGATCGGCACTGACGCAGGGCAGGCGTACCACCTGCGACCGCCCTACCCTTGCCACTACTATATGCACGGCGCCGGCCGCTACGGCCTGCAATGCCTGCGCAACCTCGACCATGTGCCGCCGACTGGCGCCGTGGTGGTCGCCGCGCCGCTCAAGATCCGCAACGGCAGCGGCAGCCCGCTGCGCGTGCTCGCCCTCGTGGAGTCGCGATGAGCAAGTACAAGATCTGGTTCCAGGGCGCGACCGATCGCGTCCACATGGCGCCTTACATCAGCAAGGTGGAAGCGCACCTGAAGGCGATCCTCGATCCGGATTTCTCGGCCACCTTCCACACCACCACGCCGCCGGCGACGACCACGCATGCGATCACCGAGTACCGGATCGGACGCAACCTGATCAAGAACGCGGTCGAGGCTGAGCGGCAGGGCTATGCAGCGATGGCGATCACGCATTTTCAGGACGCCGGGCTGGCGGAGGTGAAATCGGTCGTCGATATCCCGGTGCTCGGGCTCGGCGAGACGACGCTGATGCACGCCTTGACCTTGGGCCGCAAGCTCGGCCTCGTCACCATCAACCCGGTGTTCATTCCGTGGCACGAGGACCAGGTCATTCGCTACGGGCTGCAAAGCCGCGTGGTCGGCGTGCGCGCCGTGCAAGCCACGGTCAAAGACTTCATCGACTCCTTCGCCAGCGACGACGCGAAGCGCAAGCTCGCGCCGAAATGGGAGCGCGAGTGCCGCATCCTGCTCGAGGCCGGCGCCGACGTCATCGTGCCCGCGGGCGGCCTGCCGATGATGCTTTTCGGTTCTGAGCGCGGCGCGAACATCGATGGCGCGCCGATCGTGAACGGCGTGACGCTGGTGGCGAAGACCGCGGAGCTGGCGGTGCGGCTGCGCGAGCAGGCCGGGATGTTCGCGGTCAGCCGGCGCTCGAACTACGTGAAGCCGCCGGAAAAAGCGCTGCGCGAATTCCTTGAGCAGGGATAGGACGCCGGACACGGCCGCCCGCATAAGATCACTGCATCTCATCATGGAGCAAGACGATGAACCACACCAATCGTAGGCAATTCCTCATCAACACTACCGCGCTCGCCGCGAGCGCCGCGTTGCCGATCGGCGCGCGCGGCCAGGCGAACGCGCTCAAGATCGGCGTGCTGCACCCGGTGACTGGGTTTCTCGCCTATTCCGGCAACCTCTCGCGGCTCGGCGCCCAGATGGCGATCGACGACATCAACAAGGCGGGCGGCATCAAATCGCTCGACGGCGCGCAGCTCCAGGCGATGCTCGGTGACGCGCAATCGAAGCCCGAGGTCGGCGCGGCCGAGGTGGAGAAGATGAACGAGCAAGGCGTCTCGGCGATCGTCGGCGCGTACGCCTCGGCGATCTGCCTCGCCACGACCCAGGCGGCGGCGAAGTACGACATCCCGCACGTGGTCGACGTCGGCGTGGCGGACCAGATCGTCGAGCGCGGCCTGAAGAACACCTTCCGCTTCGCCCCGGGCTACAAGGTATGCGCCGACACGGCGATGAACGACCTCGTGCTGCTCAACAATCTCGCGGGCAAGCCGGCGAAAAGCGTGATCATCGTGCACGAGGAATCGCTCTTCGGCACGGGCACGGCCAATCTGCTGGCGCAGCAGCTGCCGCAGCTCGGCTTCGAGGTGAAGGAGGTGATCAAGCACGCCAACCCGACGCGCGACTTCAACAACATCGTGCTGCGCGTGAAGGCGGCCAACCCCGACATCGTCATCCCGGCGAACTACTACAACGAGTACGCGCTTTTCGTGCGCACCATGAAGCAGCAGAACGTGCGGCCCAAGGCGATCTACTCAGTGCTCGGCGGCGCCGCCTCCTCGTACAAGTTCGTCAAGGAGTTCGCCGATGCCGCCAACGGCGTGCTCGACGTCAATCACTGGTTCAACCCGAAGGACAAGCGCGCCTGGGACCTGAAGAAGCGGGTCGACGCGATGAAGGACCAGTTCTTCACCTACGAGGTCTATCTCAACTACTCGGCGGTGCAGCTCCTGGCCGACGCCATCGAGCGCGCGAAATCGACCAGGCGCGAAGACATCATCAACGCCCTTGCCAGCTCGACCTGGGACAAGCACATCATGCCGTACGGGCCGACCAAGTTCGTGAACGGGCAGAACGCCGGCGCGCGGCCGCTG
>DASSLQ010000193.1:0-7891 GCA_035689325.1 Burkholderiales bacterium | reverse complement strand
GGCTCGAGATCGAGACCGCCAGCAAGGCCGAGCGCGGCTATCGGCTCTATCGCTCGGCGCAGCCCGCGCCCGCCAAGTGGCCGCACCCCAGCATCGAGGAAAGCGCCGCCGCGAGCGACGCCTTCGCGACGCTCGCTTCCGCGGCGCTCGCACAGATCGCCGCAAATGCGGCGGGCGTCGAGCGCGGCAGCGATCCGGAGTACCTGCACCAGCTTCGCGTCGGCACGCGGCGCCTGCGCTCCGCGCTGCGCGCGTTCAGGCCCGTGCTCAAGCGCAAGCGGTCCGCGGCCGTCGAGCAGCCGTTCAAGGACATGATGCAGGTCTTCGGTGCCGCGCGCGACTGGGACGTCTTCTGCCAGACGCTCGCCGAGACGCAGGCGCCAGCGCCGCTTCTCGCGCCCGCCCGGCGCCGGCGCGGCGTTGCGCGGCATGCCGCGCGCGAGCTGGTCGGCTCCGCGCGCTTCCAGCTTGCGCAGCTCGCCGCGCTTCGCTGGCTGCATGCGAATCCCTGGCGCTCCGACGCGGCGCGCGTCGAGCCGCTGGCGCGCTTCGCGCGCCGCTCGCTCGATCGCCTGCACGCGAAGCTGCTCAAGCGCGCGCGCAAGATCGACTGGCGCGATGCACCGCAGCGCCATGCGGTGCGCATCGCCGTGAAGCGGCTGCGCTACGCCTGCGACTTCTTCGCGCCCTGCTTTCCGCGCCAGGCAGTCTCGCCGCTGCTGCGTGCCCTGAGCGCGCTGCAGGACACGCTCGGCGAGCTCAACGACGTCGCGGTCGCGCGCTATCTGCTCGACGAAATCGCGCCGAAAGATGCCGCGCAGCAGCTGCGCCGCGGCGCCGCGCAGGTACGCGCGCGGCTCGCCCGCCGCGAGCGCGAGCTCATTGCCTCGCTCGAGGACGACTGGCCGGCGTTCGTGCGGAAACAGCCCTACTGGCGGCCGCAGCGAGCGCGCCGCGCCCGGCGCTGAACACTTCCGGTTTCGGCCAATCGAGCCGGTGCGCGCGAAACCGGCGCCGTACCGCGGCCTGGCCGTCACCGACTTCGCACACCAGCAGCCCCTCGCGCTCGAGATGCGCTGGGGCAGCCGCCAGGATGCGCGCGATGAGCGCGAGCCCGTCGCTTCCGCCGGCAAGCGCCATGCGCGGCTCGTGGCGATATTCGGCCGGCAGCGCCGCCATCGCCGGCGCGCTGACATACGGCGGGTTGGCGACGATCAGGTCGTAGCGCGCGGCGCCGAGCGCCGTGAAGAGATCCGAGCGGTGCAGGTGCACGCGGCGGCCCAGCCGGTAGCGCGCGACGTTCTTGCGCGCAACCGCGAGCGCCGCGGGCGAGATGTCCACCGCGTCGACCTGCGCCGCCGGATACGCGCGTGCGGCGAGGATTGCGAGGCAGCCTGAGCCGGTGCAGAGGTCGAGTACGCGCTGCAGGTTGCGCCGCGCAAGAGGCGGTTCGTGCAACAGCTCGGCGATGTGCGAGCGCGGCACGATGACGCGCTCATCGACGTAAAACGACTGGCCGGCGAGCCACGCTTCCCTGAGGAGATAGGCCACCGGCACGCGCTCATCGATACGCCGCGCCGCGAGCGCATCGATGCGCGCAGCGTCGCCGATGCCGGCCTCGCGCCCGGGATCGGTGCCGAACGGCAGGCCTAGCCCGCGCAGCACCAGCCAGGCGGCCTCGTCGCGCGGATTGTCCGTGCCGTGTCCGTAGCAGAGCGCGGCGGCGGCGAAGCGCTGCGCCGTACGCTCGATCAGCTCGGCGAGCGTCAAGGAAGGAGCGCGCGCAGGAGGTCGAGGTAGATGAGCGGCAGCACTTCGAGCTCGGCGAGCGCGATATGCTCGTTCAGCTTGTGGATGCTGGTGTTCACCGGTCCGAGCTCGATCACCTCGGGACAGATGTCGATGATGAAGCGCGCATCGGACGTACCGCCGGTGGTCGTCAGCTCGCCCGCGCGGCCGGTGCGGCGCTTCGCCACCTCGAGCACGATGTCCGCGAGCCGGCCGCGCCGGCTGAGGAACGGCTTCGCGCCGAGCGTCCACTGGATCGCGAAATCGAGCGCGTGCTTGCGCAGCATCGCTTCCACCCGGCTGCGCAGCGTTGCGTCGGTGCTCTCTGTGGAGAAGCGGAAATTGAAGTCCGCTTCCACGCTGCCCGGCACCACGTTGCCCGCGCCGGTGCCGGCATGGATGTTGGAGACCTGGAAGCTCGTGGGCGGGAAGCTTTCGTTGCCCGCGTCCCATTGCGTGCGCACCAACTCCGCCAAAGCGGGAGCGAGGAGATGGATCGCGTTCTTCACGAGCTCGGGATAGGCGACATGGCCCTGGATGCCGCGCACCGTGAGCTTGCCGGAGAGCGAGCCGCGGCGCCCGATCTTCAGCGTGTCGCCGAGCGCGTCCACAGAGGTCGGCTCGCCGACGATGCAGTAGTCGATGGTCTCGTGGCGCTGCTTGAGCCGCTCGACCACGCGCGCCGTGCCGTCGACCGAAGGGCCTTCCTCGTCGGAGGTGAGCAGCAGCGCGATCGAGCCGTGATGCTGCGGCCGCTCGGCGACGAAGCGCTCGGTTGCGACGACGAAGGCGGCGATCGATGACTTCATGTCCGCGGCGCCTCGGCCGAAGAGCTTGCCATCGCGAACGCTCGGCACGAAAGGATCGGAGTGCCACTCGCCCGGCGGCCCGCTCGGCACGACGTCGGTGTGGCCGGCGAAGCACACGACCGGGTGGCTGCTGCCGCGGCGCGCCCAGAGGTTTGTCACCTCGCCGAACGGCATCGGCTCGCAGCGAAATCCCGCGCGCTCGAGTCGCCGGGCGACGAGCGCCTGGCAGCCGCCATCCTCGGGGGTTACCGAGCGCCGCGCAATCAGTTCCTGGGCTAACGCTAGGGCGCTCGCGCCCTCAGGCATTCACGTCGATCTTGAAGTCGTTGAACGATGTGCCGCCCGCCCTGTCCAGGCTGCCCGATTTCTCGGGCATCGAGTGCTCCGGCTTCGGCGGCACCGGCTGGCCGCTGATCTCGCCGGCGGTCGCCTGGTTGATGAGCCACAGCATGTTGGTCGCCGAGTCGGCGTTCGCCATGGCCTCGTCCTGCGTGATCTTGCCTTCCATGAAGAGCTTGAACAGCGCCTGCTCGAAGGTCTGCGAGCCCGGCGACATGCTCTTCTCGAGCGCGTCTTTGATCTCGCCGATCTCGCCCTTCTCGATCAGCTCGGCGATGTGGCGCGTGTTGAGCAGCACCTCACACGCCGCGACGCGCACGCCGGTCTTGGTGCGCACCAGCCGCTGCGAGATCACCGCCTGCAGCGCCGCCGCCAGGTCGAGCAGCAGCGCCGCCCGGTTCTCGAGCGGATAGAAGTTGATGATGCGGTTCATCGCGTGATAGCTGTTGTTCGCGTGCAGCGTTGCAAGGCACAGGTGGCCCGACTGCGAGTACGCCAGCGCCATTGCCATGGTCGCCTTGTCGCGGATCTCGCCGATCAGGATGCAGTCGGGCGCCTGGCGCAGCGCGTTCTTGAGCGCGATCTCGAACGCCTTGGTATCGGTGCCGACCTCGCGCTGGTTCACGATCGACTTGCGGCTCTGAAAGATGAACTCGATCGGGTCCTCGAGCGTCAGGATGTGGCCCGACATGCGTCCATTGCGGTAGTCGAGCATCGAAGCGAGCGAGGTGGACTTGCCCGAGCCGGTGGCCCCCACCATGAGGATCAGGCCGCGCTTCTGCATGATGACCTCTTTGAGCACCTCGGGGATACCGAGCGTATCGATCGCCGGGATGCTCATCGGGATGTAGCGCACGACGACCGCCGGGGAGCCTTTCTGGCGGAAGGCGCTGATGCGGAAGGTGCCGATGCCTTCGAGCTCGAACGCGGTGTTGAGCTCCATGTCTTCTTCGTATTCCTTGATCTGGCGCTCGTTCAGCACCTCGTAGAGAAGCTGCCGCACCGCGTCCGCGGTCATCACGGTCTGGTTCACCGGCATCGCCACGCCGTTCAGCTTGATGTTGATGGGCGCGCCGACGGACAGGAAGATGTCCGACGCCTTCTTGTCGGCCATCACCTGGAACAGCCGCTTCATTGCTGACATGTGTTTCCCCCCAAAGCCCCTGAGTGGGCCTAGTTTAATCCCCTCGCAACAACTCGTTCAGGCTGGTCTTCGCCCTTGTCTTGGCATCAACCGTTTTCACGATAACGGCACAGTAAAGGCTGTAGCGTCCGTCCGCCGAGGGCAAAGTACCGGACACCACCACGGAGCCGGCCGGGACACGGCCATACAGCGTCTTGGCGCTCGCGCGGTCGTAGATCCGGGTGCTTTGCCCGATGAACACCCCCATCGAGATGACCGCGTTCTCTTCCACGATCACGCCCTCCACGATCTCGGAGCGCGCGCCGATGAAGCAGTTGTCCTCGATGATCACCGGATTGCCCTGGATCGGCTCGAGCACACCGCCGATGCCGACGCCGCCGGAGAGGTGCACGTTCTTGCCGATCTGTGCGCAGGAACCCACGGTCGCCCAGGTGTCCACCATGGTGCCTTCGTCGACATAGGCGCCGATGTTGACGTACGACGGCATCAGCACCGCGTTCTTTGCGATGTAGGCGCCGCGGCGCGCCATCGCCGGCGGCACCACGCGCAAACCCGCGGCCGCGAAGTCGTACCCGGGCCCGAACTTGGACGGCACCTTGTCGTAGTAGCGGGTCGCGCCACCTTCGATCACGCGGTTGTCTTCCAGCCGGAACGAAAGCAGCACCGCTTTCTTGATCCACTGGTGCGTGAGCCACTGCCCGCCTGACTTCTCGGCGACGCGCAGCCGCCCCGCGTCGAGACCCGCGATCACCTCCTCGACCGCCTCGCGCAGCGCGCGCGTCGCATTCGCCTGCGTCAGCGTGGCGCGGCCCTCCCACGCCGCTTCGATCGTCTCCTTGGCGCTCACAAGGTTGCGGCGAAGCGCGCAATGCGCTCCATCGCCTCGTCGCACTCGTCGAGCGGCGGCACGAGCGCGATGCGCACGTGGTTGGCGCCGGGGTTTACGCCACGCACAGTGCGGGCAAGAAAGCTGCCGGGTAGCACGAGCACATTGTATTGACCGTGCAGGCGGCGCGCGAACTCCGTATCGTCGCCTGGCGTGCGCATCCATAGGTAGAAGCCGCCCTCCGGCCGCTCGGCCGCGAGCGGCGGCTGCACGATCGGCAGCACGCGTTCGAGCTTCTGCGCGTAAAGGCGCCGGTTCTCCTCGACGTGCTTCTCGTCGCTCCATGCGGCGATGGAGGCGGCCTGCACCGCGAGGCTCATCGCCGAGCCGTGGTATGTCCTGTAAAGCAGAAACTGCTTGATGAGCGCCGCATCGCCTGCGACGAAGCCCGAGCGCATTCCCGGCGCATTCGAGCGCTTCGACAGGCTCGAGAACACGACCAGGCGCTGGTCGCCGCGCCCGAGCCGGTGCGCGGCCTGCAGCGCGCCGAGCGGCGGCCGGTCGAAATAGATCTCGGAATAGCACTCGTCGGAGGCGATGACGAAGCCATGGCGATCCGCGAGCTCGAACAGGCGCCGCCACTCGGCGAGATCCATGACATGCCCGCTCGGGTTGGCTGGCGAGCAGGCGTAGATCAGCTGCACCCCGGCCCAGGTCTCAGGCTCGCCATAGACGGGCGTCGCGCCGGCGAGCAGGGCGGCACCCTCGTATATCTGATAGAACGGGTTCGGACACACGACGCGCGCATCCGGCCGCGGCTCGATCATCGTCTGCGCGAAGGCGAACAGCGCCTCGCGGGTGCCGTTGACCGGGAGCACCTGCTTCTCCGGGTCGAGCGGGGCAATCCCATAGCGGCGCGCAAGCCACGCGGCAATCGCCTGGCGCAGCGCGGGCGTGCCGGCGGTCAGCGGATAGGACGCGAGGCCGTCGAGCGCGCCGGCGAGCGCGTCCTTGACGAGCGCGGGCGTCGGGTGCTTCGGCTCGCCGATCTGCAGGTTGATCGGCCGCAGGCGCGTCGGCGGCGCGTTGCCGGCGATCAGCGCGCGCAACTTCTCGAACGGGTAGGGCTGCAGCTTCGCGAGCAGCGGGTTCACGTAGGCCGCATCACTTCGGCATGTCTCCGCGCCAGCCCTTCTTCCGATGCTCGGCAACGACGGTCGTGTAGATGCCGCCTCGCACATTGAAGCGCGCTTCCAGCCGCATCAACCGCGGCTGCGTCGCGCGCGCGAGGTCGTCGAGGATCTTGTTGGTCACCGCCTCGTGGAACGCGCCGGCGTCGCGATAGGACCAGACGTAGAGCTTGAGCGATTTGAGTTCCACGCACAGCTTGTCCGGCACGTAGTCGAGCACCAGCGTGGCGAAATCCGGCTGCCCGGTCATCGGGCAGACGCAGGTGAACTCCGGCATCTCCATGTGGATCCGGTAATCGCGATCGCGCGCTGGATTCGGAAAAGTCTCCAGCTTCCTGCTGGGACGAGAGGGCACTGGCGCGGAAGACAAGGCCGGAAACGGAGCGCGCAGATGTTATCACGCAGCGCCAGCGCCAAAATCGTTGGCCGACCGAGGCTACTGCCCATAGCTGCACAGCTGGGCTACACCTACTAGATGTGGCGCCTAGCCGCCCGAATCGGCTTTTGCGACTACCCGTAGGGGTGGCGCCCTCGAGGACAAGAGGTCTCTCGTTTTGTCAACGTTTTTCTGAGCGCCGCGGCAGTTCTATAGGGCGGCGTAAGACGTTATTATTTTCGCGTGCGGTTAACTCAAATAAAGCTGTCCGGTTTCAAGTCGTTCGTAGACCCAACAACGATCCATGTCCCCGGCCAGCTGGTCGGCGTCGTCGGCCCCAACGGCTGCGGCAAATCGAACGTGATCGACGCGGTGCGCTGGGTGCTCGGCGAGAGCAGAGCGTCGGCGCTGCGCGGCGACTCGATGCAGGACGTGATCTTCAACGGCTCGGTGAACCGCGCGGCGCTCGCACGCGCCGCGGTGGAGCTCGCGTTCGACAATTCGCTCGGCCGCGCCGCCGGGCAGTGGTCGCAGTACGCGGAGATCGCGGTGAAGCGCGTGCTCCAGCGCGACGGCGAGTCGAGCTACTACATCAACGGCACGCACGTGCGCCGGCGCGACATCACCGACATGTTCCTCGGCACGGGCCTCGGCCCGCGTGCCTACGCCATCATCGAACAGGGCATGATCTCGCGCGTCATCGAGGCGAAGCCCGAAGAGCTGCGCGTGTTCCTCGAGGAAGCCGCGGGCATCTCGAAGTACAAGGAGCGGCGGCGGGAGACTGAAACGCGGCTCGCCGACACGCGCGAGAACCTGGCGCGCATCACCGACATCCGGCTTGAGCTCGGGCTGCAGATCGAGAAGCTCGATGCGCAGGCGCAGGTCGCCACCCGCTACCAGGAGCTGCAGCGCGACCTGCATCTCAAACAGCACCTGCTCTGGTACCTGCGGCGGCGCGACGCCGCCGCCGAGCGCGAGCGCCATTCGGCGGAGGTGTCGCGCGTCACCAATGAGCTCGAGGGCGAGAACGCCCAGTCGCGCTCGCTCGAGGCGCAGCTCGAAAGCGCGCGCGCCGCGCACTACCAGGCGGGCGATGCGCTGAACCAGGCGCAGGCCGCGCTCTACGCGACGAATGCCGAAGTGGCGCGTTACGAGTCCGAGCTGCGCCATGCCGAGGAAACCCGCGCGCGCCTCGAAAGCCAGCAGACCGAGCGGCATACCCAACTCGGCGGCTGGCGCGAGCAGCGCTCGCAGCTCACGCAGGCGCTGCACATGTGGGCGGCGCGGGCGGGCGGAGCGAAGCAGCGCGTCGCGCAGGCCAAGCAGAAGCTCGAGCAGGAAAATGCGCGCCTGCCGCAGGCCGAGCAGGCCTTCCGCGCGTCGCAGGAGCGCCTCACCGAGGCCCGCAGCCAGCTGATG
>DASSLQ010000192.1:0-11254 GCA_035689325.1 Burkholderiales bacterium | reverse complement strand
TGCTCGAGCCACGAGGAGTAGTTGCCCTGCCACGGGATACCGTAGCCCCGGTCCAGCTCGAGGATCCAGCCTGCGGCATTGTCCAGAAAGTAGCGGTCGTGCGTGACGGCAACCACGGTGCCCGGGAAGCGCTGCAGGAACTGCTCGAGCCACTCGACGCTCTCGGCGTCGAGATGGTTCGTGGGCTCGTCCAGCAGCAATAGATCGGGCTTCGAGAGCAGCAGCCGGCAGAGCGCGACGCGGCGCTTTTCGCCGCCCGAAAGCACATCTACCTTCTGCTCCCACGGTGGCAGCCGCAGCGCATCGGCGGCGACTTCCAGCTCGTCGGCGCCACCGGCGTTGAGCTGCGCTTCGAGCCGCGCCTGCTCCTCGGCGAGCTTGTCGAAATCCGCGCCCGGCTCGGCGTAGGCGGCGTAGATCTCGTCCAGGCGCTTCTTCGCCGCCGCGAGCTCGCCGAGCGCCGCTTCCACCGTTTCGCGCACGCTCTTGCCGGCGGCGAGCTGCGGCTCCTGCTCGAGGAAGCCCACCTTGATGCCCGGCATGCGGATCACTTCGCCGTCGTAGTTGTCGTCGACGCCCGCCATGATCTTCAGCAGCGACGACTTGCCGGAGCCGTTCAGCCCGAGCACGCCGATCTTGGCGCCGGGGAAAAAGTTGAGCGAGATGTTCTTGAGGATGGTGCGCTGGGGCGGCACGGTCTTGCTCACCCGGCGCATGGTGTAGACGTATTGAGCCATTCGCTATTATTCGCGGAAAATGAGCGGTTCCTCGCGGCCGAGCGCCCGGATCCCAGCGTGGCTCGCGTGGCGGCTTGCGCTCGCCATCGTCCTCGACACGGCGGTCCACGTTCTCTGGAAAGCGGCCGCCGCCGGGTTGCCCGGCGTCTTGTCGATCCCGACGTTGGTCGAGGCGGCGCTGCGTCAGCCGCTGTTCCTCGCGGTCGCGGTGCTCTTCGTATGGCAGCTGGTCAACTGGCTGCGCGTGCTCGAGGGCTCGGACCTGAGCTACTCGCAGCCAATCACGTCGCTGAGCCTCATCACGGTGCTGGCGGTTTCCGTGCTGTTCCTCGGCGAGAGTGTGGACGCGCGTAAAGTGCTCGGCATCGCGTTCGTCTTCGCCGGCGTCTGGTTCATCAGCCGCACTGCGCACGACAGCGGCGGGGCCTGCCCATGACGGCGAGTGCGCTCGGCGTGCTGCTGATCATCGTCAGCGGCGTCATCGAAGGCGTCGCGCAGGTGTGCTTCAAGAAGTCCGCGCTCGCGCCGCAGGCGAAGCTCTTCTGGGTCGGCGCAGGCATCGCGCTTTTCGCCGCACAAGCCGGCATGTATACCGGCGGGCTGCAGTTCGTCGAAGTGAGCACGGCGTTTCCCATCACCAGTGTCGGTTTCGTCGCCGTCGCCGTGCTGTCGCAGCGCTTCCTCGGCGAGCCGGTGACCCGGGCGCGCTGGATCGGCATCGCGCTGATCGTGATCGGCGTCGCGCTGCTCGCGGCCGAGGCATGAGCTTCGCGGTGCGTTTCGTGGATTCGGAGGCGCAGATCGACGCGCACCTCTGGGACGCCTGCTTTCCGCCGACGCTCGAGGGGCGCTGGTGGTACGCGACGCTCGAGCGCGCGGGACTCGAAGACCAGTTCTCATTCCGCTACGGCGTGATCCAGCGCGACGGCGTTGACGTCGGCATCGCGCCGGCATTCGTCATGGATTTCCCCGTCAGCCTGGTGGCGCCGCCGGCGCTTCTCGGTACCGTGCAGCGGCTCGGGAAGATCTTTCCGAGGCTCGTCAAGCCGCGCACGCTTTTCGTCGGCTCGCCATGCGCCGAGGAAGGAACCGTCGGCATGCTGCCGGGCGTCGATGCCGCGAGCGCCCTGCGCGCCTTGCAGCAGGCGCTCGTGGCACAGGCGCGCGAGGTCGGAGCTCCCTTGCTCGTGTGGAAGGATTGCCCAGCCGGACTCGAATGGCTCGCGAGCGAAGCCGGGCTATTCCCGGTCGTCAGCTTCCCGGGGACGATCGCCGAGCTCCATGGCGCCAAGGAGGCGTACTACGCGGCGCTGAAGGGCAGCCGCCGCCATCAGTTCCGGAAGAAGCTCAGGCGCAGCGCCGCGGCGCTCAACGTGCGGGTCGAGGTGATCCAGCGGCCGGACGAGCGCACGCTCGATGCGGTGTTCGCGCTTTTCTGGCAGACGTACGAGAAGGCCGCCACCAAGTTCGAGCGGCTGAACCGCGGCTTCTTTGCACGCATTGCCGAGCAGCCCCGGTCGCATTTCGTGCTCCTGCGTGAGCGCGCGACGGATGAGCTCATTGCGTTCATGCTGTGCTTCGACCTGGGCGCCAAGGTGATCAACAAGTTCATCGGCATCGATTACACGCGGCCGCGCGAGTGGCAGCTGTACTTCCGGTTGTGGGACGCCGCGGTGGACTGGGCGCTCGCGCGCGGGGCGAGCGCCATCCAGAGCGGCCAGACCGGCTACGCGCCGAAGATCGAGACCGGCCACCGGCTCGTGCCGCTGACCAACTACTGCGCGCACCGCAATGGCGTGATCCACGCCGTCGCGCGCCTGGCGGCGCGCCGCATCGACTGGTCGTCGCTCGACGACGATCTGGCGCGGTACATCCGCGCCCACCCGGAGGAACTTTAGGGCCTAGCGCCGAGCTACGCTCGCGCTGACCATCGGCACGCTCTCGAGGAACGCAAGCACCGGCTCGAGCGTATCGAAGGGGTAGAACGAGCCGCCGCGCGCGTCGAGCTCGTTCGCGAGCGTGCTTTTGGCGAAGACCACGTCGGCGGCGAGCGCCGCGTCGAGGTCGGAGTGGCCGTCGCCGGCGAAGACGATGCGGTGGCGCGCGCGGTACGGCGCGAGGTGGCGCGCCTTGGCGTTGGCCGCGCACGCCGAGCGCGGGTCGTAGTGCGGAAAAGAAGGCACGAGGCGATCGCCAGCCGCGAAGGTTAGATCGTTGGCGAGGACGCGGATGCCGGCGATGCCGTTGGCATCGAGGATGCGCGCGATCAGCGGCAGGAAGCTGTCGCTCACGATCCGCACCGGAACCTCGTGCAACGTCGCCCATTCGACGATCTCGGCGAATACGGGGTCGATGCGCACGCGCGCCACGTCCTCGAGCAGCCGCTCGCGCGAGACGCGCATGTTCTCGACCTGCAGGCGCAGGCACTCGTGCGCCGGCAGGCGGCCCTGTTGCCAGGCTTCCTCCCAGTCGCGCCAGGCCTCGTTCGGCGAATAGCGCTCGATCAGCTCGTCGAGCACGTCGCCGTGCGTCAACGTATTGTCGAAATCGAAAAACAGCGCCGGCTTAAGCAGCGAGCGTGGCACAGAACGCCTGCAAGCGCGCGGCAACGGTGGAGCGCTCGACGTCGGCGCACACCAGGTGGTAGGACTCCTTGAGCAGCACGAGTTCGCGCTGCTCCGAGGCGGCGCGCTCGAGGATGAAGCTCGCGTTGCGCGGACCGGTGACGTCGTCGCGCTCCGCCTGCACGACGAGCAGCGGCGAGCGCACCCGGGGGAGCAGCCGCTTGCAGCGCTCGATGACATGGCGCATCTCGCAGAAGAGCCGCACCGGGAAATGCGCATAGCCGATTTTGGCGGCGGCGCTGGCGTCGTCGAGCGATACATGGCGGTAGTGGCCGGCGATCTTGGCGCGCAGCGCCTCGTCCTTCAGCCCGTACGGCTCGCTCTCGCGGAAATAGGTGAAGTACTTGAGCGGCGTGTAGTCCACCAGGCGAATCAGCCGGTGGTACCACGGCACGCTCCACCCGTCGTAGAAAAGCGTGGGCGCGAGGCACGCCACGCCCGCGACATCGTCCGGATATTCGGCGGCGAGGATCAGGGATAGCACGGCACCGAGCGACAGCCCGCCGATCACGAGTGGCACGCCCTCGGTGCGCGCGGCGGCGCGCGCCTCGAGGAGCGCGTGCCGCGCCGAATCCACGAGCTCGTGCCAGCGCGTGCGCGCAAGCACCGCCATCGGCTGACCGTGGTTCACGAGCCGCGGGCAGCTGACGTGATAGCGGCCACGGGTACGCAGCCAGTGCGCGACGTAGCCGAGCTCGGCCGGGCACCCGGTCAGGCCGTGCAGCAGCAGCACGCGGCAGCCGCCATCACCGCGCAGGGTGATGCCGCGGTCGTGAACCTTAATCGGTGTCTGCGGCTTGAGCCGCGCCCATTCGATCGGCATAAATGTCTGAATTGAAAGCCGGGCGTTTCTCCGAACGCTCCGCGCGAGATCGCGTGTTACCCTCGCCGCGCCATGGTAATGAACAGAGCTTTCAACGAACTGACAGCGGCGGACCCGTCCGAAGAGGTCCGCTTGCTTGCGAAAGAGGCGCGCTACTGCTCGTACGGCGACACCGTGCACTACGCCGAGAAGCCGAAGATCTTCGAGCGCTGCAAAGGCAGCTACCTCTACGATATCCAAGGACGCGAGTATCTCGACCTCCAGATGTGGTACTCGGCGGTCAATCTCGGCTATGCCAATGCCGAGGTGACAAAGGCATTGCTCAGGCAGCTCGAAACGCTGCCGCAGCTCGCCTGCCAGTATCTGCATCGCGAGAAGATCGAGCTCGCCGAGATGATCTGCGAGAGCATCGAGCGCGGCTTCGGCATGAAAGGCCGCGTGCAGTTCAACGTCGGCGGCTCGCAGGCGATCGAGGACGCGCTGAAGCTCGTGCGCAAGCACACCGGCCGCAGCCGCATGCTCGCCTTCGAGGGCGGATACCACGGGCGCACGCTCGGCGCCTCCGCCATCACCTCCTCCTATCGCTACCGCGAAGCTTTCGGTGAATTCGCCGACCGCGCCGAGTTCATTCCCTTCCCGTATCCGTTCCGCTCGCCTTATCGCGGCGAGCCGCAAAGGCTCGAGGACCATTGCATCGCCGAGTTCGAGCGGCTGTTCGAGCACGAGTACACGGGCGCGTGGAACCCGAAGACCGGGCGCGCGGAATTCGGCGCGCTCTTCGCCGAAGCGGTGCAGGGCACGGGCGGCTACGTGATTCCGCCGAAGCGCTACTTCAAGCGCCTCGCAGCGATCTGCAAGCAGCACGGCATCCTCTTCGTCGACGACGAGATCCAGATGGGATTTCGCCGCACCGGCAAGCTGTGGGCGATGGAGCACTTCGACGTGCAGCCGGACATCATCGTCTTCGGCAAGGCGCTCACCAACGGCCTCAACCCGCTTTCCGGCATCTGGGCGCGCGAGGAGCTGATCAGCCCGGCGGTGTTCGGTCCGGGCTCGACGCATTCGACCTTCTCCTCGAATACGCTCGGCACGGCGACGGGCCTCGCGGTGATGAAGATCCTCACCGCCGGCGGCTACGAAGCGAGCGTGATGCGCAAAGGCGCCGAATTCCTGGCGAGGCTGCGCGAGCTCAAGGCGAGGCATGCCGAGATCGGCGAAGTCGACGGCCTCGGCCTCGCGCTGCGCATGGAGATGTGCGAAGCCGACGGCGTCACGCCGAGCCGGCGGCTTGCGGACCGCATGTTCCAGATCGGCCTGGAAGGCGACCTGCGCATCGCCGGCAAGCGCCTCGGTCTGGTGCTCGATATCGGCGGCTACTACAAGAATGTGATCACCCTCGCGCCCTCGCTTGAAATCACGGCGAGCGAGATCGAGCTGGCTGCCGCTGCGCTCGAACAAGTTATTGCGCGGGCAAAGGAATCGCTGCGCCGCCCGAGCGCGTAGTTGCCGCAGAATGCGGCAAATGACGAGTGGTCTGCGGATCCGGCTGTACCTGCTTGCGCTGGGCGCCCTTGCGCCGTTCGCGCTCGCCGCCGTGCTGCTGGGGGTGCGGCTGGTCGAAGACGAACGCGCCATCGTCGTCACCGAGGCGCTCGGCAGGGCGCGGGCGATCATGAGCGCCGTCGATGCGGAGCTCGAGGGCCATATCCGGACCGTGCAGGCGCTGGCTGCGTCGCGCAATCTCGAGAAAGGAGACGTCCGCGCCTTCTACGACGAATCGGTCCGTGTGCTGCACTCGCAGCCGCGGTGGCTGAACGTCGGGCTGCAATCGGCCAGCGGCGCGCAGCTTTTCAACGCCGTGCAGCCGTACGGCAGCCCGGCGACGCCGCAAGTCGACCAGGATTCGCTCGAGCGCGCGCTGGAATCGGGCAAGCCGCAGATCGGCAACGTCGCGGTCGGGCCGGCGGTCGACAAGGCCGCGACGCGGGTCCGGGTCCCGGTGGTGTACGGCGGCAAGGTGCGCTACGTGGTCTCGGTTCCGCTCAAGCCGCAGGTGTTCGAGGCGCTGCTGCGCGAGCAGCGCCTGCCGGAGGACTGGGCGATCAAGCTGGTCGACGGCAACAAGCGCTTCGTCGCCCGCATCCCTACGCAGCCGCCGGGCACGCCGGCATCGGACGAGCCGCGCGGCGCGATCAAGCAGGCGCCGGCGGGCTCCGCGCGCGAACGCACTATCGAGGGCGTCGAAAGCTATACGGCTTATGCAACCTCCGCGCTGAGCGGCTGGGTGCTCGGCATCTCGATCCCCAAGGGCAAGGTCGAGGCGGGCGACCAGCGCACCGCGACGCGCATCGGCCTCCTGCTGCTTGCGGCGCTCGCCGTGGCACTCGGTTTCGTATGGCTGGTCACGCGTCGCCTCGAGCGGCAGTGATGTCGCCGAAGCGGCGCAAAACCACGACGTAAAGCACCGGCAGCACGAAGAGCACGAGCAGCGTGGCGGTCACAAGCCCGCCGATCACCACCACGGCGAGCGGCTTCTGCGTCTCCGAGCCGATGCCGGTGGAGATCGCCATCGGCAGCAAGCCCAGGCTCGCGAGCAGCGCCGTCATCAGCACGGTGCGCAGGCGCGTCATCGCGCCCTCGCTCACCGCGCCGATGAGGGAGGCGCCCTGCGAGCGCAACTCGTTGAAGAGCGTCACCATGACGACGCCGTTCAGCACCGCCTGGCCGAAGAGCGCGATGAAGCCGATCGCAGCGGACACCGAAAGATAGATCCCGGTGAGCCACAGCGCGAGGATGCCGCCGATCACCGAGAACGGCACGTTGGCGATGATGACGAGCGCGCTGGCGAACGATTTGAAGGCGTCGAACAGCAGCAGAAAAATGATCAGGATCGAGATCGGCACGATGACCGCGAGACGGTTCATCGCGCGCTCCTGGTTCTCGAACTCGCCCGACCAGGTGACGTTGTAGCCCTCGGGCAGCTTCACGTTGGCGTTGACGTTGCTCTGCATATCGCTCACCACGCCGCCCATGTCGCGCCCGCGGATGAACACGCCGATCGCGAACACGCGCCGGCCGTTCTCGCGCGCAATGTTCATGAGGCCGCCCACCGTACGGAACGTGGCCACCTCCGAGAGCGGCACGTAGGCGCCGCCCGGCGTGGCGATGAGGAGATCCTGCATGCTCGTGAGGTGGCGCTCCTCTTCGGGCAGGCGCACCGCCACGGCGAAGCGGCTCTCGCCTTCCCAGAGCTGCGTCACCGCCTTGCCGCCGAGCGCGCTTTCGATCACGTCCTGCACATCGGCGACGTTGATGCCGTAGCGCGCGGCGCGCGCACGGTCGACCCGCACCTGGATCTGGGGCAGCTCGCCCAGGCGGTCGACGAAGGCGCGCGCCACGCCCGGCACCGTCTGCACCTGCTTCAATACCTGCAGCGAGACGTCACGCAGCGTCTCCAGATCGTCGCCGAACACCTTGATGACGATCTGGCCGTCGATCTGCGAGATCGACTCGAGCACGTTGTCGCGGATCGGCTGCGAGAAGCCGGTCTCGAGTCCGGGGATCTTGTTGATCTCCGCATCCATCTCGGCGAGCAGCTTCGCCTTGGTCATGCCCTTGCGCCACTCGGACTCGGGCTTCACGTCGACCAGCAGCTCCGACATGTTGATGAGCTTCGGGTCGGTGCCGTCCTCGGGCCTGCCGGCCTTGGAGGTGACGCTCGTCACCTCCGGCGACCGGTGGATCGCCTCGCGGACGCGGCGGTTCAAGTCCTGCGCCTCCGACACGGAAACGCTCGTCGGCAGGAATACGTTCACCCAGATCGAGCCCTCGTTCAGCTCGGGCAGAAATTCCGTCCCGAGCCGCGGCACCAGCGCGAGCGCGCCGGCCAGCGCCACCACCGCGGTGGCAAGGATCGCCCTCGGTCGCGCGAGGCACCAGGCGAGCGCCGGCGCGTACCAGCGCCTGGCGGCGCGCACGATCGCGTTCTCTTCCTCGGGCAGGTTGCGCTTCAGCATCACCGAGCAAAGCAGCGGCACGAGCGTGAGCGACAGGATCAGCGCGCCGATCAGCGCCGAGACCACCGAGTAGGCCATCGGCGCGAAGATGCGGCCCTCGTGCCGCTGCAGCGTGAAGATCGGGATGTGCGCGGCGATGATGATCAGCATCGAAAACAGCGTCGGCCGCCCCACTTCCACCGTCGCTTGCAGGATCACGCTCTTGCGGCTTTCGTCGTCGAGCTCGTGATGCGCATGCCGCTCCTCGGTCAGGCGGCGGAACACGTTCTCCATCACGATCACCGCGCCGTCGACGATGATGCCGAAGTCCATGGCGCCCAATGACAGCAGGTTGGCCGGGATGCCGATCCAGGTAAGGCCAAGGAAGGTGGCGAGCAGCGCAAGCGGGATGGTGAAGGCGACGATGAGCGCGGCGCGCACGTTGCCGAGGAACAGCCACAGCACGAACGAGACGAGCAGCGCGCCTTCCAGCAGGTTGCTGAACACCGTGGTGAGCGTCTTGCCGATAAGCCAGGTGCGGTCGTAGATCGGCACGACCTTCACGCCGCCCGGCAGGCCGGTGGCGTTCAGCTGGTCGATCTTCTCGCGCACGAGCTTCAGCACCACCGAGGGGTTCTCGCCGCGGCGCATCAGCACGACGCCGGTCACCACGTCGTCGTCGGCGTCCTGGCCGGCGACGCCCTGCCGCGGCACCGAGCCGACGGAGACCTTCGCCAAATTGCGGACAACGATGGGCGTGCCGCCGCGCTCGGCAACTACGACGTTCTCGATGTCCTCCACACCTTGGAAGAGTCCGAGGCCGCGGATCAGGTACTGCTGGCGCCCCTGCTCGACATAGCTGCCACCGGCGTTGGCATTGCCGCGCTGGATGGCCTGTGAGAGCTGCGACAGGGTGATCTTGTAGTCGCGCAGCCGCGCTAGATCCGGGCGCACTTCGTACTGCTTCACGAGCCCGCCCAGGCTGACGACATCCGCCACGCCCGGCACAAGGCGCAGCTGCCGCGCCACGACCCAGTCCTGGTAGGTGCGCAGCTCGCGCGGCCCCTGCCCCTCGCCCTTCATGCGGTAGCGATAGATCTCACCAATTGCCGTGGAGAACGGCGCGAGCTGCGCCTGCACGCCGTCGGGGAGATCGACTTCGCGCAGGCGCTCCTCCGCCTGCTGGCGCGCGAAATAGCCGTTCACCGTGTCATTGAAGGTGATGATGACGAACGAGAGCCCGAACTGCGTATGCGAGAACATGCGCACCGCGCCCGGCAGGCCGGAGAGCCCGACCTCCAACGGGATGGTGACCTGCTTCTCCACCTCCTCGGCGGCGCGCCCGGGATAAAGCGCGATCACCGTCGCCTGCGTATCGGTGACATCCGGGAACGCTTCCACCGGCAGGTTGTTGAATGCCCACAGGCCGGCGCCAATGAAGAGGATCACGCCGAGCAGGATGAACAGCGGCTGGTAGAGCGCGAACTCGACGATCCGGCGGATCACGCCTCAGTCCTTGGAGGCGAGCAGCCGCTCAAGCAGGAGGCTGCCGTCGAGCACCACCTTGTCGTTGGCCGCGAGGCCTTGCAGCACCACCTGGTAGCCGTCGGTAAGCGGCCCGGCGACGATCGCGCGGCGCGCATAGCGTCCGTTGCCCTGGTCGATGAAGACGTAATGCTGCTCGCCGCGCAGGTAGACCGCGCGCGCCGGTACCAGAAAGCCGCCGGTTGCCGGCACGCGCAGCTCCGCGACGATATACATCTCGGCCTTGAGCCGCTCATCGCCCTCGACTGCGCCGCGCACCTTCACCGTGCGCGACTGCGGATCGACGACGTCCGCTACATACATGATGGTGCCTTTCACATGCTCGGCGCCGAGCGAGGTCGTGGTGATGCTGACATCGGTGCCCGGCTTCACCAGGCCGACGTCCTTCTCGGCGACATCGAGCAGGAACCAGAGCTTCCTCGGATCGGAGACCACGAAAAGGCCCTTGTCGCCCTGGCTGTCGGGGCGGATCTCCTGCCCGGGATTCAGGTTGCGCTCTACCACGACGCCCGCGATCGGCGTCTTCAGCGGCAGCGTCTGGTCGACGCTGTCGGTCTTGCCGTAGAGCTTGAGCTTGGCGGCGGTGCGCTGGCGGTCCGCGGCCGTGCGCGCGACGTCGGCCTGCGCCGCCTGCAGGTCCTTCGCCGGGGCGACGCCGGCGTTGAAGAGCTCCTGCACGCGCGCGAGGTTCTTCTGCGCAAGCGCGTGGTCTTGCTCGGCCTTGCGCGCCTCGGCCTGCGCCATGCCAAGCTCGGGCGCCGCGATCACTGCGAGCGTCTGGCCGGGCTTCACCCGGTCACCCGGCCGCACGGCGATCACGCTGACGCGGCCGGCAAAGGGCGCGAACACGCGCACGGTGCGGTCCTCGTTCCACACCAGCCGCCCGTTGAAGCGCACCACCATGTCGCGGCGAGGCTCGATCGGCACGGAGCTGATCCCGGCGGCCTGAGGGCTGCCGGACGGGAAGATCACCACGCTGTGCTGCTCGACGGTGAATTGCGGCGCCGGATCCTTCTCCTTCTCGCCACACGCGGCGAGAAGGAGAACCAGAATGAGCGGCAGGCGTCTCATTTGGCTTCGAGCGCCTGCACGCTCGCCTGCGCGGCGCGCCAGGCGCCGAGCGCCTTGGCGTAGTCGGCGCGTGCGCCGAGCGCTTCGAGCTGCACGGCACGCAGCGTGCGGCGCGCGTCCAGCACTTCCAGGACGGAAATCGCGCCGCGGCTGAAGGCGAACTCGGAGGCTTCCGCGCTGCGGTTGGCGGCACCGAGGAGCGAGGCATCGAAGCGCTCGACGCGCTCGGCGGCGGCGTTGAGATCGCCGGCGGCGCGGCGCAGCTCATTCGCCGCCTGCGCGCGTATCTTGGCGAGCGCGTCGAGCGCGGCGTAGCGGTCGACCTCCGCCTTCTGGATGTCGCCGGAGAAGTCATAGCCCGTGAAAAGGGGCACCGATACGCCCAGCCCGAAGGAGGCCGTCGGCGGGCCGCCCGGAACCCAGCGCTCGACTTGCGCGCCGATCGTCACGTCGCGCGTG
>DASSLQ010000191.1:0-11701 GCA_035689325.1 Burkholderiales bacterium | reverse complement strand
GCACCGTTGTCCTTTCCTATAGCTACGCCACCCGCGGAGCGCGGCTGCTGCTCTGGTGCGCGTTGTTCTTCGTGTGTCTGACGCTGAACAACGTGCTGCTGTTCTTCAACCTGGTCGTGGTCCCGCATCTCGACCTGCGCCTTTACCAGTTTGCGAGCGCGGCGGCGGGGCTGCTGTTCGTGCTCTACGGCCTGATCTACGAGGCGCAATGACCGAAGCCCTGGGGGGCATCGTCACGGTGGGCTTCATCCTCGCGGCGGCGCTTTTTTTCCAGCGCGCGCGCGAGGCCGGCGATCCGCTCCTGCCCGCCTTCGCTGCCGCGTTCGCCTTGCTCGCCGTCAACCAGCTGCTCGCGATCTGGCTTGGCGACGACCACGTGAATATCGGCTACGTGCACCTGCTGCGCGTCATCGCGTTCTTTCTCATCCTCGGCGCGCTGGTACTCCGCGCCCTCCGCCGGACTTGAACACGGCCGCGGATTCGGCACAGAAGCGCCGCCCGCTCCTGACGGCAGCCCTTGCCGCGTTGCCATCGCTCGTCCTGATGGCGATGAACGCGATCGAATGGCGCACGCGGGATTTCGAGACCATCGTGCTTGCGTATCGCGTCGCGATCTACGTCGGCCTGCTCGTCGCCCTCATTGCCATCGCTCTCGCGATCCGCGAGTTCCGCCGCGGCGGCTCGTACAAGGCGCTGATCATCTCGATCGCGATCGCGCTCGCCTTCGTCGCCTGGGTCGGGCCGGATGCCTATCTCGATCTGGCTGAGGCGATCTCCGGCAGCTGAGGCGAACCGCGGTTTAGTCGGTCAGTGTGTAGGCGAAACCGCTGCGTCCAAGTAGCGCGGATCGACGGTTTCGCCGTCGTAGTAATACGTATTGCGCTGCCGCTTCGCCCGCCGGAGCTTCTCGGGGTCGAGCTCGGCGATATAGAGCGGACTGCGCACGCCGCCGAGGTCTACCCATTCGAGCACCGCGCGCGGGGGCCTGTTGGGCACGAAAACCAGCTCGGAGACGCGCCGGAACGTGCGCCCGCCCATGCGGTGCTTATGGATGACCTTGAGCTGCGTACGGGGAATGGAGCGTCGATCGCGATCGCCCATAACGGGGAGGTGATGCAAGCGCGATGCCACTACACTAGCGGCATGAGCGAAACCGCCACCCAGCGCATCGCCTGCCTGCCGAACGGGCCCTATTACCTGCTGCACGAGACGAAGCCCTCGCCGGTGCCCAACCTCGTGCGCTCCTCGGGCGCGCAGTGCGCTACGGTGCGCGGCGTTGCGCTCTGCCGCTGCGGCGGCTCGAAGAACAAGCCGTTCTGCGACGGCACGCACAGCACGAACGGCTTCTCCGACCGCCGGCTCGCCGACGGCGCAAACAACCGCCGCGACACTTACCGCGGCAAGCGCATCACCATCTTCGACAACCGCGCGATCTGCGCGCATGCCGGTTTTTGCACGGACGCATTGAAGAAAGTATTCCGCATGGGTGCCGAGCCGTGGATCGATGCCGACGGCGCGGCGCTCGACGAGATCGTCGGCACGATCCGCAAATGCCCCTCCGGCGCGCTCAGCTACGCGATCGATGGCGAGGAGGCCGTGCCACCCGCGCGGGGACCGCAGGTGCTCGTGACCGACAACGGCCCCTATGCCGTGTCGGGCGGCATCGAACTCATGGGCGTGCGATTCGGCGACGGCGCCTCACGCGAGCACTACACGCTTTGTCGTTGCGGTGCCTCGGCGAACAAGCCGTTCTGCGACGGCAGCCACTGGCGCGTCGGCTTCCGCGACCCGTAGTCGCGCTCGTCAGCCCTTGAGGAAGGCGTGGCTGACGAAGACGAGGATCACGAGCAGCACGATGCCGAGCCCGAAGCTCCAGGCAATGAGCTGCTTCTCGATCGGCAGCAGCGGCTCGTAAGCCATCTTGCGCATCTCTTCGCCGACCTTCGGCTGTTCCATGTCGTCGCTCCTTTGATCAGCCTGCGAGCGGCGGCTTCACGCCGCCGTAGAAGAGCCAGGCGATGAGCAGGCCCACCCAGATGATGAAGCCAAAGAGGCACAGCAGGTAGACGGCGGCGAGCTTGCCGATGCCTTCCTCCCAGAGCTTCCTGAAGTTGGTCATCACGCCGATGGTGAAAAAGGTGAGAACGAAGAAGATGCCGCGGAACGTGTTCGCCTCGCCCATCGCCGCTTTGACTTTCGCCATCACGGCGGGCGTCGCGCCCAGCGCGATCAGCAGGATCAGCGCGAAGGTGACGACGTAGCCGATCACGAATTTGGGAAAGCGCTCCCAGATTTCCCGAGCCTGCGCCCGATCGCCGGCGCGCTGCTCGATGCGGGTCGTCCAGATGTAGGCGAGCACGAACGCCCAGACCCCGATGAAGATGTCGATGAACACCTTCACCGTCGCCGCCGTGCCCAGGATCCAGCCTTTGGCGTAGTTGACGCCTTCGGCCGCGTTGTTGGCGAGGATCAGCGCTTCCGAGATCGCGCCGCTCGCCACCGCCGCGCCGTCGGTCTTCACCGATAGCGCCATCCAGGCGCCGGCGACCAGCGGCTCGTGAGAAAGGAACGCCTGCGCGAGGAAGGGCAGGATGAGCAGCTCGACCACCGCGAAGATCACGACCAGGGAGGACACCATGATCGCCACGACCGGCCGCGCGCGGATGGCGGCTGCCGTGGCGATGGCCGCCGACACACCGCAGACCGAGATGCCCGAGGCGAGCGGCGCCGCCCATTCGCGGCTGAAGCCGAACCAGGTGCGCGCCACGTAGTACACCACCGACCAGAAGATGAGATACGCGACGATGATCGCGGCGAGGCCGAGGAACATGAGCGAGGTGGCGAGCGAGAGCTTCTCCGCGGCCGTGACCCCGAGGAATCCGCCGAGCAACACGATGGCGATCTTGATGTAGAGCTCCGGCCGCACCGCCTCCTTCATCCACTGGGCGAAAGCCGGCATGAAGTTGCCCACGAAAAGGCCGCCCAGCAACGCCACGATGAAGCCGCCTTCGGAAGTAAGCCGCAACGACCAGCCGATGCCGAACTTCTGCATGTCGGCCGGCGTATTGACGGCGAAGTTGGCGAAGCTGCCGATGATCCAGCAGATGTAGGCCAGCCAGAACACCGCGGTAAAGCCGAGCGCGAAGCGCGCGACGTTCGCCTTGAGGGCCGCCGCGCCGACGCTCAGCACGGCGAGCAGCGCGATGTAGGTGGCGATCAGCGCACCGAAGCCGCCCATGCTCGCATAGGTCTTCGATGCGGTGCCGAGCGCCTTGGAGAGATCGGTCCACACCTGCGTGCTCACTACCCAGCCGAGCAGGTCGGCGCCGGCGAGCAGGCCGAGCGAGAGCACGAAAATCAGGAGGCCAATCCAGAGCGACAGCCAGTCTTCGCTGATGCCTTGCGGTTTTCCGTCCATGCACCCTCCCGCGGCAGCTGTTATTGCGTTGGCGCCATCCTAGCGCAGGCGCTCGCGCAGCGCGAACGAGGACTTTAGTATGCTGCGCGCTCCCCGTGCGCACCCGCAGCCCCGTGTTCTACGGCTGGGTCATCGTCGCGGTCGCGTTCATCACCATGGCGATCGGCGTCAACGCGCGCACCGCGTTCTCGCTCGTCTTCCCGCCGATCGTCGACGAGTTCGGCTGGGATCGCGGCGCCACGGCGGCGGCGTTCTCCTTCGGCTTCATCCTCGCCGCGGTGTTGAGCCCGCTGCTCGGGCGATGGATGGACCGCTTCGGGCCGCGCGTGGTGATCGAGGCGGGCGTCGCTTGCGTGGCGCTCGGCCTCTTCGCCGCGAGGTACATCTCGGCGCCCTGGCAGCTCTATGCGACGCTCGGCGTGCTGGTCGGCGCGGGCTCGGTGTGCCTGTCCTACACCGGGCAGGCGTGCTACCTGCCGAACTGGTTCGTGCGCCAGCGCGGACTGGCGATGAGCATCGCGTTTTCGGGCGTCGGGGTCGGCTCGATCGTCCTCTTCCCGGCCCTGCAGGCATTGATCGACAGGTTTGGCTGGCGCAGCGCATGCACCGCCCTCGCGATTGTCGTGCTGGGAGTGCTTGCGCCGCTCAACCTGCTCCTGCGGCGGCGGCCGCAGGAGCTGGGTCTGCATCCGGATGGCGACGCAGCCGCGCCGCCGCGTCCCGCCGCGCAAACCGCACCGGGCGGCGACGACTGGACGCTCGGCGCCGCGATCCGCACGCCGATGTTCTGGTGGCTCGCGCTCGCTTATGCGAGCGGCCTCTATGCCTGGTACGCGGTGCAGGTGCATCAGACGCGTTTCCTGCTGGAAGTGGGTTTCAGCGGCCGGCAGGCGGCCTGGGCGCTCGGGCTGGTGAGCCTCGCCGGCATCCCCGGACAGATCGCGCTCGGGCATCTCTCCGATCGAATCGCGCGCGAGTGGGTGTGGTGCATCGGCCAGCTCGGGTTTGTCATCTGCTACGCGTCGCTGCTTGCGCTCCAGCACGCTCCGGTGAGCGCGCTCCTCTGGCTCATGGTGCTGGCGCAGGGTTTCCTCGGCTACGGCGTCACCTCGGTGGTCGGCGCGATTCCCGCCGAGTACTTCCACGGCCGTCACTACGGGGCGATCTTCGGCGCGATCATGGGCATCGGCATCGCCGGCGGCGCGCTCGGGCCATGGGTCACCGGCCTCGCGTACGACCTGAGCGGCAGCTATGCGCCCGGCTTCGTCGGCGCGCTCGGCTGCTGCGTCGTATCGGCCCTCGCGATCTGGGTGATACGGCCGAGAGCCGAGCACATGCGTGCATAGTGCGAGCCTGGCCAGTAGACGCGATCGCAGCCCGCGCAGTGAGTGAAGCTCTGGTGCAGCGCCGCCACTTTCGGCGGCAGGCGATGCGTGATGTCCGCCTTGGCGACCGGCGCGAGCGGCAGGTTGCAGTGCAGGCAAAGCGTGAACGGTCGCGCCTCGTCTGCCAGGCGATAGCGCGCGACGACTTCGCGTAGCTGCGCCTCGGGCTTGAGCGCACGCACGTAGCAGCCGCGCGCGATGTCGCGGCATTTGAGGAGATCGCGATCGCGCGTGAGCACGATACGGTTCTCCTCGTGGGCGAGGCGCCGGATATCGCGGTCCGCAAGGCGCGGCTCGTGCAGCGTGTCGAAGCCGAGCATGCGCAGGAAGCGCCCGAGCGCGCCGAGATGCGCATCCGCGATGAACGCGAACGGACCTTCCTGCGCCGCGCGTGGCGCCAGCACCTCGATCTCGTCGCCTTCGCGCACGATGCGCTGGAGCGTCGCCGGTGCGCCGTTCACCAGCAGCGCGCCGACCTCGGTATGCGGGACGCCGAGCGCTTCGATCGCGTTCTTAAGGTTCGCGGCGCGCGCACAGGAATAGGCGAAGCGCCGGCCGCGATGCTGCGGTCGCAGGAAGCGCGAGAGCTCCTCGGGGAAGTGGAAGCGGGCGGTGCTCATCAACCGGGTACGTGATTTGCTCTCCGGGCGGCCATGATGCATCCACGATGGGCCGAGATGTGCGCGCGCATTCTCCAGCAATGCGAATACTTGCAGGGCGGCCGCGAGCGGCTCGCGACGTTTCTCGGCGTAAAGGGCGCCGAGCTCGATGACTGGCTCGCCGCGCGCACCGGTCCGCCGCGCGCGGTGTTCGAGCGGGCGATGGAGCTAATCCTCGCGGAGCACGATCGCCGCGCGGCGCAGGAAGCGGCCGGCGTGCCCAAGCGCCGCCGCACCGATCGGCCGGCCGCCTGAACCGTCCGGACCGGCGCGGCGGGCACGGCCCGTGCAAGTACGGCGCCATGGAACAACGCGCCCGCTATGCCCAGGCCCTGCGCGACGCCGCGCGCACGCTCGGCGGGTGCGATCGCCTCGCCGCCTTCCTTAAGGTGCCGGCGGAGCAGCTCGCCGCCTGGCTCTCGGGCGAGGAAATGCCGCCTCTCGAAGCCTTCCTCGGCTCGCTCGACGTGATCGCCGACGGGCCTTACGCGCCGCGCCCGGCGCGCCGCGTGCGCGTCGCGGCGATCCGCAGCCGCTAGCGGTTTTTCCCGCCGCATTGAAAATCGTACAGCCCGCCGTGATCGTCGTTCCCGCGCAAGCGGGAACCTAGAAGAACTGGGCCCCCGCTTTCGCGGGGGCGACGTTTCGGCGCTTCGGGCGACGTTTCGGCGCTTCGGGCGACGTTTTGGGGCTTCCCTAAGCGGGGTCATCGAGCGGCGACTACAGCGGCTTTTGTATCATTGGCGATATGAGCGCCGCCGACGCCATCTCGCTCACCCGGTCGCTCCTCGCCTACGACACGATCAACCCGCCTGGCCGCGAGCAGGATTGCGCGCGGCACGCCGGCCGGCTGCTCGAGGAGTGGGGCTTCAGCGTCGCCTACGACGAGTACGAGCCGGGACGCACCAGCCTAGTGGCGCGCGCCGGCGGCAGCGACGCCAAGGCGCCGCTCTGCCTCACCGGGCATCTCGACACCGTCGCGCTCGGCGCGCGTCCCTGGTCGAAGGATCCGTTCGCCGGCGAAGCGGACGGCGATCGGCTCTATGGCCGCGGCGTCTCCGACATGAAGGCCGGCGTCGCGGCGATCCTGCTCGCCGCGCGCAACCTCGCGCCGCGCTTGCACGGCACGCCCGGCATCGTGCTCGTGCTCACCGCGGCGGAAGAGGGCGGCTGCCTCGGCTCGGAGCATCTCGCGCGCAGCGCGCTCCTCGGCCGCGCCGGCGCGCTTGTCGTGGGCGAGCCGACCGCGAACTATCCGTACGTCGGGCACAAGGGCTCGCTCAAGTTGCACGCGCGCTACAAGGGCGTGTCGGCGCACGGCTCGATGCCGCAGCTCGGCGTCAACGCCATCTACAAGGCCGCGCGCGCTGTGCTGGAGCTCGAGCGCTTTGACTTCCGCGCCTCGCCGCACGCGATCATGGGCGCGCCGAGCATGAACGTCGGCACGATGGCCGGCGGCAGCGGCGTCAACATGGTTCCGGACACCGCGTCGGTGGGCGTCGATATCCGCACCGTGCCCGGCATGGACCACGCCGCGCTGCTCGCGCGCCTGCGCGACACGCTCGATGATGCCGAGTTGGATGTGTTCTCCGATCTGCCGCCGGTGTGGACGCCGCCGCAACAGGAATGGGTCGCTCGGGTCTTCGACATCGTGCGCACGGAAGTGGGAACCAGGCCCGAGCCGCGCACCGCGGCGTACATGACCGACGCCGCCAACCTGCTGAAGGTCTACAAGGGCGCGCCCACCGTGGTGCTCGGTCCCGGCGAGCCGGAGCTCGCGCACCAGACCGACGAGTGGTGCAGCCAGGAGCGCATCCGGCAGGCGGTGTCGATCTACGAAGCAATCATCAAGGACTGGTGCCGACTGTGAGGCTCCTGCTGGCGACGCTCGCGCTCATTTCGACGCTCGCGCAGGCGCAGCCGGTGACGCGCATCGTGGTGCCCTTCGCCGCCGGCGGCGTGCAGGACATCGTGGCGCGCTCAATCAACGCCGAGCTCGGCGCGCTGCTCGGTCGCACAGTGATCGTCGAGAACCGCGCGGGCGCGGGCGGCACCATCGGCGCCGCGTCGGTGGCGAAGAGCGCGGCAGACGGGCAGACGCTGATCCTCGCCGGCGCGAGTCACACCATCGCCGGTTCGGTCTACGCCAGGCTGCCCTACCACCCGCTGAAGGACTTCACGCCGATCGCGCACATCGGCAACGTCGACTACGTGCTCCTGATCTCCGCCGCCGTGCCGGCGAAAGACGTGGCGGAGTTCGTTGCCTACGGAAAGGCGAATCCGGGCAAGCTCAACTACGCGAGCGCCGGCAACGGCTCGGCGACGCATCTCTCGATGGCGTACTTCGCCAGCCTCGCCGGCATCGACATGGTGCACGTACCGTTCAAGGCGACGGGCGAAGCCGTCAACGAAGTGCTCGCCGGGCGCGCGCACGCAGTGATGGCGGCGAACATCGGCGCCATTCCGTACGTCAACGATGCGCGCGTGCGCGCGCTCGGGTCGAGCGGCAGCAAGCGCTCGAAGTTCCTGCCGCAGCTGCCGACGCTCGACGAGGCGGGCGTGAGCGGCTACGAGTTCGATTCGTGGATCGGGCTTCTCGGCCCGGCGGGCATTGCGCCGCAGACGGTCGACGCGCTCAATGCGGCAATGGCGAAGCTCCTGAAGGATCCGCTGATCCTCGAGCGCCTCGACAAGCAAGGCATCGTGCCGCAGGCGATGAGTCCGCAGGCCTTCGGCAAGCTGCTCGCCGCCGACTACGCCAAGATGGCGCGCGTCGTGAAGCTCTCGGGCGCCCGCATAGACTGAGATGCGCGACTAGCCGCTTGAAAAATCGGGGTCAGGCACCGACTTATCTGCCGTGCTGATCGGCTGCCCGAACTGCGCCACGCTGAATCGCGTTCCTCCGGAGCGCCTTGCCGAGGGCCCGAAGTGCGGCAAATGCAGGGCCGCGCTCGTCGACGGCAATCCGATCCCGGTGAGCGAAGCGAGCTTCGATGCCGCGGTGCTACGCACCGAATTGCCCGTAGTGGTGGATTTCTGGGCCGACTGGTGCGGACCCTGCCACGCGATGGCTCCCGGCTTCGAGCGCGCGGCGGCCCAGATGAAACCGCGCGTGCGGTTTGCGAAGCTCGATACCGAGGCGGCGCCGGGCATTGCGGCGCGCTATGGCATCCGCGGCATACCGACGCTGATTCTTTTCCAGGCGGGCAAAGAGGCGGCGCGCATCTCGGGCGCGATGGACGCCCGTGGCATCCAGAGCTGGGTGAGTCAGGCGCTCGGCAGGTAAAGCTTGACGGTGGTGCCCGCGCCGGGCGCGGCGCCGAACTCGACGCGGCCCCCCGACTCCCGGATGCAGGCTTCGATGATCGGCAGGCCGAGCCCGCCGGGCTTGCCGTGCTGGCCGCGTGAAAGAAGCGGCGTTCGAGCGCGCGCGAGCGCGGCGTCCGAGATGCCGCCGCCGGTATCGGATACTTCCAACAGGATGAAGTTCTGCGGCGTCTGCGCCGTGCGGATCATGACGCGCCCGCCGTCCGGCATCGCCGCGCGCGCGTTCGCCGCGAGCTCGAGCAGCGCGAGCTGCACGGCGCGCGGATCGGCAAGCGCGCTCGGCGCCGCGGCGGCGAGGTCGAGCTCGACCCGGATCGCCGTGCCGAGGGTCTGCGCCAGCGACTCGGTCTGCTCGCGCACGAAGTGATTGAGATCGAAGGCGCGCGGCGCCGGCGGCTGCAGCCGGCCGAGGGTATGCAGGCGGTCCGCGAGCGCCCCCGAGCGGCGCGTGGCGGCAAGCGCCGCCTCGAGGGTCTCGGGCACGAACTCGTGCCGCCGCTTGAGGAGTTCGAGGTTCCCCAGGACGACCTGCAGGTAATTATTGAGGTCATGGGCGAGCGCGGCCGCGATCTCCTTCAGGGTGCCGTTCATCCGGCCCATCCTACCGGATCAGGCGACGCTTCCCGGCCCGAATTTTGCAAGCGGCTTTGCGGCATGGGCGGACCGAAGATCGGCATCACCGGCTCCTACGGCGGGCTCAACCTCGGCGACGAAGCGATCCTGCAATCGATCATCATGCAGCTGCGGCAGGAACTGCCCGATGCCGAGATTACGGTGTTCTCGCGCGACGCCGAAGACACCAAGCGCCGGCACGAGGTGCAGCGCGCGGTGCCGGTGCGCAAGCTCTCGCGTTCCGAGGTGGTGCCGGAGGTCGAGCGGCTCGATCTCCTGCTCTTCGGCGGCGGCGGCATCCTGTACGACGCCGATGCGCGCACCTACCTGCGCGAGGTGCTCGTGGCGAAGGAGCACGGCGTTCCGGTCATGCTCTATGCGGTGGGCGCCGGGCCGCTCGCCGACCCGAACGTGCAGAAGGCGGTGCGCGAGGCGCTCGAGGGCGTGGCCGCGATCACGGTGCGCGAGAAAAGCGCGCAGCAGCTGCTCGAGGAGGCGGGCGTACGCCGCGAGGTGGTGGTCACGGCGGACCCCGCGCTGCTGCTCAAGCCCGAGCCGCTGCCGCGCAATATCCTCAAGATCGAAGGCATCGAGGGGAAGAAAAAGCTCATCGGCATGTCGGTGCGCGAGCCCGGTGTCGCGGCGCCGGACCTCGATCCGAACGTGTACCACGGGCTGCTCGCGAACGCCGCGGACTTCATGGTCGATCGCTTCGACGCCGACGTGGTGTTCGTGCCGATGGAGCGCTCGGTGCTCGACAGCCAGCACAGCCACGCGGTGATCGCGCGCATGCTGCGCGCGCAGCGCGCGCGCGTGCTGAACGGCGAGTACACCTCGGGGCAGCTGCTCTCGCTCATGGGCCACTTCAGCTTCGCCGTCGGCATGCGCCTGCACTTCCTCATCTTCGCGGCGCTGCGCAGCGTGCCGTTCGTGGCGCTGCCCTATGCGGGCAAGGTGGCTGGGTTCCTCGAGGACCTGAAGCTGCCTTCGCCGCCGCTCAACCTGGTGAACCCTGGGCGCCTGTGCGCGCACCTCGACGGCTCCTGGGACGAGCGGCGCACGCTGCGCGCGACCATCAACAAGTCGCTGCCGGCGCTGCAGGAGCGCTCGCGCAGGACGATCCAGATCGCGCTCGAGGTGCTGAACAGGGGCAAGACGCTTGCCGTCGCTAAAGCGGCCTGAGGACGCGGCGCGCATCGAGCTGCCGCCGCGGCGTGCGATCGTCGCCGCGGACACCGACGTGCTGGTCGTGGGCGGCGGACCCGCGGGGCTCGGCGCGGCGCTTGGCGCGGCGCAGGCCGGCGCGCGCGTGGTGCTCGCCGAGCGCTACGGCTTTCTCGGCGGCAATGCCACCGCGGCGCTCGTCATGCCGCTCATGTCGTTCCACACCGCGCATCCGACCAAGGAACGCAAAGGCGCCACGACGCTTCTGCCCACGGACCATGGGCCCGGCGAGGCGATCATCGCCGGAGCGCTCAAGGTCTTGCTGGAAAAACTGGTGAAAGCGGGCGGCGCCATCGAGCCGTCGCTCGCCACCGGCTACGTCGTGCCGTTCGATCCCGAGTGGTTCAAGCTGATTGCGCTCGAGCTGCTCGACGAGGCGGGCGTGCAGTTCCTGTTCCATTCGTTCGCGAGCGGCGTGCTGGCCACGGGAGGAAATGCGCGGCGCGTCGAGGGCGCGGTGCTCGAAACCAAGGCCGGGCCACTCGCCATCCGCGCGCGCGTCACGATCGACTGCACCGGCGACGGCGACGTCGCGGTACAGGCGGGCGCGCCTTCCGAGATCGGCCGCGCCGATGGCCTGGTGCAGCCGATGACGCTCATGTTCCGCGTCGTCGAATTTCATCGCCAGAATTTCGAGGCGTATGTCGAGAAGCATCCGAAGCAGTGGCGCGGCGTGCACGGCCTGTGGGACCTCGTGCGCGAGGCAACGCAGGCGGGCGAGCTGAGGCTGCCGCGCGAAGACATCCTCTTCTTTGCCACGCCGCATGAAGAGGAAGTCAGCGTGAACAGCACGCGCGTGACGCGCGTGCTCGGCACCGACGTGTGGGACCTTTCGTTTGCGGAGTGGGCGAGCCGCCGCCAGATGCGCCAGATCGCCGAATTCCTGCGGCGCTACGTGCCGGGCTTCGAAGAATCGTACGTCGCACAGAGCGGCGTCCAGGTCGGCGTGCGCGAGACGCGACGCATCCTTGGCGACTATCAACTCAATGCTGACGACGTGCTTGCGGCGCGCAAGTTCGACGATGCAATCGCGCGCGGGGCGTATCCGATCGACATCCACAGTCCGACTGGCAGCG
>DASSLQ010000190.1:0-19157 GCA_035689325.1 Burkholderiales bacterium | reverse complement strand
GCCGCCCGCGCCCGGCGCGGCAGCGGCTGCAGCCGCCTTGGCCGCGGGACTCACTTCGGTGCGCGCGGCCTGCGCGATGATGAGCGGCGCCGATGGCGCGCGCGCGGCGGCGGACACGCACAGCGCGCCGTCGAGCATCGCGAGCTCGGGAACGAAGACCTGCGCTTCCGGCGCGCGATCGGCGGCGACGATGCCGGCGCCGAGCAAAGCGAGCACGAGGGGCTTGCGAAGCGGAACCATGTATTCCTCCTCCCAGAGGTGAGCGGTCGAAAGTCTACGCCGTTGGTCGCGCGAGGGGCGGAGGTGCTTACGCCACACCGCAACGGTGCCCGATTCACCGCCACCGCAGCCGAAAGCCGATTACATTCAGGGGCTTTTGCCGCGCAACAAGTAAAATCGGGAAGTGAACAAACCCGGCGTGGCATCGGCGAGCAACTTCATCCGCCAGGTCGTCGAGGCGGACCTCGCCTCCGGCCGGTACAAGCAGCTAGTGACGCGCTTTCCGCCCGAGCCGAACGGCCAGCTGCATTTCGGGCACGCGAAGTCGATCTGCCTGAACTTCGGCCTCGCCGCCGAATACGGCGGGCGCTGCCACCTGCGCTTCGACGACACCAACCCGACGAAGGAGGAGCAGGAGTACGTCGATGCCATCAAGGACGCCGTGCACTGGCTCGGCTTCAAGTGGGAGCCGCACGAGTACTACGCATCGGATTATTTCGAGCGCCTTTATGAGTTCGCCATCGCGCTGATCGGGCGCGGCCATGCGTACGTCGATTCGCAGTCGGCCGACGAGATGCGCGCGAGCCGTGGCACGCTGACCGAGCCCGGTCGCGATTCGCCCTACCGCACGCGCACGACGGCGGAGAGCCTGCGCCTGTTCCGCGAGATGCGCGACGGCAAGCATGCCGACGGTGCCCACGTGCTGCGCGCGCGCATCGACATGCGCTCGCCGAACATGAACCTGCGCGACCCGGCGATGTACCGCATCCGCCATGCGCACCACCATCGCACCGGCGACAAGTGGTGCATCTATCCGACCTACGACTGGGCGCACGGCCTGTCGGACTGCATCGAGGGCGTGACGCACTCGCTGTGCACGCTTGAGTTCGAGGACCATCGCCCGCTCTACGACTGGTTCAACGAGCGCGTGGCGGAAGCGGGCTTCTTCAAGCCGCCGCTCTCCAAGCAGATCGAGTTCGCGCGCCTCAACTTCACCTACGTTGGGCAGGCGCTCTCCAAGCGCCGCCTCATCCAGCTCGTGGAGGAGAAGCACGTCACCGGCTGGGACGACCCGCGCTTGCCGACGCTCGCCGGCGGGCGCCGGCGCGGTTACACGCCGGGTGGCTTTCGCCTCCTCGCCGAGCGCGTCGGCGTCGCCAAGGCGCACCAGGTGATCGACTTCTCGGTGCTCGAAGACTGCATGCGCGATGACCTGAACGAAATAGCGCCGCGGCGCATGGCGGTTCTCGATCCGCTCAAGCTGGTGCTCGACAACTACCCGGCGGACAAGGTGGAGCAGATGGGCCTGCCGAACCATCCGCAGAAGCCCGATTGGGGCAAACGCGACGCACCGTTTGGCCGCGACCTCTGGATCGAGCGCGAGGACTTCCAGCAGCAGCCCGAGAAAGGCTACTTCCGGCTATATCCCGGCAACGATGTGCGCCTGCGCTTCGGCTACGTTGTGAAATGCACCGACATCAAGGACGGCGTGCTGCACGCGACCTACTATCCCGACTCGCGCTCCGGCACGCCGGGCGCCGACAAGTACAAGGTGAAGGGCAACATTCACTGGGTCAGCGCTCGGCACGCGCACGCGGCCGAGGTGCGCTTATACGACCGGCTGTTCAAGGTGCCCGAGCCGGGCGCCGAGCGCGATTTCCTCGAAGACCTCAACCCGGCATCGCTCACCACCACGCAGGCACAACTCGAGCCCTCGCTCGCCGCTGCCAGGCCCGAGGAGCGCTTCCAGTTCGAACGACACGGATACTTCATGCGCGATCGCGACGGCGGTTTCAACCGCACGGTGACGCTACGCGACTCCTGGAAGAAATAATTCCGACCCGGGGTCGCAATTAGTCGGCCGTTTCAGGCGGGAGCAACTTGTCTCGCGAGCGGCTCGTCGTACTCGCGCGAGACGTCCCGGTTGGTGTAGTCGGGCAAGAGCAGCGTCGCGACGATACTCAGCATTCCGCACCCGGCGATGTACCAGGCGATGGCGTAGCCGGTGTGATAGTGGGCGAAGAGCGCCGCGGCGATCAGCGGCGCCGGGCCGCCCGCGATGATCGAGGCGAGCTGGTAGCCGAGCGACGCGCCGCTGTAGCGCAGCCGCGGCGTGAATGCCTCGGCGATCAGCGCTGCCTGCGGGCCGTACATCATGTCGTGCGGCACGAGCGACAGGACCACCGCGACAAAAATCCACGCTATCGATCCGCTGTTCAGCATGCCGAAGTAGGCGAAGCCGAAGAACAACGTGACGAGCGCGCCCGCGAGATACATGCGCCGCCGGCCGATGCGGTCCGACATGTGGCCGAAAACCGGGATGGAGAAGAAGGAGATGAACGAGGCGGTGAGCACCGCGGCGAGCAGGAAGTTGCGGGTCACGTGCAGCTCGCCGGTGGCGTAGCTGAAGATGAACGCCGTGAAGATGTAGAACGGCGCCTGCTCCGCCATGCGCGCGAAAGCCGAGAGGATGATCTCCTTCGGATGGCGCTTGAGCACCTCCAGCATCGGCGTGCGCTCGATGCGCTTCTCGCGCTGCAGCCGCGCGAACACGGGCGTCTCCAGGATCCGCAGGCGGATATAGAGGCCGATCGCCACCAGCACTATGCTTAAGGCGAACGGAATGCGCCAGCCCCAGCTTAAGAACGCCGTCCCGGAAATCGCGCTCGAGCCGAGGACCACGAGGTTGGCGAGGAACAGGCCCGCCGGCACGCCGAACTGCGGCCACGAGGCGGCGAAGCCGCGGTGCGCGTTGGTGCGCGTCCATTCCATCGACAGCAGCACGGAGCCGCCCCATTCGCCGCCGACGCCTACGCCCTGGATGAAGCGCAGCAGCGTCAATATCACCGCGCCCCAGATGCCGATCGACTCGTAGGTCGGCACGAAAGCTACCGCGAACGTGGCAAGCCCCATCAGCATCAGCGTTGCTATCAAGGTCGACTTGCGGCCGATGCGGTCGCCGTAGTGCCCGAAGATCGCCGCGCCTACCGGCCGCGCGATGAAGCCGACCGCATAAATGGCGAACGCTTCGAGGGTGCCGGTAAGGGGGTCGGACTTCGGGAAAAACAGCTTGGCGAAGACCAGGCCCGTGACGATGCTGTAGAGGAAGAAGTCGTACCACTCGATGGTGGTGCCGACCGTGCTCGCGATGACCGCGCGACGTAGCTGCCGCGCTGCATCATCGGCGGCAAGTGGCGCTTCGCGTCCCGGGGCAAGGCTGCTCATAGGCTCTCCTTACCCCCTCCTCGTCCGCTTTGACGCGCCCGGAGGGCGTGTGGTTCCGCGAGGCGGCAGTACTTCCTGTCAGGCAGCGCGCGGCTTCATTACGCTGGCTGCATGCAATTCAGGATCGGCCAGATCACCGCCAAGTGCCCGCATTGCGAGGGGCTGGAATTCACCATCCCGCCCGATGAGCGCTCCGGGCCGCACATGAGTTACCTGTGCGCCGGCTGCGGGCGCCCCGTGCAGTACGCGAAGCTCGTCGCCCAGATCGGCCGCGAGGCGCAGCGCCAGCGCCAGCAGCGCCTCGGGTCAACCGGTAGCCTGCATCTGCGCGAGCCACGGACGATTCCGAATTCGCTCCTGATTAAGCCGGTGCACGGTGTAGCAGATGACGGCGCCGATAAGGAAGGGCATGGCGGACCACATGTAGAGCCGGTCGACGGGCAGCGTGACGAACAGCGCGCCGACGAGCGGTCCGACGATGGAACCAAGCCGCCCGATGCCGAGCTCCCAGCCGGAGCCGAGCGCGCGCAGTGACGTGGGGTAGACGAGCGCGCCGCAGACGTTGATTCCCGACTGCACGCCGAGCACGCACGCGCCGGCGATGAAAGCGGCAACCAGCAGCGCGGTCTTCGAGCCGTTCAGGCCGATGTAGCCGATCGAGCCCACCACCGGCACCGCTATCAGGAACAGGATGGCGACCGCCAGGAACTGCCGGCGCCTGATCCAAGCGATGAGCGCGAGCGTGCCCACCGTGCCGCCGACCTGCAGCGACGCTACCGTGAGCGCGGCGGTCGCGGGCGGCAGCTTCGCCGCCGTGAGCAGCGTTGGCGTCCAGAGCAGCACGAAAAAGAAGCCCATGAGGTTCAGGGCGAAGAGCAACCAGAGAAGCGGCGTGATCACCGCCAGGCCTTCGCCGAAAAGGTACTTCGGGTTCGAGCTCGGCGACTGCCGCTCGTCCTCGATCACGAAGCGCGCGCCTTCGGGAACACGATAGCCGGGCGCCAGGCGCTCGAGCAGCCGCGTGAGCTTTGCGCGGCTCCCCTCGTGCAGGCTCATGTACTTGATCGACTCCGGCATCCAGAAGAAAGCGCAGACCGCGATCGCCACCGGCACGATGCCGCCGATGAGGAACAGGATCTGCCAGCCGTAGTGCGGCACCAGCGCCGCCGAGACGAAGCCAGGGAGCGCGCCGCCGAGCGGCACGAGACCCGTGGCGATCAGGCCGAGCGTCGCGCGCGAGCGGCGCGGCGCCGACTCGATGTTGATCGCGATCATGTTCGGGATCACGCCGCCGATGCCGAGGCCGGCGACCAGGCGCAGCCAGAACATCTGCTGCAGGTTCGTGGCGTACGCCGCCATCCAGGTCAGAATGCCGAACAGCAGCAGCGACTCGATCAGCGCCGTCTTGCGGCCATAGCGGTCGCCGATCCAGCCGAAGATCATCGAGCCGAAGAGCACGCCGATGTTGCTCGCCGCGAGCACCGGCCCGAGCGCCGAGCGCGGCACATGCCAGTCGGCGACGAGGTGCGGCGCGGCGAGCGCGATCGCAGCGATGTCGTAGCCGTCGAACAGCGCAATCAGCACCGACCAGGTGATGAGCTGGATGTGAAAGCCGCTGATTCCCCGCTCGTCGAGCAGGTGCGAAACCTGTACTACCGGTGCTTGCGCCATCGGCAACCCTCCTCTTTTTCGCCTTCTTGCTAGAGCTGGACCTCGCGCTCCTCGCCCGGGTCCTCGTTCTCCGCCCGGTTGAGCTCGTCGTGCTCCTGGTTCTCGCGGCGCGGCACGTGTTCCTTGTAGCCGTGCGGCCGCAACAGTTCCGCGAGCGGCGTGCCGCCGTGATACAGCCAGACCTGCCCGTAACGTTGCGGAATCACCCGCTGATTCTACTCACGCGTCAAGTCGCGCAGCATCAGCAATTCGTCGGCCTCCAAATCGACGCCCACCGCTTGCGCCGAGGTCGGCGCAAACCCGAGCCGCTCGAGAAGCCGGGCTGAGCGCAGGTTGCGTCGCTTGAATATCGCGTAGACCGTGACCACCTCGTAGCGCTCGGCCAACTCCGCGATCATCGCGTGACATGCTTCGCTGCCCAGTCCGCGGCCCCAATATCCGCTGGCGAACACATAAGCGATGGCTGCCCGCCCGGTCGGAAACACCGTGGCTTGCACGTACCCGATCAAGCCGGCCGCTCGCAGACGAACCACCCAGTTGAGCCAGCGTTGCGTGCCGTCGGCGGACCGCCGGCTCTCGAGCCTCGCGAAGCGCTCGCGCAGCCAGTCGACCGAAGCAGGCGGCTCGTTCTCGTACTCGTAGAGGGCGGGGTCGCCGAGCACGACGAACATCTCGTCGGCATGCGCCGCGAGCTGCGGCTCCAGGACGACGCGCTCGCAGGCGATCGCGCGCACGTCCTAGGCCGCGGCACCTGCTTCGATCAGCGTGCGGGTGTAGTCGGACTTCGGCCGGCCGACGACCTCTTCGAGCGTGCCCGTCTCGACGATGCGGCTATCCTTCATCACCATGACGCGATGCGCCATGGCGCGCACCACGTCGATATCGTGGGTGACGAGGATGTAGCTGAGCCCGTATTTCTGTTGCAGCCCGGCGAGGAGCTCCAGCACCTGCTTCTGGATGGTGACGTCGAGGGCGCTGGTGGGCTCGTCGAGCACCACGACCTTCGGCCGCACGATGAGCGCGCGCGCGATTGCGATCCGCTGGCGCTGGCCGCCGGAAAACTCGTGCGGATAGCGGCCAAGGAGCGGCTCGGCGCCGCCGCCTTCCGTGAGGCCGACATCGAGCAGTGCCTGGACGATGCGAGCGCGGCGCGCCGTGGCATCGAGCTGCGGCTCGTGGATCTCGAGGCCTTCGCCCACGATCTGCTCGATCGTCAGGCGCGGCGAGAGCGACGACAGCGGATCCTGGAACACCACCTGGATCTCACGCCGCAGGCGCTTGCGCTGCGCGGCGTCCGCCTCGGTCCAGGCAGCGCCGTCGATGCGGATGTCGCCCTGCGCCGCGACCAGGCCGAGCACCGCGAGCGCCAGCGTGGTCTTGCCCGAACCCGATTCGCCGATGATGCCGAGGGTCTCGCCGGGCGCGAGCTCGAAGCTCACGTCCTGCACTGCGGTGAACTTGCCGCTCTTGAACCAGCCGCTGATGCCGGGCAGCGACGTCGGATAGTTCACCACCACTTTGCGCGCGCTGACCACGCGGCCTTTCGCTGGCGGCGCGACCTGGCGCTCGGGCCGGCTGGCGACGAGCTTCTTCGTATAGGGATGCTGCGGCCGCTCGATGACATCGGCGGTGCGGCCCTGCTCGACCAGCACGCCCTTCTCCATCACCGCGACGCGGTCCGCGAAGCGCCGCACGAGATTCAGGTCGTGCGTGATAAGGAGCAGCGCCATGCCCGCTTGCGCGCGCAGGTCTTCCAGCAGCTCGAGAATCTGCAGCCGGATCGCCACGTCGAGCGCCGTGGTGGGCTCGTCCGCGATCAGCAGCTTCGGATTGCACGCGAGCGCCATCGCGATCATCGCGCGCTGGCGTTGCCCGCCGGAGAGCTGGTGGGGGTAGCTGCGCGCGCGCCGCTCGGCCTCGTCGATGCCGACGCGGCGCATGGCGGCGATCGCCTCGCGCCAGGCGTCGGCGCCGCGCAACGGCGTGTGCAGCACGATGGACTCCACGATCTGGTCGCCCACGGGGTAGATCGGGTTCAGCGCCGTCATCGGCTCTTGGAACACCACCGCGATGTCGCGCCCGCGCATGGCGTGCAGCTCTTCGGGCGACATGGCGAGCACTTCACGCCCGGCGAAGCGGATGCTGCCCGTGAGCCGTGCATTCTCGATGAGGCGCAGCGTGGAGAGCGCCGTCACCGTCTTGCCGGACGCGGACTCGCCTACCAGCGCGAGCTTCTCGCCCGCGTCGAGCGTGAAGCTGGCATTGTCGACCACTTTGCGCGGACCGAAATGGACGCTCAGATCCTTCACTTCGAGCAGGCTCACTTCGCCTCGCCCTCCAGCACCTTGCGCGGATCGAGCGCGTCACGCAGGGCGTCGCCGATGAGGATGAGGAGCAGCAGCATCACGACGAGCACGGCGAACGTCGAGAGTGAGATCCACCATGCATCGAGGTTGTCCTTGCCCTGCTGCAGGAGCTCGCCCAGGCTCGGGGTGCCGGGCGGCACGCCGAGGCCGAGGAAGTCGAGGCTGGTAAGGGCGCCGATGGCGGCGGCCATCTCGAAGGGCACCAGGGTCACCACCGGGGTCAGGCTGTTGGGCAGGATGTGGCGCCACATGATGATGCGGTTCGACTGGCCGAGCGCGCGCGCGGCGCGCACGTAGTCAAGGGTGCGGTTCTTGAGGAACTCGGCGCGCACGTACGCCGCGATGCCCAGCCAGCCGAAGATCGCGATCAGCACGACCAGCAGCCAGAAGCTCGGCGAGAAGAGCGACGAGAAGATGATCAGCATGTAAAGCACCGGCATCGCGCCCCAGATCTCCTTGAAGCGCTCCATGCCGATGTCGGTCCACCCGGCGAAATAGCCCTGGATCGCGCCGTAGAGCACGCCGAAGAGCGTGGAGAGGCCGGCGACGATCAGCGCGAACAAGGCCGAAAGGCGAAAACCATAAAGCAGCCGCGCCAGCAGGTCGCGCCCGCGGTCATCGGTGCCCAGCACGTTCTCGCGATCGGGCCGCGCCGGGCTGGGCGCCTCCGAGAAGTAATTGATCGTGCTGTGGTGATAGTGGTTCGGTGGATAGAGCGCGAAGTTGCCCGGCCTCCTGAACTGCTCGCGGATGAACGGATCCAGGTAATCGGTCGGCGTCGGAAAGTCCCCGCCGAAGGTCGTCTCGGGCAGCGTCTCGAAGACCGGGAAGTACCAGTGCCCGTCATAGCGCACCGCTAGCGGCTTGTCGTTCGACAGCACCTCGGCGAGCAGGCTGACGACGAAGAGCACGCCGAAGATGATCAGGCTCGCGTAGCCGAGGCGGTTGGCGCGGAAGCGCCGCCACGCGCGCCGCGCCGGGCTCGCGTGCAGTCCGGTATCGATGACGACCGGTGCGTGGATGTCGGTGACGACGGTAGACATTCAGTCGAAGAACTTCACGCGCGGGTCGACCCACAGATAGCTGAGATCGCGGATCAGTGTCGTCAGCAGCCCGATGATGGTGAAGACGTACAGACTGCCGAAGACCACCGGATAGTCGCGGCGGATCACCGATTCATAGGAGAGCAGCCCGAGCCCGTCCAGCGAAAACAGCGTCTCGATCAGCAGCGACCCGGTGAAGAACGCGGCCACGAACGCGGCCGGGAAGCCGGTCATGATCGGGATGAGCGCGTTGCGGAAGACATGCCGCCAGAGCACCCTGCGCTCTTCGACGCCCTTCGCCCGCGCGGTCATCACGTACTGCTTGCGGATCTCCTCGAGCACCGAATTCTTCGTGAGGATGGTGATGACGGCGAAGCCGCCGATCACCATCGCCGTCACCGGCAGGGTAATGTGCCAGAGATAGTCGGTGACCTTGTGGAAGAGGTCGAGCTCGTGCCAGTTCGACGACACGATGCCGCGCAGCGGAAACCACTGCGCGAACGTCCCGCCGGCGAAATACACGAGCAGCACGACGCCAAGCACGAAGCTCGGGATGGCGTACCCCAGCAGCACGATGAATGTGGTGGCGGTGTCGAAGGCCGTGCCGGCGCGCACCGCCTTGGCGATGCCGAGCGGCACCGAAATCAGATACGTGAGCAGGAAGGTCCACAGCCCGAGCGAGATCGACACCGGCAGCTTCTCCTTGATGAGCTGCCAGACATCCTTGTTGTGGAAGAAGCTGCGGCCGAGATCGAAGCGCGCGAACTGTCCGAGCATTTGGACGAAGCGCACGTGCGCCGGCTTGTCGAAGCCGTAGAGCTTCTTGATCTCCTCGACCTTCGCAGCATCGACACCCTGGCGGCCGCGATAGCCGCCGAGGCCGGCGGCCGCCGCGGTGCGACCGCCCGCCTCGCCGCCCGCCAAATCACGCCCCTGGAGTTGCGCCACCATCTGCTCGACCGGCCCGCCGGGCACGAACTGGATGACGATGAAGGTGATGAGCAGGATGCCGAAGAGCGTCGGGATCATGAGCAGCAGCCGCTTGAGGATGTAGGACCACATCGCTAGCGCTTTCTCCACCAGCTCGACACCAGCCAGTCGTCGGGCGTGTAGTACAGCGGCTTCACCTGCGGCTGCTCGAACTTGCCGCCGCGCCAGGCGACGCGGAAGGTATTGGAGTACCACTGGGGCACGACGTAGTAGCCGTGGCGCAAAACGCGATCGAGCGCGCGCAGCCGCGCAATCAGCTCGGGCCGGGTGCTGGCGGCGGCGACCAGATTCACGAGCGCGTCCACCGCCGGATCCTTGACGCCGATCAGGTTGCCCGAGCCCTCGGTATCCGCCGCCTGCGAGCCGAAGCGGTCGATGAGTTCGGCGCCCGGCGCCTCGTTGCCCGGCACGCGGATGGTGAAGAGATCGAAGTCAAACACGTCGAGGCGCTTCTGGATGAGCGCGAAGTCGGCACGGCGGTACTGGCCCTCGATGCCGAGCCGGGCGAGCGCCTGGAACCACGGCGTGATGACGCGCTCGCCCCCGCCGCTATCGAGGTATTCGAGCACGAACGGCTCGCCCCGCGCATTGCGCAGGGCGCCGTCGCGATAGGTCCATCCGGCAGCGGCGAGAAGATCGCGTGCCTTGCGCAGGTTGTCGCGCAGGCTGCCCGGTGGATTGGTGTTCGGCGGCAGCGGCACCTCCTCGGTGAAAATTTCCGGCGGCAGTTTCTTGCGCAGCGGCTCGAGCACCGCGAGCTCATCCTGCGCCGGCAACCCGTGCGCTTCGAAGTCCGAGCCGTTGAACCAGCTCGTGCAGCGGACATAGGAGTTGTACATGAGGCGCCGGTTCATCCACTCGAAGTCGAACGCGAGCCCGATCGCCTGGCGTACGCGCTTGTCCTTGAACTTCTCGCGCCGCGTGTTGATCCAGTAGGCCTGGAAGTCGCCCGCGTTCTTCGTCGGCAGCTCCGCCCTGACGAGCTCGCCGCTGTCGAATTTCTTGCCGACGTAGACCCTGGCCCACTCACGCGCCGAGAACGTGCGCAGGTAGTCGAACTCGCCAGCCTTGAACGCTTCGGTCTGCGCCGTGTTGTCTTTGTAGATCTTGTAAGTGACGCGATCGAAGTTATACATGCCGCGGCGCACGCCGAGATTGCGTGCCCAGTAGTTCGGATCGCGTTGGTACGTGACCTCCTGGGGACTCCAGCGCGCGATGCGGTACGGGCCGCTGCCGATCGGCGTATCCGTAATCACCTGATCGAACGGCTTGCCCGCGCCCCAGACGCGGCTGAAGACCGGCAACCCGCCAACGAGCAGCGGCAGCTCGGCGCTCGCGCGCGCAAACTCGAATCGCACGGTACGCGGACCAACCACCACAAGACGCTTCACGTCGCCGTACACCACGCGGTACTGCGGCGCCGCTTCCTTGCTCATCAGCCGGTCGAAGGTGTACTTCACGTCATCGGCCAGCACCGGCTCGCCGTTGTGGAAGCGCGCTGCGGGATTCAGCCGGAAGGTGACCGAGAGCTTGTCCGGCGCGACCTCGACGTCCTCGGCGAGCAGCCCGTAGGCGGTGGTCGGCTCGTCCAGCGTACCCGTTAGGAGCGTCTCGATGACGAGGCCGCCCATGCCCGGGGGGGCAATGCCCTTCAGGGTGAACGGGTTCAGCTTGTCGAGGTTCGTTATCCGCAGCGGCGGCACGAGCTCGAGGTTCCCGCCCTTCGGCGCGTCCGGATTCACCCATTCGAAGTGATCGAAGCCCTTCGGGTACTTGACGTCGCCGAATTGCGCATACGCATGCGCCGCCCACGCCGCCGGCGCGGCGAGCCAAACAACCACACCAAGAACAGGGACAGACCACGTTTTTCTCAATGCGCGCGTCCCGGAATCGAGGAAAGCAGCAATCGGGTGTACGGATGCTTCGGATTGGCGTAGAGCTCGTCGGGCCCGGCGATCTCCACCACCTCGCCGTCCTTCATCACCATGACCTCGTCGGCCATGTAGCGCACGACAGCGAGGTCATGCGAGATGAAGAGGTAGCTCATCGAGTATTCGTCCTGCAGGTCCTGCAACAGGTTCAATAGCTGCGCCTGAACGGACACATCGAGCGCCGAGACCGATTCGTCGCAGATCAAGAGCTCCGGCTTGAGCGTGAGCGCACGCGCGATGGCGATCCGCTGCCGCTGTCCGCCGGAAAATTCGTGCGGATATTTCTCCAGCGACAGGGCCGGCAGGCCGACCTTCGTCAGCAGCTCGGCGGCCATCGCGCGCCGCTCGCCATCGTCGGCGCCGATGCCGTGGATCTGCAGCGGTTCCGTGAGGATCTGGGCCACGGTAAAGCGCGGATTGAGCGAAGCGTACGGGTTCTGGAACACGATCTGGATGCGCCGCTTGTAGGGCATCGCGTGCCGGGCATCTACCTTGAGCAGGTCACGGCCTTCGAAGCGCACCTCGCCACCCGACGCCTGGTGCAGGCGGGCTACCAGCAGAGCGACCGTGGTTTTGCCGGACCCGGATTCGCCGACGACGCCGAGCGTCTTGCCTTTCGCGATGCGAAACGACGCGCCCTTGACCGCCTTGAGCTCGCGCTTCTTCAGCAATCCATCCCGGAAGTAGAAGCTCTTGGCCAATCCGCGCGCTTCCAGCAGCGTGGGCTCGTCCCCGCGCAAACCACGCTTGCGTTCGGGGGTCAGGTCTTGAATTGAAGCATCGCGACGCCTCAATTCAAGACCTGACCCCATGAAGTCGTTGATGACCGGGAGCCGCTGCGGCCGGCGATCGAGCGGCGGCCGGCAGGCGAGCAAGGCGCGCGTGTACGCGTCGCGCGGGTCGCGGAAGAGCTGCGACGCCGGCGCCTGCTCGCGCACTTCGCCGTCGCGCATTACCACGACGTAGTCGGCGATCTCGCTCACGAGGGCGAGGTCGTGCGTGATGAAGAGCATCGCCATCTCGTGGCGCTCCTGCAGCGCCGCCATCAGGTCCATGATCTGGCGCTGCACCGTGACGTCGAGCGCCGTGGTCGGCTCGTCGGCGATCAAGAGCTTCGGCTCGCACGCGATCGCCATCGCGATCATCACGCGCTGCTGCTGGCCGCCGGAGAGCTGGAACGGATAGGTTTCGAGCCGCGACTGCGGCTCCGGGATGCCGACTTCCGCGAGCAGCTCGACGGTGCGCTCGCGCAGCGCGCGGCCCGCGAGCCCGAGATGCTTGCGCAGCACCTCGCGGATCTGGAAGCCGACCGTGAAGACCGGGTTCAGCGACGTCATCGGCTCCTGGAAGATCATGCCGATCTCCTTGCCGCGCACGCGCTGCATCTCGTCGCTACCGATCGTGAGCAGATCGCGCTCACGGTAGCGGATGCGGCTCGTGGTGCTGATCGTCGCGTTTTCCCTCGGCAGCAGGCCCATCACCGAAAGCGCAGTCACGGACTTGCCGCTGCCCGACTCGCCCACCAGCGCCACGGTGCTGCGCACCGGCACGTCGAAGCTCACGCCCTTCACCGCGGCGAGCCGTGTGTTCTCGTCAAGGCGGAATTCGATTGCGAGGTCGCGTATTTCGAGCAGGTTCATTTCAGCCGCGGATCGAGCGCATCGCGCATCGCATCGGTGAACAGGCTGAACGCCGTGACCAGGATCGCCATGGCGACGGTCGCCACGGTGAGCTGCCACCACTTGCCGAGCAGGAGCTCGCTCCCGGCCTCCGCCAGCATGCTGCCCCAGGAGACCGTGTCGACGCCGACGCCGAAGCCGAGGAAGGTGAGGATCACCTCCGACTTGATGAAGAGCACGACGCAGATCGAGAGCTGCACCAGCACGACGTGGCTGACGTTCGGCAGGATGTGCACGAACATGCGGCGCGTGCCCGAGGCGCCGATGGCATCGGCGGCGAGCACGTATTCGCGCACGCGGTGCTTCAGATACTCGGCACGTATCAGCCGGAAGATGCCCGTCCAGCCGGTCAGGCCGAGGATCAGGATCACGGTGAACGTGCCTTTCTGGTTCACCACCGCGGCGATGGCGAGGACCAGCAGCAGGTAGGGGATCGAGGTGAAGACGCTGTAGAGCCAGTTGAAGAAGTCGTCGACCCAGCCGCCGCGGAAGCCCGCGAGCGCGCCGAACAGCGTGCCGAGGAACGCGGCGAGCGCCGCGGCGCTCAAGCCCACGAGGAGCGACGTCTGGGTGCCCTTCAGCACCTTCTGCAGCACGTCGCGGCCCCACTTGTCGCCCCCCAAAGGCAGCGTCACCGCGCGCGCCGAGGTGCTCGATTCGCCCGACAGCGTCTTCGCGATCTCCGCGAGGTCCGGCGCGAGCGGATCGGCGATGCCGTAGTCGGCCACCGGCTGCGCGCCTGCGGCCGCTTTTGCGAGCTGCGGGCTCTCTAGCGCCTCGGGGCCGAGGAAGGTGGGCGGCGCGAAGCTCACGCCCGCCTCGACGTTCCAGTCACGCCCGAGCCAGCCGGCGCCTGCGGCGAGCATGATGGCGACGTAGATCAGCACGACGATGAGCGAGGCGAAGCCGAGCCGGTCGCGGCGGAAGCGCTTCCAGGCGAGTGCCCAGACGCCCTGCTCTCTCATTTGAGCACCACGCGCGGGTCGATCGCCTTGTAGAGCAGATCGGCGAGCAGGTTGATGACCATCGTCGCTACCGCCACATAGATCGTGACAGCCTTGATGATCGGGAAGTCGCTGCGCTCGACCGCGAGAATCACCTCGCGGCCGATGCCCGGGATGCCGAAGAAGCGCTCGATGAGAAACGCGCCCGCGAGCAACCCCGGGAGCTGGAGGAGCACGTTGGTGACCATCGGAATCGCCGCGTTGCGCAGCACGTGCACCCACATGATGCGCGTTTCGCTCATGCCCTTGGCGCGCGCGGTGCGCACGTAGTCCTGGTTGATCTCATCGAGGAAAAAGGTGCGGTAGAGGCGGATATCCGGCGCGAGCGACACCGCGACGCCGACGATGATGGCGAGCGCGCTGTAGCGCAGGAGGTTATCGGCGAAGGTCACGCCCCAGCCCTGCACCGGGAACCAGCCGAGCTGGTAGGCGAAGACATATTGGAAGACGAGGATGTACACCAGGATGCTGATCGACTGGCCTACCGTGCACGCCACCATCACGGCGCGGTCCGTGAGCGAGCCGCGCACGTAGGCGACGAGCATCGCCGCCGCGATGCCGAGCAGCGTGCTGATCGCGAGCAGCGGCACGAGCACCGTGAGCGATGGTCCGAGCCGCGTGGCGAAGATGTCCGAGACCCGCTCGTTGGTGGACCAGCTCGCGCCGAAGTCGCCGCTGAGGACCTGCTTTACAAAGATCCAGAGCTGAACCGCGTAGGGCTCATCGACGCCCAGCTGGCGCCGGATGTTGGCGATCATCTCCGGGCTGGAAATCTTGCCCGCGAGCAGATAGGCGGGATCGCCGCCGACCCAGTTGAAGAGGAAGAACACGAGCAGGATCACGCCGGCGAGCGTCGGGACGAACTGCCACAGCCGCCGCAGCGTGTAGGCGAGCAAGAGCTATGTCGCCTCTGAATGCCTCGCGCCCGCGAAAGCGGGCGCCCAGTTTCTGTCTCGAAAATTCTGGGTTCCCGCTTGCGCGGGAACCACGAATGGCCGCTTGTTCAGAGATTTCCTAGTACGCGGGCTTCGGTTCGAGGTCGATGTAGATCCACTCGGCGTGCAGCACCGGGTGCTTGGTGAAGCCAACGACCCAGGGCTGCTGCAGCGAGTTGCGCACCCGGCTGTCGAGGAGCAGCCACACGGTCTCGGTCTCCATCAGCCGCGTCATCTCGTGATACAGCCGGTCGCGCTCGGCGCCGGGATGGAGCTGCCGCGATTTCGCATAGCGCCGGTTGAAGTCGGGAGAGTCGTAACAGGCGTTGTTGCTCTCGTGGATGTTCGGCCCGTAGAGCAGCTGCATGAAATTGTCGCCGTCCGGGTAGTCCGCAATCCAGGCGGCAATGCCCAACATGACGCGGCACTGCTTCTGTGCCTTGAGATACTCGGGAAAGCGCTCTTTCTGGATCTCCATGCGGATGCCGATCGAATCGAGCGAGCGCTTCATCAGCTCGTCGAACTGACGGTCACGCTCGGTCGGCGTCGAGGTGTAGCGCACCACCAGCGGCTCGCCGTTGGGCTGGTGCCGATAGCCGTCAGGTCCTTTCTTGTAGCCGTAGCGATCGAGCAGCGCATTGGCCGCGCGCGGATCGTACGGAATCAGGCTCGTGTATTTCGGGTCGTAGCCCTCGACCCCTGGCGGGATCGGGTACTGCGTGCGCACCGCCTGGCCCTTGCGGATGATGCGGATCTGGTCGTCGATGCTGTAGGACATAGCGATCGCGCGCCGCAGCGCAATGCGCTCCTTGCTGAAACCGCCGAGCGGGTTCGGCTGATCACCGACCTTGTCCTGCATGTTGAACGTGAGGTAGGTGATTTCAGGATCGACCGTGCGGTCGAGCTGGATGCCGCGGCGGACGAACTCGGGCTTCAGCTTGCCGTCGTCCGTCATGTAGGTCGGCGCCACTTCCCAGAGCTGGTACTCGATGTCGGTCTCGGCGCGCTGGAACGCGAGCCAGCGGCTCTGCGTCTCCTCCATGACGCTGATCTCGACGCCGTCGATCGCCGGCAGGCGCTTGCCCTGCATGCGCTCGGCGATCTGCTTGAAGCGCGTGTTGTCGCCGGGATCGAAGTTCCAGGTCCTGCTCCGATAGCCCGGGTTGCGTGCGAGCACGATCTTCGATGAGCGCACGTAGCGCTTGAGCAGGAACGCGCCCGTGCCTACCGGGTGAGACGGCGATTCGTCGCCGTAGGCTTCGATGACTTCGCGCGCCACTGCGCTCGTTAGCGGAAACGCGAGCACGTAGCCGAAGTTGACGTCCGGCTCTTTCAGCCCGATGACGAGCGTGTACGGATCGGGTGTCTGCAGTCCCGCGACCGGCGTGTCGTACTCGAAGCGGCCGCTCTTCTTGGCCTTCTCCGCGAGCTCGTCCATGCCGACGATCTTGCCGGTAAAGAGAAACGCGTACGGCGAGCGGTTCTTCGGATCGTAGAACCGCCGGATCGAATAAGCGTAGTCCTGCGCCGTCAGCTCGCGCTTCTTCCCCTTGAACGCAGGATCGTCGGCGAAGTAGATGCCCTTGCGGAGGTGGAAGGTGTAGATGCGCCCGCCGGCGGAGACGTCGGGCATCGCTGCCGCCGCGCTCGGCACGAGCTTCGCGGGCCGCGCGAGATAATCGTAGGTAAGCAGCGTGTCGTAGATCGCCTCGATCACCATGCCCGAGTAGTAGTCGTGCACGCGCGCGGGATCGAAGCCGGTCTCGGCGGCCTGAAAAGTGACGCGCAGGATCTTCGATTCGGGCTGGGCCAAGGCCGCTTGCGCCGCGACGAGTGCGACGAGCGCGAGCAGGCGAGCGGCGAGGCGCATGGGGCCGAAAGTATAATCGGTTGATGGCGCTGCTCACCGGCAAGCACATCCTCGTCACCGGGCTTCTCTCCAACCGCTCCATCGCTTACGGCATCGCGAAGGTCGCGCGCCGCGAAGGCGCCGAGATCGCTCTCACCTATCAGAACGAGCGCTTTCGCGAGCGGGCCGAGGAGATGGCGCGCGAGCTGGGCGCCAAAGCGGCGCTGCCCTGCGAGGTCACCGACGACCGCGAGATCACCGCGCTCTACGAGCGCTTAAGGGAGCACTGGCAGGGCCTCGACGGCCTGGTGCACGCGCTTGCCTTCGCGCCGCGCGAGGCGATCGCGGGCGACTTCCTCGACGGCATCAGCCGCGAGGCGTTCCGGCAGGCGCACGACATTTCCGCGTACAGCTTCCCCGCGCTCGCCAAGGCGGCGCTGCCAATGATGCAGGGGCGTCATGGCTCGCTTCTCACCCTGACTTATCTCGGCGCCGTGCGCACCGTGCCCAACTACAACACCATGGGGCTCGCCAAGGCGAGCCTCGAGGCGGCGGTGCGCTATATGGCGACGAGCCTCGGCCCGCAGGGCATCCGGGTGAATGGCATTTCCGCCGGGCCGATCAAAACGCTCGCTGCGGCCGGCATCGGCGGCTTCGGGAAAATCCTCAAATTCGTGGAGGAGCACGCGCCGCTGCGCCGCAACGTCACCACCGAGGATGTCGGCAACGCCGCCGCGTTCCTGCTCTCGGATATGGCGGCTGCGATCACCGGCGAGATCCTCTATGTCGACGGTGGCTTCAGCCACGTCGTCGCCGGCATCACGGCCCCGAGTTCCGACCCGGGGTCGTAATTATTTCTTTTCGAGGTTGGCGCTGTTGATCGAGATGTCGGCGCGGCCCTTGAGGCTCGCGAGATAGGCCTCGAACTCGGCGCCGCCGATCGCCGCGGCGACGCGCGCCTCGCGCTGCTTGTCTTCCGTCGGTGGCTTGCCTTCGACGACCTTGGTGATGCGTAGCAGGAGGTAGCCCGCGTCGCCCATCGGCATGCCGATGTAAGCCGGCAGCTTGGAGACGTCCGCGGCGACCACCTTGCGCAGCACCTCACCCGGCAGGCCCTGCGCGTCGCGCCGCGAGACGAGCTTGGGCGCGGTCCAGGCGAGGCCCGCGTTGTCGCCCTTCTGCAGCTGCGCGAGCTTCGCGCTGCCGTCCTTCTCGGCGAGCTTGAACGCCTCCTGGCGGCGCAGGATATCGGCGATCTCGTCCTTCACCTCGTCGAACTTGCGCTGCGCCTCGGGCTCGTGCGCCACGACGCGCGCGGCGACGAGCGTGTTCGGCGCCACCTCGACCGCGTCGGTGTTGCGCTTGTTGGCGATCGCGTCCTGCGAGAATAGCGCGGCGAGGAGCTTCGCATTGTCGAGCGCGCCGAGCTCCTGGCGCGCCGAGCGCGTGATCCACCCGGTCGTCTGGATCTGGAGCTTGTACTTGTCCGCGACCGGCTTCAGGCTCTCGGACTGCTCGTAGACCATGTTGCCGAACTGATCGGCGGCCTCGGCGTACTTCTTCTGGCCTTTCTGCTTCGCGAGGTCGGCGCCGAGCTCCTTCTTCACTTCGTCATACGGCCGCCCCTTTCCAGGCTGCACGCCGGTGAGCTTCACCACGTGGAAGCCGAACTCGCTCTGCGCGACGCGCAGCTCCCCCTGCTTCATGTCGAATACCGCGTCCTCGAAGGGCTTCACCATCATGCCGCGGCCGAACCAGCCGAGGTCGCCGCCCTTCTCCGCCGAGCCCGGATCCTGGGATTGTTTCTTCGCGAGCTCGGCGAAAGCGCCCGGATTCTTCTTCAGCTCGGCGAGGATCCTGTCGGCCTCCTCCTTCGTCTTCACGAGGATGTGGCTCGCGCGGCGCTGCTCTTCGACCCGGAAGGATGAGGCGCGCGCCTCGTATGCCTGTCTTGTTTCGTCCTCGGTCACCGGCTCCTGCCGCGCCAGGTTGTCCGCCGATAGCACCACGTATTCGGCGCGCACGCGCTCCGGCGTGCGGAAGTCTCCAAGGTGGGATTCGTAGTATTGCTTCACTTGCGCGGGATCGATACTTACCTGAGCGAGGTACTGCTTCGCCGGGATCTGCACCTGCGATACTTCGCGCTGCTGGGCCTCGATCGCCGCAAGCCGCGCGACCAGCGCCTGCGGCACGATCGCGCTCTCCGCGACGGCGCCCGGGATCTGCTGCAGCGACATGCGCTGGC
>DASSLQ010000189.1:0-2293 GCA_035689325.1 Burkholderiales bacterium | reverse complement strand
CGCGCGCGAGATCGCGCATCTTCTCCGCCGCTTCGACGCGCGCGCGTGCCGCGGCGACGTCGGGCCGCGCATCGATGGCTTGCTGGATCGCCATGGCGTCGGCGCGCTCGAGCGGCGGCCACGGATCGGTCGCGCGCAGCTCCGGCGCCTCGGCGTCGAGCGCGAGGAGATAGGCAAGCGCGAGCTGCGCGCGCGCGAGCTCCGCCTGCGCAGTACGCGCATCGTTCTGCGCCCGCTCGTAGTCGACCTGCACCTTCGCCACGTCGGCCGGCGCGAGGTCGCCCGCTTGGAGCCGCCGCTGCGCGGCCGCCAACGTGCCGGAGAAAAGCTGCGCGTTCTCCGAGAGGGTGCGGGCTTTTTCCTGCCCGAGCTTGAGATCGAAATACGCGCCCTGCAGCACAGCGACCTGCTGACGCAGCACATCGAGGTAGTCGTGCCGTGCAGCGCGCTGCAACCCGGACGCGGCATCGAGCCGCAAGCCACGCTTGTTGCCGCGTTCGAACGGCTGGTCGATCCGGAGCACCGTGTCGGCGGTGCGCTTCTGGCCCTCGATGGTATTGGCGTCGTTGATGCTGGATGCGTTCACCGAGAACGTCGCATTCGGCCGCGCGCCGGCGATGACGCGCTGTGCGTCGGCCGATTCCATGCCGCGGCGCGCAGCCTGCAGCTCGCGGTTGTTGCGCACGAGCAGCGATTCGGCTTCCGGCAGCGTCAGATCGCGCGCCTGGACCTTGGCGTCGAGCGCCAATGCGGCGAGCGCGATGCACAACGGAAAACGGACCACAGAAGGGCGGAACTCTGGCAGCTTTTCTTGGGGTGCGCGAATCTAACCCAGAAAGCTGACGACGGCCTGACCTTCTTTGACGAGGGCGGCGCAGCCGCCGCTGTAAGCAGTTTGTAGGACTGCTGGCGTTAGAGTCCGCGCACCCTCCGATGCGCATCCTGCTCCTCGAAGACGGCTCGGCGATCGCAGATGCGCTCTGCCGCACGCTGCGTCGCGAGGGCCATGCGGTGGAAGTCGCCTCCGCGGACGAGCGCGCACTGAGCGCGGCACGCCGGCACGCCTGCGATCTCGTGATCTTCGATCTGAGCCTGCGTGCGGACGACGCAGGCAAGCTCGTGCGCGCGCTCGAGCAGTGGCGCGATCAGACTCCCACGCTGGTGCTGACGACGCACGCGCAGGTCGATGAGCGCGTGCAGGCGCTCGAGCTCGGCGCCGACTGCCTCGCGGAGCCGTTCGCCATGCCGGAGCTCGCTGCGCGCGTGCGCGCGCTCGCGCGGCGCCAGCAGGCCCGAAGCGCGAGCCGCCTGGTCCACGGCCCGCTCGTCGTGGACCGCGAAGCGCACCGCGCCTACCTGCACGGCACGCCGCTCGCCCTGCTGCCGCGCGAGTGGGCGGTGCTCGAGGTGCTGCTCGAGCGCTGCGACCAGATCGTGCCGAAGGAAATCATGATGGGGCGCCTCGCGCGCAACGGCAAGCCGGTATCGGCCAACACGGTCGAGACGCATGTCTCGCGGCTGCGCGCCAAGATCGAGGACGCCGACGTGCGCATCCGCACGGTGCATCGCGTCGGTTACCTGCTCGAAGCGTGGGGCGCGTAGCGCCGCGGCCGCGCTAGGAGGGTGGAAACGAAAGGCTGACGCGCGTGCCGCGCCCGCCGGCGCCGGCGCCGAGCGTCACCGAGGCGCCATGGCGGTGAGCGATCTCGCGCACGATGGCAAGCCCGAGCCCGGCACCCGGGCCCGACGTTCCCTTGACGCGGTGAAAACGCTCGAAGACGTGCGCGCGCTCCGGCTCGGGGATGCCGGGCCCGTCGTCCTCCACCTCGACGTAGCACATGCCGTCGCGGCGGCCGGTGCGTAGGGTCACCACGCCGCCTTGCGGCGTATAGGTGAGCGCGTTGTCGAGCAGGTTGGAGGCCGCTTCGACTAGGAGCTCCGGCTCTCCCTGCACAGGCGCCGCCGCCAACTCGAAGCCGAGGTCGATGCGCCGGGTGTCGGCGCGCGCGATCCAGTCGGAGAGATCGCGCTGCAGCAGCTCGCGCAGGTCCGCACGCTGCGGGGTGTAGGGCCGCTCGGCGCTCGGATCTACGGCGGCAAGCATGAGGAGCTGGCGCGACAGGTGCGCGGCCCGCTTGGTGGCCGCATGCAATTGCTCGACGGTGCGCGCGAGCGCCGGCGACAGCGCCTCGCCGCCCACGAGCATGACGTCGAGCGCCCCCAGCGCCGCACGGCTCGCCTCGTCGGCGACGAGCAGCGTCGCCATCGACGGCGTGCACTGGAAGTGCGTCAC
>DASSLQ010000188.1:0-56293 GCA_035689325.1 Burkholderiales bacterium | reverse complement strand
CCCCCCCAATTCGAGCAGCTTGCAATGATACCCCCGAAGCATGCGCGATGGTTCCGTCCCTATGCGCTCTAACATTCGCTCACAAGCGATCCCACCGGGTGTTCTCCAGTGGAGCGAGATCCGCGAGTTATGATGAAATAGAAGAGCGCGGGGATTCAGGGGAGGGCGCTATGGCCAGCATCAGTTCTGGTTCCAAGGTCACTACTTTGCCGTCGAGTGCCAAGACGCCGGACGTGCCGAAGCCGCCCAGCGCCAATTCACAGGGTCAGCAGGCAGCGGTTCCTTCCGCACCGCCGCTAAGCACCGCAAGCGGCTTCGATCCAAGCAGCAGTTTTTTTCCTCAGACACTGCCGGGGGGCGAGGCGCCGGCGATCACACCGCAACGCATGCCGCGCTGGTCCCGGCGGATGTGGCCTGTGGCCGGCTTATTGTTGGTGGCCGGAGCGTTTGTTTACTACTTCCCGCGGCAAGCGCACCAGACCGCCACAACGGATTCCGGCAGCGCACGAACGCCGGCAGTCGATGGAGCGCGTTCTGCGAAAGCGACGCGGCTAGGCAACGGCGTAGGGGATGCGGGACTGCAGAACGCTGGGCAAGCTCGCGTCACCCATACACTTCCCAGTAGTTCCCCATCGCCAGAGAGCGGGGCCGCAGTCCGCATGCAGGGTACGTCGGCAGAGACCCCGACCGCAGTTCCTATGCAGGCTACGACGTCGCTGGCCACGCCAGCCAAAGAATCTGTCGCACCATTACCAACGATCTACGATTCGGTGCCGCGCGTAACACATACTCGCCCGATCGCGCCGGCGGCAGCAATCACTGCCGAAGAGCCGCGACGACCCACGCCGGCGGCTTCGCAACGCAAGACCGCTGAGTGCAGCGCACCTGCCGCGGTGCTCGGACTGTGCGAGACGCCGCGCACGAAGGAACGCTAATGAAGAGGGAAGTAAGAATGCTCGCACGCCTGTCTGTTGCCGCGTTGATCGCCTTCTTGCCTGTGCTGCCTGCCCTCGCCCAGGGCGCGATGCAGTACAAGATCGTCACGGCAGATCCGCGCGGTACGTATTTCGCAATCGGCAACGACCTCGCAAAATTCGTGGCGCCCGCAGCGAACATCGATCTCGAGGTGGTGCCGACTGACGGTTCGGCGGCCAATATGAAGCTCCTGCGCGAAGCGCCAGGCGTGAAGTTCGCCATTGTGCAAGCCGATGTGTACCAGGCTTTCGTGGATGCCGCGGCCGCCGGCTCGAAGAAGGAAGCGGTGCGCATCATGCGTCCGTTGCGCGTCATACTGCCGCTCTACAACACCGAAATCCATTACATCGCGAGAGCCGACTCCAACCTTGAGTACTTGCACGACATCAAGAATGCGAAGATCAACGGTGGGCTGATCGGCAGCGGCGCCGCCTATATCACGCATACGCTTTATCGCATGATGTTTAAGGCTCCTATGCCGGAAGCCAATGACAGCTTCTTGCCGAACGACCAGGCTCTGCTAAAGCTGATTACCGACAAATCGGTCGATGTGGTGGTGGTGGCCGCAGGCCAACCGGCGCCGATCATCGCGAACATGAAGCCGGAAGCGCAGAAGTACATCAAGCTCTTGAAGTTCGACCCGGCACATCCCTCGGCGAAGCAGCCGCTCACCGTCTATGCGCCGGCCACCGTGCGTGCGAGCAGCTATCCGAACCTGTTGAAAGAGGACTTCACGACGATCTCCGTCGGCGCTTATCTCGTCACATACGACTACAACCTGCAAACCACCGTCTCCCATCTTGTCTCATTTGCCAAATCGCTCTGCCAGAATTTTTCGCTTCTGCAGCAGAAGGGCCACCCGAAGTGGAAGGAGGTGCGGCTCGACCTGCCGGGCCTCAATCCCGGGTGGACGTACTACGGCCCGACTGCGCGGGAGCTTCGGGCCTGCGTGGCCGCCAAGGCGACTGGCGCGAAAGCGAAGGTCTGTAGTGCCGAGGAACGCATCCTGGGACTATGCAACTAGCGACCCCGGGGTTCGCTAGAAGTTATAGGTGAGTCCGGCAGAAACCAGTTGCGCGTGATGGTCGCCGAACTGGAACGACTCCACTTCGAACCGTAGAGCCAAGGGACCGTAGACCGCATAGCTTGCGCCAAGCCCGAACGAAGGTTTGCGGCCGCTGCTCTTGGCGGAGAAAGCACCACCGCCGTTGCCACTGTCGCTTGCCTCTGCCTGCCAGAAAAACAGCCCTGCCTTTGCGAACAGTTTCAACCGAGTGCCCACCGGTAACGTAGCGAGCGCCGAGAGATCGACACCGCTCAGCTTCAGCTCGCCACCGGTTATCGGCGCGCCGGCAAAAGTGCCCTCGTAGGAGAGCTTGCCGAGATCGACGTAGGCGACCTCGGCGGCTACATAGCGGTGCAGCTGGTAGCCGGCGTAGAGCTTGTAGCCGGTTGAGCTTTCGTCGACGGTCCCGCTGTCGATCAGCTTCGAAACGGCGTCGCGATCGATATGGCTGCGGCCAGCGGAAGCGCCAAGCCAGAATCGCGTTACAGGGGCAGCCACCGTCGCGGCCGTGGCGGTCCCTTGCGCGGGTGCCGCCGGCGGCGCAACCATTGCGGTGGTTTCGCGTGGCTGTGGGATCTCTCCAAGCCTTGCCAATGCCGCGCGCGCCTTCGGCGGAAGCTGCGATGACGCGATACCGACCGGGTATGCGCCCCTGTTGCGAACTGCCGCCGTGGCATTAGCCGGAACGCCAAGTTCAAAGCCGGCATTCGCCACGCTTACCGACCCGCGTGTCACAGTGACATACGTGCCGTCGACCACGGCCACGGTCAAATCGCTGGGTTCGTACACGCCCAGGCTCGCGTCCGTCGTGCGCAGAGAGAACTGCCGCGGATCGCGCCGTACAACGTCACCCGTCACGATTCGCGCAGCACCGCCAAGGAGGTCGAGGACGATGTTGCCGCCGCCCGCGGTGGCGGGCTCGAAATTGACGATACGCAGGACGCTATTTTCGTCGAGCGTTACCTGCATCCCATCATCAAAGAGCAGCAGGGCCTGGGCACCGGACGCGGAATTCAGACGACCGGCTCCGATTCGTGCACCTTCCACGAGCCGGGCGCCGTCAGCACGCAGCTCGCCCTTGAGCGAGCGAACCGTGCCCACACCGCGCGACGATTGGGCCAGCACCGAGGTCCCGACCAGTAAAGCCACCAGAGCCAGCGTCCACGCCAGGAAGCGAGATTTTTTCATTCTTTTTTCTCCGCTTTGGACGCCGCGATGCGCGTCCGGGCAGCACTATAGTCCTGACGTCTCGCTTTGCCAAAATCGGCCGACGGCGAGCCTGGCGCCGACGACTTCGTCAGTGAACGAGCTGATTGATCTCGATGATCGGCATGAGGACCGCGAGTACGATGCCGAGCACCACGGCGCCCATCGCCAGGATGAGAACCGGCTCGAGCAAGGTGCTGGCCGCCAGGGCGCGGCGTTCGGCCTCGCGCGACAGGTTCACCGCGGCACGCTCGAGCATCGCCGCGAGCTCGCCGGTCGCTTCCCCGCTTGCGGCAAGATGCACCAGCACTGGCGGGAAGACCTTCTCGCGCGCAAGCGCTGGCGCGAGACCATGGCCCTCGCGTACTGCCTCGATGATTTCGCCGACAGCCCCGGCGAGCACCGTATTGGCGAGCGTCGCGCGAGCGGCGTCAAGGGCACGCAGCAGCGGCACGCCGGCACCGGCGAGGATCGCGAGCGTGGCGGCAAACCGTGCCGTGTCGATCCCGCGAAGGATGCGGCCGAAATACGGCAGCTTCAGCAGCAGCGCGTCGTAGGCGAGCCGTCTGCCCGGCCGCGCGAGCCACGCGCGAAAGCCGAAGAACCCCCCAGTGCCGGCGGCCACGATCCACGGCGCGCCCTCTCGCAGGAAGGCGCTCACGCCGAGGAGCAGCCGCGTCGGCCACGGCAGCGCCTGGCGGCTATGGCGAAACACTTCGACCACCTGGGGCACAACATAGGTCATCAGGAAGATGACGATCGCGAACGCCACGACGGTGACCAGCGCCGGATAGAGGAACGCGCCGAGCACCTTGCCGCGCAATGCCTGGCGCTCCTCGAGATAAGTCGCGAGCCGCTCCATGACCTTGGCAAGCTCGCCTGAATCCTCGCCCGCGGCGATGCTCGCACGGTAGACCTCGGGGAACTCGCGCGGGAACTCGGCGAGCGCCTGCGCCAGCCGGTGGCCGGCGAACACGTCGCTTCTTACCGCGGCAAACACCTCGCGCACGCCACGTTGCTCGGCCTGTTCGATCGTCACGGCGAGCGCCTGCGCGACCGGCAGTCCGGCCGTAAGGAGACTTGCGAGCTCGCGGGTCGCCGCAGCAAGGTCGCTTTCGGAAAAGCGCCGGCGCCGCAGTGCAGGCGTGCGGCCTGCGCCGAGCGCTGCTACCTCGAGCGGAACCAGTCCGCGCGCGCGTAGCGCCGAGCGCGCCGCCGCAGCGCTGTCGGCCTCGAGCAATCCCTTCTCGATGCGCCCGGCGCCATCCGCGGCTTCGAAGCGAAAAGACGACACGGCGCTAGCGCTCGCGTGTCACGCGCAAGAGCTCCGCGCGCGAGGTGACGCCCTCTTTGATCCAGCGCAGCCCGTCCTCGGCGAGCGCCCGGAAGCCCTGCGCGGCGGCGAACTGAGCGAGCTCGCCTTCGCTCGCGCGCCGATGAATTGCCTCCCGCATCGGCTCGTCGATCTGCAGCAGCTCGTAGATGCCGGTGCGTCCGAGGTAGCCCGATTGCGAGCACTTCGGGCAGCCGAGCGCCTGCCAGCTGCCGTCGGGCTCTTGCCGCCGGCATTCCGGGCACAGCTTGCGCACCAGACGCTGCGCCAGGATGCCGAGGATGGACGAGGAAAGCAGGAACGGCTCGATGCCCATGTCGAGCAGCCGCGTGACGGCCGAGATGGAATCGTTGGTGTGCAGCGTCGCGAGGACCAGATGCCCGGTGAGCGAGGCTTGCACGGCGATTTGCGCGGTTTCCTGGTCGCGAATCTCGCCGATCATGATGACATCGGGATCCTGCCGCAGGATGGCGCGCAAGGCGCGCGCGAACGTCATGTCGATGCGCGCGTGGACCTGGGTCTGCCCGATGCCGGGAAGATCGTATTCAATCGGATCTTCGACGGTCATGATGTTGGTGGTCGCCGCATCGAGCCGCGAGAGCATGGCGTAAAGCGTCGTGGTCTTGCCGCTGCCAGTGGGGCCGGTGACGAGCACGATGCCGTGCGGCTGTCTCACCAGGCGATCGAGCACCGTCAGCACCTCGGCCGGCATGCCGAGGTGCTCGGGCTCGAGCCGGCCGCGCTCCTTGTCGAGCAGTCGCAGCACCACGCGCTCGCCGTGGCCGGTGGGTAGCGTGGACACGCGCACGTCGATGGGCCGTCCACCGAGGCGCAGCAGAATCCTGCCGTCCTGTGGCAGGCGCTTTTCCGCGATGTCCAGGTTGGCCATGATCTTCACGCGCGAGACGAGCGCGGCGTGCAGCGCGCGGCGCGGCCGCACGATGTCGCGCAGCACACCATCGACCCGGTAGCGCACGACCGAATACGCCTCGAAGGGCTCCACATGCACATCGGACGCGCCTTCGCTCACCGCCTGTGAAAGCAGCGCATTCAGCATGCGAATGATGGGCGCGTCATGGCGCGCGTCGAGCAGATCCTCCACTTCCGGCAGATCCTGCAGCAGGCGACCGAGCTCGGCCGTGTCCTGCACCTCGTCTACGATGCTCGCGGCTTCGCTGCGCGGCTCGGCGTACGCGGCGTGCAGCGCCGAGTCGAACGCCTGTTGCTCGACGAGCTCCGGCTCGATGTCGCGGCCCAGCGAGCGACGCACCTCGGCGATTGCCGTCGGCGGCGTGGCGCGCGTCACCCAAAGGCGCAGGCGCCCGTCCCGCTCGCCTGCAGGAAGTACCGAATGGGCCTTGGCGAAGCCGTACGGAACCATCATGGGGGCGGCGCCACCGGCGCTTTTATCTCCGGCAGCACTGGACTTGGTGCTGGCGTCGTGACCTCCTCGAGCCGCCGCATGGCGTCGTAGCGATCGACGGTTCGGCCGCGCGCATCCGCGTCGTCACGCACGATGAACGGCCGCAGGAAGACCATCAGGTTGGTCTTCTGCTGGCGGCGCGTCTCGAAGCGGAAGAGCTGGCCGATGAGCGGAATATCTCCCAGCACGGGCACCTTCTCCGTGGTGTTGCTCACGCTGTCCTGCACCAGGCCGCCAAGCACCACGATCGAGCCGTCGTCCACCAGTACATTGGTCTCGATGGCTCGCATGTTGGTGATGATGCCCGCCGGGTTCGAGCTGTCCTGCACGCTCGACACTTCCTGGTAGATGACAAGCTTGATGGTGCCACTTTCGCTGATTTGCGGCCGCACGCGCAGCGTCAGCCCTACATCGCGCCGCTCGACAGTCTGGAACGGGTTCACGGTGGCCGCGCCGCTCGAGGCAGGCGTCACGAACTGCCCGGTAATGAACGGCACGTTCTGGCCGACGACGATGCGCGCCTCCTCGTTGTCAAGGGTGAGGAGGTTCGGCGTCGAGAGGATGTTCGCCTTCGACATCGTCTCGAGCGCGCGCGCGAGAAACTGCAGATTGGTGATCGCGCCCACGCCCGGCAGCGTGATCGTTCCCTTGGCGACACCGATCGCGAGGCCCTTGCCGATGGTCGCGGGGTTTTGCGAGATGCCGATGATGTTCTGGCCCGTCGACCCGAAGTTGGTGGTGGCGAAGCCGGCTGAGCTGTCGCTGCCCTGCAGGTGTCCGACACCGGCCTGCCACTGGATGCCGAACTCGGCCGCCTGGTCGCTGGTGACCTCGATGATCAGGCTCTCGATGAACACCTGTGCGCGGCGCACGTCGAGCTTGTCGATCACCGAGCGCATGCTTCGGTAGACGGCCTCGGGCGCGATGACGATCAGCGTGTTGGTCGCCGGATCGGCCTGGATCTGCGCGCCGGCGAGCTGGCCCGACACCGGCGTCGGCGCGGCCGGCGCGCCGGTGAGCGAGCGCGCTGGCGCGGTGCCGACCGGCCGCGAGCCCGTCTGCGTCTGCAGCTGGCTTTGGAACCCGGGTTGGCTCGACAGGCCGCCCGCTTCCTGCGGAGCGATGCCGAGCAGCGTGCGCGCGAGGTTCGCAGCGTTGGCGTTCTTGAGATACACGACGTGGATATTGCCCGGCGCGGCCGAGGGCTGGTCGAGCTTCTGCGCGAGCACACGCACGAGGTTCGCGCGCGCTGGCGTGGTCGCTCGCACCAGCAGCGTATTGGTCGACGGCTCGGCGAGCACGCTGACGCGCCCTGCCTCGGCGCCGGCTTGCGCGGGCTGCTCGAGAAGCCGCGCGAGCAGCACTGCGACGTCGCTCGCGATCGCATTCTCGAGGGGAATCACGTCGACCTCGGAGCCGGCCGGCGTATCGATCGCGGCGATGATGCGCGCGATGCGGCGCACGTTCTCGGCATAGTCGGTGACAACGATCGTGTTGTTGCCGGCGTAGGCGGTGATCGGATTGTTGGAGGCGACGAGCGGGCGCAGCAGCTGAGCGATGTTGACCGCAGACTCGTGGTTGAGGCGAAACACCTGCGTCACCACCTCATCGCCGCGTGCCGCAGGAGCGCCGAGTTGCACCGGCCCTCCCTGCACCCTGGCATCCGCCTCCGGCACGATCCGAATGACACCGCCCGCATCGACGACCGCGATGTTCTGCAGGCGAAGCGCCGTGGTGAATGCGGCCAGTGCTTCCTCTTTGGTCAGCGGTTGCTCCACGTTCAGCGTAACCGTGCCCTTCACCCGGGGGTCGACAATGAAGGTGCGACCCGTGAAGTCGGCCATCGCGCGGGCAACGGCCTCGATTTCGCTATTGACGAAGTTGAGCGTCACGCGCTGCTGAGCGAGCGCCGCGCCGCAAAGCGCGAGGCTCAGGCAAAGCAGCGCCAGTCCCCGGCTGAACGCCTTTCTTGCTTGACACCCCATTGTTCGCTCCTAGTTGTCGAATGCCAGCAATACCTTGTCGCCCGCGCGTCGTCCGAGCAGGCCAAGCAATCCATTAAGCGCCCCTTGCATCCCCGGCTCGGCCGTCGCCACGCCGTTGAATCGAACCCGCCCCGCCTCCCATGTGCCGTTGCCCTGCATGCGAAGCGGGCCGCTCAGCGTCTCGAGCTCAAGCATCGCTCTTTGCCCGGCGCCCGTTAAGCGCAAACGATACGCTCCAAGCGGCGCGACCGTCGAAAGTGCGGATTGTGCATCGCGCCAATCGATCTGTAGCTCGCCGGCGAGCCCGGCGCCGCCAAGCACGGTGTCGGTCCAGCTTATCTCGAGGATGCCCGTGGGCCGAAGGGTGTTAAACGGCGCCCCTGCGGCCGCGAGCATCGCGGCCGGCACTCGGGCCGTGCCCTTGGCGAAGCCTTTTTTCTGCGGCGCAACCGAAACCTCGAGCGGCTCGCGTAACCATGGGTGAGAAATCCACAGCGAGAAGGGCGAATCCACCTTCCACTCGAGTCGTCCCGGAGCGAGTGTCGTCTGTCGTCCGTCGCTCACGCCGAGAAGCGCCGTACCGCGCCAAACAGTGCCGCGCGCATCGATGAGGCGAAATGGCGTGCGCGACTCGAGCCACTGAGCGACCCAGGCGGCCGGAGCCCGGACGACCACCGTGACGGCGGCCGTGAGCAGGAGCAGGAGTGCGAACCCGATGTGCTTCACCATTTCTGACCCACTGGCGAAAAAGTGATCTCTACATCGACAATGCCCGCGCCTGCACGCGAGAGCCGTGCGGCGCTCACCCGCAGTGGCAACTCGCTCGATACATCCGCCAGCCACCCAATGGCGATGGCTGCATCCGCGCTCTTGAGCGAAACGAGGATGCGCCGCTCTTCGATCTCTCGTAGTGCCACGGCTTTCAGGTTTCGCTCGGCGAGCAGCTTGCCGAGCGCCGCCTTCGCGTACTCGACCGAATCGAGGTTCACCGCCTGCTTTCTGAGCCTGGCAGCCTCCAGACGCAGTGCCTCCACCTCTGCGGCATCGCCCCGCAGACGTGGAAGCTCGGCTGTCAGGCGCGTGCGCGTGCGCCAGGCCGGTTCAACGGCAGTGAGGTACAGGACCGCCAGCACGACAATCGCGCTGCCGACAAGCACCGCGATGCGTTCGCGTGCCGAGAGGCTGGTCCACCTTTGCGCCAGGATCGTTTTCAAGAGCCGTCGGCCTTTGCGCGAACGCTGAGGGTCGACTCCGAGAAGCGCCCCGCGAAACCGGCAGCCGAAATCGTCTTCAGCACGAAATCTCGCTTCGAGGACGGCTCAAGCGCGCGTGGCTCAAATTCGACGCGCAGCGTCTGGTCACGAAACTCCAGCGCGCGCACCGCTTCCGGCTCTTGAGGCAGCGCCTTGGCGAGCGCCGTCGCGAGCGGCAAGAACTCGCCCATATCGGCTTTCCCCGTGCCGACACGCAAATCGCTGACCGCGCGCTGCATCTGCTTGAGTGGATCGAGCACCACCGGAACCGACGGCAGCGCCTCGCGCAGCGCAGCCGTCATGCCGGCGCGCAACGCCCGCTCCTCGCGACGCAATCGCCAGGCATCGACGTTGAGACCGACGATCCAGACGAGCGCACAAAGCGCGGCCAGCGCTGCGGGTACTTTCCAGGCGTTCCAAGCGACCAGCCGCGGCGCGAGCTCGTATTGCAACAGCTCGAGCGCCACGAGCGGCGCCACCGTGGCAACGCCCGCAGGCACGACCTGCAAGCGCAGCTCATCGGCCCAGGCGGAACAATCGCAATCGCCTTCGACCTCGATCGACTCCGGCCGCGCCTCGCCAGCTTGGTCGAGTGCGAGCCGCAGCTCCACGGGCGGCGCGTCATGCCCAGCGACAGCGCACGTGATTCCAGCCAGGGGTCCGGTGCGCAGACAGGAGTAGCCGGCGCGCACGCGCATGTGCCAACGGCGTTCGTTCAAGGGGAGCGCAAGTTGCTCGGGGGTGGCGCTGTTCACCTGAATACCAGCGCGTCGCAGCAACTCGAGCGCGCGCTCAAACAGCATGCGGTCGACTACGGCGAGCGTTGTACGGTCGACCGCACGCGCGCGCGCCGCAACGACGTACGCGCCCTCTATGTCCGATAGCAGGTGCGGCTCGGCGAGCGCGTGGAATGCGGCGCGCAGGCGTGCTCCGGAGAGCGGCGGCGGAGCGCAGTCCAGAAGCAGTACATCCGGCGCCGCTACGACAAGCTCGGTGCGCTCCCGACGCGGCAACGCGGCAGGCACTGCCGAACCACGCTCGACAATGCGACGAGTTGTGTCCAGGACTTCGTACTCGAGCGCGCTTTCCGCCCTGAACTCGGCGAGCGCACAGAGCTGTACGCGAAGTGTGCTCATCCGAGCTCTCTTACCCAAATCACCTCGAGCCGATTCGCCTCTCGCTTCACGAGTGCTCGTCCCTCGAGGCGTGCACGCGCGTAGGTGACCGTGCCGTCGATGCTGAAATAACGCGTCGCGACGCTGAGGCCTTCGCCAGTCGCAGGCGCGCCGGCCTCACGCAGGCGCTGCAGGGCATCCGCCAAGTCCCTGAAATAGGCGCGGCTGCGGGCGGCGACGATGCGCTTGGCATCAAGGAGCGTTAAGTCAGGGACGGTCGCCGCAAGTACTTCGGCACTCGCGGTGTTCACGTTAAGGGGCGTCGTTTCAGGCAGCAGCGTCAGAAAGGGGCGTAGCCGTTCCATGGCGTCCGGGCCCATGCCGACGTCGATCAGCTCTTCGAGGAAGGCACGAGCGGGATCGGGCTGCCGGTTGCCCCCGCGCTGCGCGGCGATCAGGCGCGCTGCGATAGCGTCGGCGAACGTCTCGTCGATACCGAGCATGCCCAGCAGCCGGCCGAGCGCGGCGAGCTGCCCGGGGTTTACCTGATCGCCGGCGGCGAGATTGCGCAGGTTCAGCTTGCTTTGCTCGTCATCGATGGCGCCTGCGAGATACGCGGCCGGGCGCGCATCGCCTTCATTCAGGCGGGTATCGGCGAGCGGCACCGCCCATGGCTCGCCGCGATGATCGACGCTCGAGGTGCGACCATCCTCGAGCAGGATGACGCCTGCCCAGTCGATCGCTCCGCGCAGCAGCCACTTCGCCTGTGCATAGGCGAGCTCGTTCTCCGTCTCGCGCATGAGCGCGCTCTGTTGCCACAGCGCACCGCTCACCAGCGTTGCCGTGGCGGCGACCACCAACATCGCCATGATGACGGCGGAGCCCTGCTCGGGGCGCGTCGTCATAGCGGTACCACCTTTACATAGCGCGCGCCCTTGCTGTCCTCGACGGCGATCTCGACCGCGCTCGCACGTGCCACCGGTCGCGCGCCCTGCTCGTACGCAGGCTCCACCCAGAACCCTGCCGCTTGGATCCGGATCTGCAGCCGCGAGGCGCCCGGCAGGACCAGTACTTCACTGCCGCTCGTTTGACGCACAAGACCGGTTGCAGCGAGCCGGTACACGATGCGTTGCGCCTTGGCGAGCGTCGGGTCAGTGCGATAGATCTCGAGCTGCGCGCTGTCGCTTGACGGCAGGACCGAGAGTGCCAGCGGCAGCTCCGGTTGAGTCGCGCGGGCAGGCGCCGCGATGTCCGGGAGTCGGTTGGTTACGTCGTGTTCGATCTGCGCGAAGGCACGCAGGATGCGCGCCAGCTCGGTGCCCTCTTCGTCGATGAGCGCGCGCTGGTGCGTGAGGTACTCAAGGCCGCGCCAGCAAACCAGCGCCATCAGTGCCATCAGCCCGATGGCTACCAACATCTCGATCAAGGTGAAGCCGCGGGAACGCATCATCGGCGCTGCGGCAGGATGCCGACGAGTTCGGCGAGTACGTGGTCGCGTTCCGGTCCCGCGTACACACGCACCTCAACGCGGCGAAACAGCGGATTAGGAGTGCTTTTCACATCCTCGACGCATTCGAGTTTCGACTTGCCTTGCGCGCAAGCGGAGCTTCGCACGCCGAGCGGCGGAAAGGCCCCCGCCGAGCGCAGTTCTGCAATGCGGTTATCGGCAGCGAGCTGAGCGAGCAACCGCAACCGCAGCTCCACGTTGCCCTGGGCCATCGAGCCCGACGCCCGCAGGCCGGCGAATAGCGCCACGGCGACGATCGCGAGCGCGACGAGGATTTCGATCAGCGTGAAGCCGCGCATTCTGTGCATCGTCTCGGCTCGCCGAGCGCGTCCAACTCCAGTCGCATGGCGTCGCCTGCGGTGCTGATTTCAACGACCGCCGGCTCGCGCAACGGCTCGCGACTGAAGAGTAAGCGTGCATTGTCGATTCGTCGTACGTCGACCGACCACGTTCGCCGACGGCTGAGTTCCTCAGGAAGCAGGATCTCGGTACCCGCTTCGGCCCAGCGGAAGCTGTAGCCGCCGAGGTCCGCTTCCCAGAGCAGGGCCCGTCCGCTGACACGTGCCTCGCCTTGCGCCATGCGAAACAGCGCGCCAAGCCGGTCGGCATCTTCGCCGAGCCTTCGCGTTTCGTTGCCGCGCACCGAGAGCATGACCACGCTTGCGCCGATGCCGATGATCGTGATGACGATCAGCAATTCGATGAGCGTGTAACCGTGGCGTCGCATTGTCCTAAAGTTGCCAGGAGCCGATCACGGTCTCGGCCGCCGCGGCGCCCGCTTGTCCTTCCGCTCCGAGCGAGAACACATCAATCTCGCCGTGCACGCCAGGATTCAGGTATTGGTACGGGCTGCCCCAGGGATCCTTGGGCAGCTTGTCCAGATAGGGCTTCCAATTCGCGGGCAGCGGCGCGCGCTCGGGCTTCGTGACGAGCGCCTGGAGGCCCTGCTCGCTGGTCGGATAACGGCCGTTATCCAGGCGATAGAGCTTGAGCGACTGCATGATCGCCGCGATGTCGTGCTTCGCCGCGGTAGCGCGCGCTTCATCGCTGCGGCCAAGCACCCGCGGCACGATCAGCGCCGCGAGCACACCAATGATTACGACGACTACCATCACCTCGACGAGCGTGAATCCCACGGCTCGGCGCATTCGCATTTCCTCCCTGCTTTTCGCTGTTCCATTATGCACCTAGCTAAGCGCTCTCTTTGGGCCCACAATTGCGTGAATGCGACATCCGAATGTCGTGCGCCTCGCCTCAATCATCCTCGCCATCGCGCTTGTGGCGAGCGCAACGGGTTGGGTGCTCAATTTCGTGAACTACCGCACTATCCGAGAGCCCCTTCGCGCGTTACCCGCGGACGCGGTCAGCGCTGCGGTTCAGTCGGCGGATACCCAGCGGCTGGCGCAGCTCTTTGGCAGCACGGCAACCGATTCGCTGAATGGCATACGCACTCTCGGCGTGATCGCTGAGGGCAGCACTGGGCGCGGTATCGCACTCATTGGCATCAACGGCCAGCCTGCTCGAACGATACGAGCCGGCGAACAATTAGCACCAGGCATCGTCCTCGCGGAGGTGCGTCACGATGGTGTCGTCGTTAACCGAGGCGGCGATTTCCAGCAAATCCGGCTCGCAAAAAAGGAACCGCCGGCCGGCGTTCTCCGAGCTCCCTGATCCCGCTGATACTGCAGTAACGTCGGGCAAAGTTGTTTCGTTCTCAGCAAGTGCGCGCAGGTTTCATGCGTAGCGTCTGGCGGCAACGACGTGTAAGAAAGCAACTGCGCGAGTTAGAGGCGCATTCATTGCTGAGCATCACGCATGGACACTGTCGCCCAGGTTCCGCGGGACATTGCCGACCTTCTGCCGTCGTTTCGTGTCAACCGATGCCACGAGCTTGCCAATCTCAAGCAGGCATTATGGGATAACGACTTCGGCACGCTGCAGCATCTTGGCGAGCGTATGTACGCTCTCGGAAATCCGTACGGCTTCCGTCAGATCACGACTTTCGGCAGAGTAATCCGCGAGGCCTGCGCAGAGCGCGACTTGGCGCGTATACGAACCGTTGTAGAGCAGTATGAGCAGTATCTACAGAGCGTAGAAATCACCATTGTGAAAGAACCAGTCGATCGTGTTGCTTGGTCTAGTGACGAACGGGCAAATGCAGCGACGAGCGGCGCAAACGAGGCGCGCTACGCAAACGAGAGGTAGATAAGGTGCCGCCGCTGCCGGCGAGCGAGGTGTCTCGTATCAGGTCAAGCGACGCCTCAGCGGATTAGGACAAATCGTTCGAAGAACGCGACGAAGATTTCCGCTCGCGGAGCGCGCGGACTATCGGCTGCCGCTGGCTGTCGGCTTTACCGAGCGGAATACCGGGCCCCATGTCGGATGGCCCTGCTCCGCCGGCGTGAGCTGGAAATTCGGATCGATCGCAAGCGCTTCGCGGAACTCGCGCCGGCACTCCTGCTCGCGGCGCTCCGCGCACAGGATGAAGGCGAGGTACTTGTGCGCCCGCACGCGCTCGGCATCCGTCGTCTCCTGCGAGAGCGCGCTCTTCAGATAGTTCTCGGAGCCGCCGTAATCGCCGTCTTCGTACATCCAGATTCCCATCGTCAGCGTGCGCTGCGCGGGAGTGAGAAGCAGAGGCATGGCCGCCTTCGCGTCGGCCGGCGCAGGGCATTGCTCCAGCTTCTCGGTCGTTGCCGGGTCGTGGAACGATGCCTGGAAATCGCGCAGCTGCTGCGCCGTGCAGCCGGCCAGCATCAGGATCAGGATGGCGGCGAGGCCCTTCCCGTACTCCATGTCCCTCCCCAATAAGGGATTTTTTTGCGACATTACCCCTCTTCGCGACCGGCCTCAAACGGCTGCGGGGCAAAAAAGTGTCTTCCCCTTGCCCATTCCCCGCGAAGGCGGCAGGCTACGCCTTCTGGACAGGGGGATAAAACGCATCATGGGACGCGAAGGCACCTGGCTGGAAGTCGTTTCCCGCGTGATGGAGCGCATCGAGGCCGAGCTCGACCAGTCGCACTGGCTGCCGCTCACGGCGCTCGCCGCGTTCTCCTATGGGTTGTACTTTGCCGCCGACGTGATGCTGCAGATCTACTCGATGCACCCGGTCATCGTCTTCGTGCTTGTGGGCGGCGCGCCGCCGGCGGTCTAGCCTTCCGAGTCCCGGCGGTGCGCATAAGGTCACGCCGGGTTTATAAAAATTCTCCAGCCCGCGCGGGCGTCACAAGCAGGCCGCAATGTCCGCGCCATGCTTGCGCACGCCATGAGCACCAATCCGCCCGTCGCCAGCCCTGAGCCCACCGTGCTCGTGGTGGACGATTCGCGCTTCGTGCGCATCACGCTGAAGCAAATAATCAAAGACGCCGTCGCGGTACGCGAGGAGGCCGACGGCGAGGCGGCATGGCAGGCGCTGCAGGCCGACGGCTCGATCTTCATGGTGTTCTCCGACATCGACATGCCGCGGCTGAACGGCTACGGCCTGATCGAGCGCATCCGCAGGTCGCCGCAACCGCGCATCCGCGAGCTGCCGGTGGTGGTGTTCTCGGGAAGCGATGACGAGAAGGTGGAGCTTCGCGCGCGCGCCGCGGGTGCGAGCGAGTTCATCTCGAAGTACGGCGACGAAGCGGAGATGCTCGCATGCATCGAAGGGCACTTGCGCACGGCGCAGGGCCCACGCCGTATCGCGCGTGCCGCGAGTGTGCATCCCGCGATCGCCGGATGGCAGCCGCGCTACGACGCGGCGCTCGCTCAGGGCCGGGCGCTGGCGGTGCTCTGCGTCCGCATCCTTTCGTACGACGAAGTCGCGGACCGGATCGGCCGGGGCGTCGCGCAGGAACTCCTCAACCGCATCGAGCGCGCGCTGGCGCAATTCTCCGCGGCCCCGGTGGCTCGTCTCGAGCCGACGACCTTTGCGCTGCTCACGGTCGCCGCCAGTCCGGCGGAAATGGCCGCCTCGCTGCGCGGCGTACAGCAGCGGATCGCGGCTGCGCGCATGACGTACGATGGCGAGGTGCTGCGGATCCAGGCGCGCTGCGGCATCGCCACGGCAGGCGCCGCCTACTCGCTCGCAGATCTCGTCACGCTCGCGCAGCAGCGCTGCGCCTAGCTAGCGGCGCTGCAAGCGTTCCAGGAGATCGGCGAAGGTCAATCGCGCGACCAGCAGTCTTGCAAGCCAGATCGGATCGACCCCGCGCTGATAGCCGTGCGCGAGCAGATGCTCGCAGATGATGGTGCGGGCAAGCTCGGCGACGCGCTCGGTTCTTGTTGGTCTCACGGCGCGAATTATTGCGGGGCGGACTGACTTTCCCCTGACGAGAAGCTCACGCCGAAATGAAAAGCCCGGTTGAGGGTTGGAACCTCCCCGGGCCTGTGGTCCCCGCCGGATTTGTCGGTGGCGGCGACGACCCAAATGTACGCATGGCGCGTGCGCGCCGTCTAGCCACTATTGCGTAGTCTCACAATGCATATCGCACTCCGGAACGGCGCTTGCTGAAGGAGGGGGTCAGAAAGGAGGTCCTATGAGACTGGGACTCTTGCTCCTCGTTTGCGCGCTGGGCGCCTGCTCGGCCTACGTCAACGACGAACCGTCCGCTGCCGCAGGTGGCACGGTGGCGAACCGGCCGCTGATGGTCAGGTTCATTTCGGACAACGGCGGGCCGGAGCGCGTGCTGCCGACCGATTACCCGGACTTCCACCCGGGCGACCGAGCGCAGGTCCTGCCGAACGGCAAGGTCGCGCCGCGCTGATTCAATCCCGGCGCGCCGCGAAAAACAGCACGAGCGCTGTCAGCGTGCTTGCGGCGGCCACGGTAACGCCGAGTTGCTTGCCCTGGAAGCGCGCTGCGAGCCAGCGGCTGATGTCGTCGAACACCACCGCCATCTTGCCGCCATAGCGCTCCAGCTGGCGCTGGTAGGCCTTCGAGGTGGCCGGATCCACCGGGAACGCGGTGTCGCCGATGATCACGTACGCGCTCGCCTCGGGCTCGTCCGCGAGCACGTAGATCGCCGTGCCGGCGACGAGCCCGGCGATGAGAATCGCGAGGCCCAAAAGAAAAAGCCCCGAGCGCCTATTCACGCTCGAGGCTTTTTCATTCCAGGCAGCCGGCCTAGATACGCGGCCGGACTCCCATCCTTAGGATTGACCCCCAGACTTGCGGGCGGCTCCTCCGTTAGAGTCCTGCCGGCCGGTGGTGCCTTGGTCATCTCTCACGGGATCACCTCCTTTCGTAGTTGCCAGCCTTTAGTGTAGCAGGCGCAAATCCGCTGCGCCGCCGCCAGCGCTGAGGTGCTCCTCCTTTTAAAAAAACTTTGCGTGGCAGCCGCGCCGAGAGCGCTACGCCGTCGATGAACCACGTGCGCTCGCCGTAGGCGGCATTCTTGGCGCTCTTGAGGCGCGCTTCATAGCGCGTCCAGCGGCCGTAGAAGGCGCGTCGCGCGTCGCGCGGCCCGCGCGGCCAGGGTTCGCGGTCGTGCGGCGGGAAGGCCCAGCGGCCGAGCTTAAGAAAATCGCGTGCGAGCATCGGCTCGATGTCGACGCCGGGCACGCCGCGCTCGAGCAGCGCGCACGCCACCCAGCCGCCCGAATGCGAAATGCTTGCCCCGCCGCGTTCCTTCCACGCATTGCGGGATGCGGCGAGGAGCCAGCGCCCTGCAAGGAACTCACGCCGCCGGCGCGGCGTGGCGAAGCGCGCATAGCGTGTCCGGTCGGCAGTCGAGAGCTGCTCGCGCACCGTTGCGAGCGCCCGCGCGCCGATATCGGCGATGCGCGCGTACGCTATCCAGGCGCCGCGCGCCATTGTCGCAGGATCAGGCTCGCGTTCGTGCCGCCGAAACCGACGCTGTTCGACATCGCGGTGCCGAGGCGCGCTTCGCGCGTCGCGCGCACGATCGGCAGGCCGCGCACCGCGGCATCCGGCTCCTCGAGGTTCGCGCAGCCGGCGATGAAGCCGTGTTCCATCATCAGCAGGCAATAGATCGCTTCCTGCGCGCCCGAGGCAGCGACGGCGTGGCCGGTGAGTCCCTTGGTGGAGGAGAAGGGCGGCACGCTGCCGAACACATCGCGCATCGCCTCGACCTCGGCGATATCGCCGGCCGGTGTCGATGTCGCGTGAGTATTCACGTAATCGACGCTCGCCACGGCGGCCTCGGCGAGCGCCGCGCGCATCGCGCGTGCGATGCCGGCGGGTGATGGCACCACCATGTCGGTGCCGTCGGAAGAGGCGCCGTAGCCGACGAGCTCCGCGAGCGGGCGCGCGCCCCGGGCGAGAGCAGAGTCCATTTCTTCCAGCACGACGATGCCGGCGCCGCCCGCCAGGACGAAGCCGTCGCGCTGCGCGTCATAGGGACGTGACGCGGCGTGCGAGCGCTGGTTGAAGTGCGACGAGAGTGCGCGCATCGCATCGAACATGAGCGCAGTGGTCCAGCGCACCTCGTCCGCGCCGCCGGCGATGACGCGGTCGAGCTTGCCGAGCTGAATCAGCTCCGCGCCGTGGCCGATGCAATGCGCGGAGGTCGCGCAGGCGGAAACGATGGAGTAACTCGCGCCCTGGATGCCGAACGCGGTGGCGAGGTTGGCGGAGGTCGTGTTGCCCATCAGGCGCGGCACGGCGTAGGGCAGGACCTTGCGCGCGCCGTGCGCTCTTGCCAGCGCCACGGTGTCGGCCATCTCGAGCGATGGGCTCGAGCCCGAGCCGACGATGAGGCCGGTGCGCGGATTAGCGAGTTCGGCGGTGCCGAGGGCGGCTTCGCCGATCGCCGCACGGGCCGCGTGATAAGCGTAGAGCGCGGCGTCCGGCATGAAACGGCGCAGCTTCCGGTCCACCGGTGGCAGCGCTGCCAGCCGCGGGATGCCAGCGACCTCGCTGCGCAGGCCCGCTTGTGCGAATTCTTCCACACGGCGGATCCCGCTCTTGCCCTGGCGCAGGGCGGCGGCGACCTCGTCCATGGTGTTGCCGATGCAGGAGACGATGCCGCGGCCAGTAATCACAACGCGCCTGGACATGCTCCGCTATTATCTCGTCCAAACTAACGAACCAAGGGGGAACCAATGAAGCACATCGTTTTTCTGCTCGCCGCGTCGCTCATCGCTTTCGGTGCGGCGGCGCGCGACTTGGCACCAGTGGTGGATTACGACAACGTCGCCGTGGTCACGGGCAGCGGCAAGCCCGCGAGCACGCAGGCAGTCGGCGTCGCCATCTCCAACGCCGCGGCGAACGGCAAGCGCGTCTGGAACGTCCAGCGCACGGCGCCGGACAGGATGCGGGCGACGTACCACGTGCGCCAGCACACCATCATGGTGGACATCGGCTACAGCGAAAAGGCTTACTCGATCCACTACGCCGGCAGCGACAACATGAAGTACAGCGACGCGGACGGCAAGAAGACGATCCATCCCTTCTACAACAACTGGGTGGACGAGCTTAAGCGCGGCATCAGCGCCGAGCTCTCCAAGCTCTAACCGGACTAAGAATAATTACGACCCGGGGTCGGAATTATTTCGTAGCGACGAGGTTGATCAGCGTCTCTTCGCGGCTTCCCTGCTGCGGCACGGGCAGGCCGAAGAACTCGAGCGCGCCGAGGTCCGAACGGCTCCACCACAGGTAGGGGAACGAGAGGTTCTCGCGCCCGAAGCGGAAGCCCTGCGCGCGCAGCATCTCCATGTACTCGCCCGCACTTCTCTGCACGTCCATCGGGTGGCGGAACAGCAGCCGGATGATCCAGGACTCGATGTACGCGCGAGTGGACTCTGCAAATAGCAGCAGCCCGCCGGGCTTGAGCACCCGATAGAACTCGGCGAGCGCCGCTTCCTGCCGTGTCAGGTGGTGGAAGGTCTGGTGACAGAAGACGACGTCCACCGTCTCGTTGCCGAGCTCCAATGCAGCGACGTCGCCGCGCCGCACGTCGACAACCAGCCCCTGCCGCTCTGCCTCAGCTCGGGCCAGCTCGACGCACCGCGGCGCATAGTCGATCGCAATGATCCGCTGCGGCGCGAAGTGATCGTAGAGCGGCCGGAACGACTTGCCCTGGCCGCAGCCCGCATCGAGCAGCAGCGGGTCGCGCGGCTTTCGTCCCGGAAGCAGGCGCTCGAGGTCGCGCAGCGCCACCCGGATGACGTGCGTCTCCCACGTCTGGCTGCCGAGGAAGCGAAAGCCGATGCGAGTCTCCGCCACGAATGGCGGGGGTGCGATGGCGCTTTCGCGGGAGGAGAGCCTCATGACACGAGGTGACCTACTGGCAAGTGCAGTTAGCGGGAACGCTGCAATTGGTTTCATCTCCCTTGCCCGCAGTGCACACCGGGGTTTGTCCAACGGCACACGCGATTACGCAGCCTTTACATGCCCCGATGGCGGGTACCGTGCAGGTAGGTTTTGTCCGCGCCGTCCGGCAGGAGCCCAGCGCCATGGCGATCAGGCAAAGAACAAGGATTTTCACAGCATGCTTGCGCAACATGGTTATGTCCTCGTTGTTGGTCAGAGCCTGCGAAAAACGAGCGACGTGTTGATCCCGCCGAACGCAAAATTGTTCTTCAGCGCGTACTCGATATCCATGGCGCGGCCCTCGCCGATAATGTGGTCGAGCCCCTCGCACTCCGGGTCGGGCGCGTCCAGGTTCAGCGTCGGCGCGAACCACTGGCCGCGCATCATCTCGATCGTCCACCACGCCTCGATCGCCCCGCAGGCACCGAGCGTGTGGCCGATGTAGCTCTTCGCCGCGCTCAGCGGCACCTTTTCGCCGAGCACTTCGCGCGTCGCGCGCGCCTCCGAGACATCGCCGCGATCGGTCGCCGTGCCGTGCGCGCTCACGTAGCCGATCGCGCTGGGCGGCAGGCCGGCGTCCTCGAGCGCGAGGCGTATCGCGCGCGCCTGCTGCTCGGCGTCAGGCTGCGTGATGTGCGCGCCGTCGGAATTGGTGGCAAAGCCCACGATTTCCACCAGCGGCATTGCACCTCTGGCGCGCGCATGCTCCAGGTCCTCCAGCACCAGGCTGGCGGCGCCTTCGCCGACCACCAGCCCGTCGCGCGACTTGTCGAACGGCCGTGGCGTTGCCTGCGGTGTTTCGTTCTTCGTGCTGGTCGCGAACAGCGTATCGAACACTGCCGCCGCCGGCGCCGACAGCTCCTCCGCGCCACCCGCGATCATCAGCGCCTGCTTGCCCGTGCGCACCGCTTCGTACGCGTAGCCGATTCCCTGGCTGCCGCTGGTGCATGCGCTCGAGGTCGGAATCACGCGACCCTTGAGGCCGAAGTACAGGCCCACGTTCACCGCCGTGGTGTGCGGCATCATCTGGATGTACGTGGTCGATGTCACGCCCTGCATCGAGCCGGTCGTCAGCATCTGACCGAAGACGCGCACCGGGTCCACGCTGCCGGAGGACGAGCCGTAGGCGATCCCGGTGCGCCCATCGGCGAGGCAGCGATCGCCGCACAATCCCGCCTGCTCGAGCGCGAGCTCGGTGGCGCGCAGCGCGAGCAGCGACACGCGGCCCATCGAGCGCGTCATCTTGCGCGGGTAGTGCGCCTGCGGCTCGAAGCCGGCGATCGGCGCCGCGAGCCGCGTATGCAAGAGCTCGCCGTGCCGGTCCCATTCCGGCATGCGCTGCACCGCGTTTTTCAGCGCGCGCAGCCGCGCTTCCACCTCGCGCCAGGAATTGCCCAGCGCCGTGACGCCGCCCATGCCGGTGACGACGACGCGCCTCATGCGAGCCCGCCGTTCACGCCGATCACCTGGCGCGTGATGTACGCCGCTTCATCCGACAGCAGGAACGCGACCAGCGCCGCCACCTCCTCCGGCGTGCCGACCCGCTGCATCGGTATCAGCTTGAGCATCTCTTTCAGCGGCGCATCCTCGAGCATGTCGGTCCCGATCGGCCCCGGCGCGACGCAATTCACCGTGATCTCGCGCGACGCCAATTCCACGGCGAGCGCCTTGGCCGCGCCGATCAGCCCCGCCTTGGCGGCGCTGTAGTTCACCTGGCCGCGATTGCCGATGACGCCGGAGACGGAGCTCAGCACCACGATGCGCCCGCCCTGCTTCGCGCGCACCATCGGCATCACCAGCGGCTTGAGCACGTTGTAGAACCCCCCGAGGCTGGTATCCAGCACCTCGTCCCAGTCCTCGTCGCCGAGCGCGGGGAACGCGTTGTCGCGCGCCATGCCGGCGTTCAGCACCACGCCGTAGTACGCGCCGTGCTTCGCGACATCCGCATCGAGCGCTTTCTGCGCCGCGGCGCGCTCGCGCACATCGAACTCGAGCACCGGCGCCCTGATCTCGCGCGCCAGCGCATCGGCTTGCTCGCGCGAACGGCGGCAATGCACTGTCACCGCGAAGCCTTGCTTTGCTAGGCGTAGCGCAATGGCGCGGCCAATCCCGCGGCTCGAGCCGGTAACGAGCACGCGTCTCATGGCGCTACCTGCTGTTTGAGGAACGCCGCGAAGTCGGGCGGCTCGTAGACGTTCACGCTGGCCGTCGCGACTTCCGCACCGTTGAGCGCGATGGTGCTGTCGTAGGCGCCTAGGCCAGTCTCATCGCGATAGGTCAGCCGCGCTGTTATCAGGATTTCACTGCCGGCTTTGAACCTGGGTTCCAGCGCGCGGTACTGTCGGGTGCCGAGGAGCACGCCGGCCTTGGGCGGCTTGCCGTGGCTCCGTGCGACAAGCCCGACGTGTGCCGCGATCGCCTGCGCCATCAGCTCGATGCCGATCCAGGAAGGCATCGTGCCCTCTTCGCTGTACCAGGCGTCCCCCTTCGGCGTCGCGGCGACGACCGCGTGCTGCGCATCCCATGCGACGACGCGCTCGACGAGCAGCATCCCGGCCCGGTGCGGCAGCACTTCCGTGATTGGCGGTATGGAGTTCAATCGGAGAATATAAGACTAGCGTTGCTGCCGCCGAAGGCGAACGAGTTGCTCATCACGAGGCGGCCGCTGCCGCCGGGCAGCTTTGCACCGGTCTGCACGAGCGCCAACGGCGGCAACTGTGGATCGGCAGCCCCATCCCAGACATGCGGCGGCAGCGCACCGTCGCCGGTCAGCGCGAGCCAGCAGAACGCCGCCTCCAGCGCGCCCGCCGCGCCGAGCGCGTGCCCGGTAAGCGGCTTGGTCCCGCTCATCGGCGTCCCGCGCGTGAAGAGCCGCGCCATGACCTTGCTTTCCATCTCGTCGTTTTTTTGCGTCGCCGTGGCGTGCAGGTTGACGTAGCGAATATCGCGCGGCGCCGCGCCCGCGCCGGCGAGCGCCTGGCGCATGGCCGCCTCCGGCGCCGCGCCCGCCGGATCGGGCGCCGAGAGGTGATACGCATCCGCCGTCTCGCCTGCACCGACGAGCGCTACCGCCGCCGGCTCGCGGCCGAGCAGAAACAGCGCCGCCCCTTCGCCGATATTCGTTCCGCGCCGATTGCGGCTCATCGGGTTGCAGCGCTCCGGTGCTGCCGATTCGAGCGCGGTAAAGCCGCACACCGTGAGGCGGCACAGCGTATCGACGCCGCCGGCGAGCGCGACGTCGCACACGTTGAGTTCGAGCAACCGCCGCGCGGCGATCAAAGCCTTCGCGCCCGAAGTGCACGCGGTGGACACCGTATATGCCGGTCCCTTCGCGCCCGCGAGGCGCGCCGCGAACGGCGCGGTCGCGCCGATCTCCTGCTGGCGATAAGAGAAGCTCGTCGGAAACTCGCCGCGCTTCACCTTCGCTGCCATCGCGTCCTCGCCTGCGGCTATCCCCGAGGTGCTCGTGCCGATGACCACGGCGAGACGCTGCGCGCCGTGGCGCTCTCTTGCCTCAGTAATCCGAGAACCAAGCTGCGCCATCGCCGCGGCCAGCAGCCGGTTGTTGCGGCAATCGTCCTCGGCGAACTCGGCCGGCAAGGGTGCAAGCTCGGTGGTGACGCGCCCGACGCACGACTCGCCTTCGGGCAGCCAATCGCGTTCGACGCGCATGCCGCGTGTGTCGCCGAGCATGAGACGCTCGCGCGTGTCCGCGACGCCGTCGCCGAGCGCGCTGACGATGCCGACTGCGTGGATATAGCAGCGGTTCATTGGCGGCGAAGTGCGAGCGGAGTCAGGAGCACGGCGCCAGCGATGCCGGTAAGGAGCGCGAAGCCGAATTGGCGCAGCGCGGGCACGCCGCTCAGTGCAAGGAGTCCCCAGGCAAGCAGCGTGGTCGAGCCCGAGAGCATCACGGCCATCGCGGTGGCGCCGCGCCGGTCCATGCCTTCGCGCAGGAAGATGGCGTAGTTGACGCCGATGCCGAGCGTGAGCAGCCAGGCGCCGATCGCGAACACGGTGAGCGGCTGGCCGCTGTAGCCGAAGATCGCCGCCGAGACGAGCAGCGCGAGCACCACCGGCAGCATAAGGCGCGGTGCTTCGCGCAGGCCGTAGCGCAGCACCAGCACCAGCATCACCGCCGCGGCGGCGATCAGCAGGCCGGGCAATGCGCTGGCGCGGTACCAGCCGAGAAGCGCGGAAACGCTGCCGGCCTTGTCGACCAGCGTCACGCCGTCGAGCCCGGTGGCGATTGATGCGGTAGCGACGACATCGCGTTCGCCGTGCAGCGTCACCACGCTCGCCGGCAAATCGCGCAGCCACAGGTGGCGCAGCGGCGACGAGAGCGGCGAATCGAGCCAGGCGGCGATGGTGAGCGGCTCGCGCGAGCGCTCGAAATCCTGCAGCAGGGTCTTGGCGCTCTCCGGCGAAAAGCCGACCTGCGCCAGCTCGCGCGCCAGCGCCTGCGGCTCGCCGAAGACGCGCTTCGCGACCAGCGCGCGGTCTTCTTCCTGGCGCGAGCGCGGCGGCACGTGGTCGCTCACCGCCTGGTGGCGCGCGAGCGCGCCGGCGTGCTCGAGCGCGCGCAGGTGCTGGACGAGCGCCGCTTCGCGCTGCAGCACCTCGTCCTCGTTAGCGCCGCGCACCAGGAAGAAGCGGCCGCCGGCATCGAATCCCGTGAGCGCGCGGATCGCGGCCTCCTCGCTTGCGAGCTGGGCGTCGCGCGAGATGAGCAGGCGCACGTCGTCGTTGGCACGCAGCGCGAGCCATCCCGGCACGCACGCCAGCGCGATCGCAACGGCAGCCCACTGCGCGCGCCGGCCTGTCAGCAGCGCGCTCCACTTGTCGAGCAGCACTGCGGCCCAGCCGGTCGCAGCCTGCGGATCGCGCGTGCTCGGCCGCTGCATGAACGCGGGCAGCAGCCACAGCACCGTGAGGTATGAAGCGGCGAGGCCGACGAGCGCGAAGCGCGCGATCTGCGAGACGCCAGGGAAGGGCAGCAGCGCGAGCAGCGCATAGGCGAGGAGGCTCGTGCCCACCGCGACCGTGAGGCCCGGGCGCACCATGGCCACGCCGCGCTCGGGCGTCCACACCGCGCCGGCCGCGAGATGTGCGGCGAAGAGCAGGATCGAGTAATCGACCGCTTCGCCGATCAGGCTCGCGCCGAAGGCGAGCGAGACGAGCTGGATCTCGCCGTCGATGACGAGCAGCGCCAAGGTACCGAACAGGATGCCGATCGCGGCGGAGAGCAGGCCGAGGAGCATGGGCCGCAGCGTGCGGAAGGCGAGCAGCACCAGGAGCGCGACGCCGATCGTCGCGCCGAGCCCGATGCGCTCCATGTCGCGCTTCGCAGCGGCGCGCGCGGCGGCGGCGTAGAACACCGTGCCCGCGCGCCACGCCTCGGCTTGCGGCTCGGCGGCGTGCATGTCGGCGCTCGCGTGCTCGAAAGCGCTGACGACGCGCTGCTGGACGCGCTCGTCGTAGGCATCGCCATCGATTTCACCCAGCAGCACGATGCGCACGCGCTCGCCATCCCGCGCCGTGAGGTAGCCATCCTCCAGCCGCAGGCGCCCGGCGCGCGGCTCGCGCGAGGCGAGCCAGCGGCCGTAGAAGCCGAACGGATCCTGCGCGAGCGGCAGCGCCGCGGCCGACGGCAGCGGCATGACGAGCTGGCGCAGCGCGGCGTCGCGCGCGTTGAATTCGGTGCGGGCGAGCCCGGCGCGGTCCTCGTCGGTCAGCAGGCCGAAGCGATGCGGCGCGTAGAGCTTCGCCGGCAGCGAGCGATCCACGGAGTCGAGGCGCGCCATGAGCGCGCGCAGGCCGCCCGCGCTTTTCAGTCCGGCGGCGAAGGCGTCGGCGGCGCGGCGGGCATGGCCGGCGTCGTGGGCGGAAACCATGAACACCACCCGCGCGCCCACGGACGTGGCGAGCTTCGCGATCACGTGCTCGACCACCGGGTCGCGCTCGGTCGGGGGCAGCATCGCGAGCAGGTTCGTTTGCAGCGGCACGCCGCGCGCGAGATAGGCAGCGCAGGCCGCCGCCGCGATCGCGACGGCGATGAGCACCAGCGCGGCGCGGGTCTTCAGGCTCATGGCGCGAGGAAGCGGCGGCGCTCGGCGGGGTCGAGCTCGGTGGCGACCGCGAAATTGCGCATGCGCATCATCAGGCTGTCGCCGTTCGCCTCGACGACGCTGATCACCTCGAGGTGCTTGCCACCCGCGAGGTCGATGCCGCGCAGATATTGCGCCACTTCGCGTCGCTGCGGCCGCAGGTGCAGCGTCCAGCGGTCGAGATCGCCGCGCGGCTCGATGTCGAACGTCTCGCGCAGCTCGCGCAGGTCGGCGCCGACAATGGCGCGGATCAGCCGGCCCATCTCCGCCTGGGCGGCGCCGCCTTCCGCAGTGCCGTTGGCGCTGAACACGAGCGTCGCTTTCACCGGCTGCTCGACCTGCCACAGCAGCCCCTGGTCGCGCGACAGCACCATGCGCCCGCTGCTCGTGACGGGTTTGGTGAGCGACGCGACCGTGCGCTCCTGCAGGAAATCCGCGCGTACCACGGGATACGACGCGAGCCGCTCGACGACCCGGTCCGCGAGGTCGTCGGCAGCGGCGGCGCAGCCGCTCGTCCAAAGGAGCACGACCAAAACCAATTCGGGGACGGAGCCCGGACTAAATCGGGGAAGTAGCTGGTTCATCGGGCAGCTCTCACCTTTTCAAGCAGCACGGGGGGCGAGACGAACTGCAGCTCGCCCGTCGCCGCGTGCAGGGCGACCTGCACCGAATGGCCCTTGGTGAGGCGCTGGCCGGACTCGATATCGGTGAGGAGATAGCCGATCTTCAGGCGGTTCTCGTATTCGAGCAGCTTCGCCTCCGCCCGCAGCTGCTGCCCGTAGCGCGCGGCATTGACATACTTGAGGTACAGCTCCACCACCGGCCAGAGATAGCCGGAGGCCTGCATCGTCGGGTAGTCATAGTCCAGGCGCCGCAGCAGCGCGCAACGCGCCTGCTCGAAGTATTTCACGTAGTGGCCGTGCCAGACGACGTGCATCGGATCCACGTCGAAGAACGGCACCTCGATCACGACTTCAGCGGACAGGCTCATGCCAGAAGTCGTAGAAGTTGAACCATTGCAGCGGCGCCTCGCGGCAGTAGTACTCGAGGCGCGCGGCGTATTCGGCGACGTAACGTGCGATCGCTTCGTCGCGCGCACGCGGCGGCAGCTCGACGCGCTCGGCGAAGCGCTCGAGATGGAGGTCGTAGCGGCGCCCGCGCTTGAGGCAGAAGAACAGGTACACCGGACACTCGAGCAGATGCGCGAGGATCATCGGCCCCTGCGGGAACGGCGCCGCCTGGCCGAGGAAGAGCGCGTTCGCGCAGCGCCCGTTCTCGGCGGCCGGCGTGCGGTCGCCGACGATGACGAGGATCTCGCCGCGATCCACGCGCTCCTTCAGCAGCACGGCGGTGTCGGGCCCGAAGTCCGCAACTTCCAGCAGATTCTCGGCGAAGCGCGGATTGACGCTGCGCAGCGCATCGACGAAGCGCCGGCCGTGCTCGGTGTAGACGACCGCGGTGATTTTCGCAAGGTCGCCGAGCGTAGCGAGCGCGCGCACCATCTCGAGGTTGCCGAGATGCGAGCCGATGAAAAGCGCGCCGCGCCCTTCGGCGCCCAGGCGCCGGAACTCGGCTTCGCCGTGGAAATCGACCGGCGCGACATCGCCCTGCCAGGCAGCGAAGCGGTCGATGCAGGCCTCGGCAAAGGTATACATGTGCCGCAGCACGCTCCACGACGACGGCGCGGGCACCGGCTCAGGCGAGGTAGCGGCGAGGCGCGTCAGATACGCACGCGAGGCGCGCCGTGCCTGGCCGCCGGTCGTGAAGACCCACAGCACCGCCGGCAGCGCCGCGATGCGCGCGGCGCGCGGGCCGAGCAGACGCCAGGCCGCCATCACGATGCGCATGCCGAGCGTACTGCCGCGCTCCGGGACGCGCGACCAGTGCGTCTCGCGGCGCGGGTGGAAGACGAGCCGCCAGAGCATCCCCAGCACGAGGCGCGTGTGCGTGCCGCTGATGCGCACGTTGTCGCGCCATAACCTGAAGTGCGAGAGGCCACCCGGCGGGTAGCTCACCTTCGTCGGCACGTTGATGATCGGCAGCCCCTCCCACGCGAGCCGCACGACGACGTCGATGTCAAAGCTCATGCCGCGGGCGAGACGCACGCGATCGGCGAGCGCGAGTGTCGGTGCGAGGGGATAAAGCCGGAACCCGCAGAGCGCGTCGCCGATCGCCAATGACCGTGTCTCGATCCAAACCCAGACATTGGTGATCCAGCGCCCATAGCGGCGGCTCGAGGGCGCGCTCGCGTCATAGCGCGGCTCTCCGCAGACCACGGCGTTGGGCTGGCGCTCGCCTTCCTGCACGAAGCGCGGCACGTCCTTGAGGTCATGCTGCCCGTCGGCATCGACCTGCAGAGCGTGCGTGAAGCCGCGCTTCGCCGCCTCTCGCAGCCCATGCACCACGGCGGCGCCTTTGCCGCCGTTCGGCTCCAGACGCAGGAGCTGCATGCGCGGCTGCTGCAGCGCGAGCACGCGCAGCGCCTGGGCGGTGGTCGCGTCCGAACCATCATCGACGACCAGCGTGTCGAGACCGTGCGCGACGAGCCGCTCGACCACCGCGGCGGCGGTGGCGCCGTGGTTGTAGCAGGGCACGACGGCGCAGGCGCGGAAGCTCACCGGAAGAGCACCGTTCCGCTGCACACCGGCCGGCGCGGATCGGCGTATTCGAAGCGCAGGCTCGAGCGCGCCTTGTCGTACGCCAGCTCGAGCGTGAGCCGTGTCTCGGGCAGCACCGGCGCGCGGCACTTCAGCGCATCGATGCCGTAGCTCTCGGCGAGGCGCCCGAAATGCTGCCGCGCATACCGAATCGCCCAGTCCACCTGCACCACGCCGGGCAGGATCGGCAAGCCGGGGAAATGACCGGCGAAATACACGAGCGTCGCCCGCACGTAGAGCTCCATGCGTACCTTGTCGCCTTGGCGGGCTTCGTGCACGACCTCAGGGAAATTGGTGACAGTCACTCTTTCTCCCCGAAGAGCTGCTCGATAGCGGCTGCCTTCAGCTTGCCGCGCTCGTCGTACGGCAGGGCCTCGACGAAGCGATAGCTGCGCGGCAGCACGCTCGGCTCGAGCGCCGCGGCGAGATGCGCGCGCAGCGCTTCGCGCACAGCGCGCTGACCCTCGTCGCGCAGGGCGCTCGCGCCGGCGGGGCTCGGCACCACGACGACGCCGACACGCTGCGGACCCGGCAGCGCGACTGCGCAGGCGGCGCTCACCCATTCGTGCTTCGCGAGCAGCTGTTCCAGCTGTGGGAGCGACAGGCGTTTGCCCTCCACCTTCACGACGCGGTCCAGCCGCCCGCGCAGCAGGAATCGCCCATCGGGCAGCAGCTCCGCGGCATCGTCCATGCGCCAGTCGCGCTCCGGCAGGTAGGGCGAATCGAGCCGCGGCGCGCCATCGTGGCCCAGTGCGATGCCGATGCCGGGAAATGGCGTCCACGCATCCTGCAGCGCCGAGCCATCGCGGCTACGCCACGCCACGCCGCCGGTCTCGGTGCTGCCGAAGACTTCGTACGGCGCAGCGCCGAAGGCGTCGCGATAGCGCGCGGCGCTTGGCGCATCAAGCGGCCCGCCGGACGAGAAAATCATGTCCGGCCGCTGCCACTCGGCGAGCGGCAGCAGGGCGGGGAAGCGCGCGAGATGGGCCGGCGTCGAAACGAGCACATAGGGTCCGCGTTGTTGCGCCAGCGCGCGCAGCTGCACCGGATCGGCGCACGTCGTCTCGTCTGCCGGACGTCCCGCGGTCAGCGGCCAGAGCACGCGGAACAGCAGCCCATAGATGTGATAGTGCGGCACGGTCGACAGCACACAAGCCCGCTGCAGCGTCTTTCCCCACAGCGCGTGCAGGTTCTGCACTTCGCGCTCCAGCTGCGCGAGCGTCTTGTCGACGCGCTTCGGTGCACCGGTGCTGCCGGATGTATAGAGCGCCAGCCGGCAGTTGCCCGCCGGCGGCAGCGCCGGTACGCCGGTCCCCTTTGCGGGCACATCGTGATCGCGCAGCACGTAGCTGCCTGCGGCAGCAATGGCGTCGGGCTGCAGGCTCGCGGGAATCAGCGCTTCGCCGCCGCGCTGCCAGACGGCGAGGAGCGCGGCGAGGAAGTTGAACGGGCGGGCGCAGGCGATGACAGCGTCGCGGTTCTTGAGCGAAAGCGTTGCCGCATGTCCCTGCAGCGCACCCCAGGTGATGGCTTGGCCATCGGACCAGCCGAGCAGCTGCGATGCGGGGTGGTCGAACATCAGCGCGCTTCCGGGAACAGGCGGCGCCGGACCATCCACTCGCCGGCGAAGAGCAGGCCCATTGCGACGTACGAGATGAAGCCGGTGTACACGGCCCAGACTTCGCGGCTCGACCACACTGCGGTCCACGCGGCGATGAGGCCGTTCAAGACGAAGAAGATGCACCAGACCTGCGTCACCCCGCGCGTGTAGCGCACGCCGGAGGGCGTGAGGTCGGGATTGCGCAGGCGCGCGAGGCGCTCGACGACGGTTGGCGGGTTAAAGAGCGAGAGCCCGAAGACGAGAAGGAAGGCGCCGCTGAGGAGCGCCGGATAGAGTCGTAGCAGCGTCTCGTCGTTCTCGAACAGCGCGCCGAAGAATAGCGCGAGCAGCGCGGCGAGGATGGCGCGCGAGGTCCAGGAGAGTTCGCGGAAGTAGCGTTGCGCATACACACGGCGGCGCAGCAGCAGCAGCACGATCAGCGCCCCGGCGACGACGCGCGGCTCGAACCACACCAGCGCGCAGTAGATGCCGACCGGATACACGAGCGCCAGCGCGAGGCGCGCGCCGAGCCGCGACGGGGACATCTTCAGGCCGCGAGTAGGCGATCGACCGCCGTTATCACATCGCGCACGGTGCGCACGCTGCGGAATTCATCGGGCTTGATGCGCTTGCCGGTCATTTCCTGCAGCTTGATGGCGAGATCGACGGCGTCGATCGAGTCGAGATCGAGGTCCTTGTAGAGGTCGGCCTCCGGCGTGACCCGCGCCGGATCGATCTCGAACGTGTCGGAGAGCAGCTCGCGCAGCCGGGACAGGATCTGAGTGTGGGTCATGCGGTGGCCTGGGAGCGGATGAGCTCTGCGAGCGTGCGCACCGAGCGGAAGTGTTCGCGGATGCGCTGGTCGCCGCGCTCGAACTTGAGGCGGTACTTCTTCTGCAGCGCGACGCCGAGCTCGAGCGCGTCGATCGAATCGAGGCCGAGTCCTTCGTCGGCGAAAAGCAGCGTGTCGTCGCCGATGTCCTCGGGCTTGATCTCCTCGAGGCGCAGCACTTCGACGACGAGGCACTTCAGGTCGCGCAGCAGATCGGTCATGGCATCGCCAATCGGTCTACGAAGAACCGCTCGAGCGCGAGCGTGAGGCTCCGGGCCCCGGCGCGCTCCTTAGCCACCAGCGCGGCGGGCGTGACGCAGGCCTGCACATCCACCTCGATTCTCACGACGCGCGGTGGCCACGCGTACCACTTCGCGCCCTTGGTCAGCACGCGCGGCTCGCAGCGCAGCACGACCGGCAGGATTGGCACGCCCGTGCTGAGCGCGATACGCGCGGCGCCGCGCACGAAGTGCAGCGGCTCGCCGGGCACCGTGCGCGTCCCTTCCGGGAAGATGATGAGCGGCAGCCCCTGCGCCAGCTTCGCCGCGCAGTCGGGGACCAGGGTCTCGGGCTCGTCGTTGCGGATGTAGCCCGCGGCGCGCACCACGCCGCCGAAGAACGGGCTCGACCAGAGCTTGCTCTTCACCACGCACACACCGTTGGGGATATGCGCGATCAGCACCACGATGTCGAGGTAGCTGGGGTGATTCGCGAGCACGAGCACGGCGCCGGATCGCCGCAGGAGCGCCGTATTGCGCGCGTCGATGCGCACCATGCCGGCGAGTCGCAACACCCAGAGGAGCGTTGCGAAGCAGAGCTGCACCACCACGCGCACGCGGCGTTCGTATTCCGGCTTGCCGCCTGGCAGCACGCGCATGAGCGGAAACAGCGCCAGCGAGAACGCGATGCCGCCGATCATGAACGCGGCGAAGCAGAACCCCGCCACCGCGATGCGCCAGAGCACGTTAAGCGTGGCCATGCCGCTTCCAGTGCCAGGCGCGGCCGCCGCCGTGCCAGGCCGTGTCCATGCCCTCTTCCAAGCATGCGCGGAACGCTTCCGGCGCTGCTTCAGGCTCGTCGTCGCGGCTGCTGGGCGCCCAGTGCATGGTCACGGTGCGATCTGCCCCGGCTTGCAGGCGCACCCCCATGGCGTACGCATGGCGAGGGGTGTCGACCAGCGGGCGATACACAGAGGGTGGCGGCTCGTCGGCGAACGCCACGACCACCGGGAGTTCCGGCTGCGCCCACGCCTGCGCTGCCGCTTCGATAAGCGCCATCGGGAAGGTTTCGATGCCGGCCGAGACGGCGGTGCTTGCAGAGCGGTCCCTGCGTGCGATGCCGTACAAGCCGGGCGCCGCGTTCAGCACCGAGAGGCTGAAGGCCATCGGCGAGGGCATTTCGGACGATGCGAGCTGCGCAAGAAGCTCGGCGCTGCGGGCGAGCTCGCCATGGCGCGAAGCGAACACCACGCGCACGGCTTCGCCGTGTTCCACACAGTCATGCGCGACGTGCAGTGCGATGCGATCAAGTAGGGAGAGGCGCCTGCGCAGTTGCGGCTCGATGAAGCCGACCGACGGCGCAGCTTCGTCCTCCCCCGCCCGCCAGGTCGTGCAAGCGGCGACCGGCAAAGCGATCTGCGAATGCATGGATCCACCCTGTTCTTGCCGTACTGCGCTGGCACGGCCTTACTTTTGGAACCGCGCCGATGATACGCCGTTCAACCCCGAAAAGGGGGCCGCCCGTCGCAGGGAAAATCCGGTGGTCGGCGATAATCAAACGGCATGACGCGCATCCTGCTGCTGTCGCTGCTTGGCCTCGTTCTGCTGGTGGGGAATGCCGGCGCGCAGAGCTATCCGTCCCGGCCGGTGCGTGTAGTTGTACCGGCGAGCCCGGGCGGCGGCAGCGACCTCACCGCGCGCATCATCGCGCCTGCGCTTGCCGTGGAGCTGGGCCAGCCCTTTGTGGTCGAGAACCGCGTCACGTCCGGCGGCATTGTCGGTACCCAGCAGGTTGCCGAGGCGCCGGCGGATGGCCATACGCTGCTGGTGACGTTCGATACGTTTGCGACCAACCCGTTTCTGTACCGTGGCCTGAAATGGGATCCGTTGCGCGACTTTGCAGCAGTCATGCAGGTGTGCCGCTATCCGCAGGTGTTGGTCGTGCACCCGAGCCTGGGGGTGAAGACCGTGAAGGAGTTCGTGGCGCTCGCCAAGGAGCGGGGCGCGAGCCTCAACTTCGGCTCCGCGGGGCCAGCGTCGTCGAGCCGGCTCGCTTATGAGCTCTTCAAGGAGACGGCCGGCATCGAAACGGTGCCGATCCACTACCGCGGCGGCGGCCCGGCGATGCAGGATCTGGTATCGGGCCAGGTGCAGGTGATGCTCATCCAGGGCGGCGGCGCGATCGCGCAGCACGTAAAGGCGGGGAAACTCGTCGCACTCGCCGTGAGCACGGCGCAGCGCTCGGCCTTCTGGCCCGGCCTCCCTGCGATCGCCGAGACCTATCCGGGCTTCGAGTCCACTTCCTGGACCGCCGTTTTTGCCCCTGCGGAAACGCCCAAGCCGATCCTGGATCGGCTGCATGGCGCGCTCGCCAAGGTGCTCGCCGAGGCGGCGGTGCGCGAGCGCCTCGAGAGCCAGAGCTGCGAGATCGTCGGCGGCACGCCGGGCGAGCTCAGCGGGCTCGTCAGAGCGGAGCAGGCGAAGTGGGGGCCGCTGATCCAAAAAATGCACATCACCGTGGATTGATATGTACGCCGATCTGCACGCGCATCTCGAAGCGCTCGAGGCCGCCGGCCTGCTCATCCGGGTTACGCGGCCGATAAACAAGGACACCGAGATGCATCCGCTGGTGCGCTGGCAGTTCCGCGGCGGCATTGCCGAGAAGGACCGCAAGGCGTTCCTCTTCACCAATGTCACGGACAGCAAGGGCCGCAACTACGACATCCCCGTCGTGGTCGGCGCGCTCGCCGCCAGCCGCGAGATCTACCGCATCGGCATGGGCTGTCCGCTGGAGAAGATCAACGAAGTGTGGACCAGGGCGATCGGCAAACCCATCGCACCCAAGGTAGTGGCTAAAGCGCCGTGTCATGAGATGGAGGTGGCGGGCCTGGATGCGCTGCCGATCCCGATCTCGACGCCCGGCTGGGACATCGCGCCGTTCACCACGCTTTCGCAATACATCACCAAGGATCCCGAGACCGGCGTGCAGAACATGGGCATCTACCGCGGCCAGGTGAAAGCGCCGAAGCGGCTGGGGATGAATCCGTCGCTCGAGCTGCGGCCGGGCATCTATACGCACTGGCAGAAGGCGAAAAAAAAGAAGCAGAAGCTCGCGGCTGCCGTAGTGCTGGGCGCGCCGCCCTGTGTCGCTTTTACCTCGGCGCAGAAAGTCCCAGAAACGCTCGATGAGCTGCACGTCGCCGGCGGCCTCGTCGGCGGCCCGATCAACGTGGTGAAGGCGAAGACGGTCGATCTCTTGGTGCCGGCCGAGGCGGAAATCGTGGTCGAGGGCTACATCGACACCGAGTATCTCGAGCCCGAGGCGCCGTTCGGCGAGTCGCACGGGCACGTGAACCTGCAGGAATACAACGCGTTCATGGAGGTGACCTGCATCACCCGGCGCAAGGACGCGATCCTGACGTCGATCATTTCGCAGGTGACGCCGAGCGAGTCGAGCCTGATCAAGCGCGTGGCGCTCGAGCCGCTCTACACGCAGCACCTGCGCCAGGCGCTCGGCATCCAGGGCGTGAAGCGGGTGTCGATGCACGAGCCGCTGACCAATCTGCGCAAGGTGGTCGTCGTCGTGCTGGAGCGGAACATGCCCCGGACCGAGGTATGGCGCGCGCTCTACGGCGCGGCGGCGTGGAACCGCGCGGCGGGCAAGTACGTGATCGCGGTCAACGACGACATCGATCCGGACAATGCCGATGCGCTGCTCTGGGCGATGTCGTATCGCGCGAATCCGGCGCTCGATTTGCAGTTGCTGCCGCATCGGGACCAGGGCCACGGTCCGCGCAGCGAGCGCAATAACGGCGAGGACTGCTCGGTCCTGATCGATGCGACGCTGAAGGAGGATTTCCCGCCGATCTCGCTCCCCAAGCGCGAGTACATGGAGCGCGCGCGGCAGATCTGGGAGGAGCTCGGACTGCCGGCGCTCAAGCCCGAGGCGCCCTGGTACGGCTACAGCCTCGGCGACTGGCCCGCGGAGCTCGAGCAGGCGGCGCAGGCGGCAGTGCGCGGCGAGTATTTTGCGACCGGGGAGAAGCTCGCGCGCGAGCGGCGCACGGACGTTGGCATGAACACCGAAGTGCAACGGCACCGCGGCGAAAAGGCCGAGTCGGACGAATGAGGCGCTGGCTGGTTTCGCTCCTGCTGCTGGTGGCGCTGCCGGTGCAGGCGCAGCCGGGCGGGCTTCCCACGCGCGATGGCCTGCCAACGCTCGCGCCGATCCTCGAGAAGGTGACCCCGGCGGTGGTGAACATTGCGGTGCTGCAGGTGAGCCCGGAGGAGGAGAACCCGCTGATGCGCGATCCGTTCTTCCGGCGCTTCTTCGGCATGCCGCAGCAGGCGGAGCCGCAGATCGCGGCGGGCTCGGGCGTGATCGTCGATGCGAAGAACGGTTACGTGGTGACGAACGCCCATGTGGTGAAGGACGCGAGCGAGATCCAGATCACGCTCAAGGACAACCGGCGGCTGCCGGCGAAGCTGGTCGGCTCGGATCCGGGGACAGACATCGCGGTGCTGAAGGTGGAGCCCAAGGGGCTCGTGGAAGCGAAATGGGGCGACTCCGACATTCTGCAAGTCGGCGACTTCGTGATGGCGATCGGCAATCCGTTCGGGCTCGGGCAGACGGCGACCTCCGGGATTGTTTCCGCGCTGGGGCGCAGCGGGCTGTCGGTGGAAGGCTACGAGCATTTCATCCAGACGGATGCGCCGATCAATCCCGGGAACTCGGGCGGCGCGCTCATCAATCTGAAAGGCGAGCTCGTCGGCATCAACTCCGCGATCATCGGCCCGGCCGGCGGCAACGTCGGCATCGGCTTCGCGGTGCCCTCGGTGCTCGCGCAAGCGGTGATTACGCAGCTCGTGCGCTACGGCGAAGTGAGGCGAGGGCGGCTCGGCATCGCCATGCAGCCGGCCGTCGGCGGCGACGGGGCGCTGATCGCGGAGGTCGAGCCGAATTCACCGGCAGCGGCGGCAGGCCTGCGCAAAGGCGACGTCGTTACTGCGCTGAACGGCCATCCGGTGCGCGGGCCGGCGGAACTGCGCGCGAGGCTGGGCGTCGTGCCGGCGGGCGAGACGGTGGAGATGAAGGTGCAGCGCGGGAAAGAGAACCAGACGATCACCGCGCGCATCGCCGAGATCGACAAGTCGCAGACCGGGGGCGGTCAATCAGTGCCGGAGCTGAATGGTGCGTCGCTGGTGGAGGTCGAGCGTCGCGGGCTGCCGGGCAAGGATCGCGCGGTGCTGGTGAACGGCGTGGAGGGTGGCTCGCCTGCATTTCAGCACGGCGTACGGGAAGGCGATCTCATCATCGGCGTCAACCAGAAACGCGTGACGAGCGTGCAGGAGCTTGGCAAGGCGCTGCGCGCCACCGGGCGTCTCGCGCTTAACGTGGTGCGAGGCGACTTCCTGCTGACGATCCAGCTGCGCTAGGCGCGGCGGCCGAAAAGACCGTTGAAGACCCGCGACATCATCGAAGCGGGCGCTTTGGGTGCGGCTTGCGGCGGCTGGCGGACCGCGCGCGGCGTCGACCTGGGCGCCGGCGCGGCGGGAGCGACAACCGGTGTGACGCCGATCGCCTGCAGGCCGCTGTCGGTGATCCTGAACGTCTGGTTGTGGTCCTGGATGAGGCGCTTCGCGACGAGCCCGGCATAAGCGTTGCGGTAACTCTCGTAGTGCACCGGGGGCCAGGTCGCGGTCAGCGCTCTCAAGGGCTGATCGCGTCCCGTCGCCTCATAGAGCAGGCGTATCTGGCCCAGCAGCCCCTTTTCCCCTGGCGTGAGATCCATGGTTTGCAGGCTGCCACATCGGACGCCGGTTCGAGCGTGAATCTGCCGGGGGCTGAGGAACTCTGACGGTTGTCAAAATGATTGCGACCCTGGCGCCGAATCATTCTTTGGCGCGCGCGAGGCGCTTGACGTCGGGCAGGCGCCGCAGCGCGCGCATGACGCGCGCGAGGTGCTGCCGGTTCGCCACTTCGATGACGAGGTGCATGGTGGTGTAAAGCGCGCGATCCTCTTCGGTGGCGATGGAGTCGATGTTGGAGCCGGCCTCCGCGATCTGCGAGGCGACGCGCGCGAGCACGCCGCGCTGGTTCTCGACGGTGACGTGGATCGCCGCCTGGAAGAGCCGCGTGGTGCGCGGATCCCACTCGACGTCGAGCCACTGATCGGGCTCGTTCTTGCGCGAGCGCACGATCGCCGCACAGTCGGACTGGTGCACCACGAGCCCCTGCCCCTTCTTGATCGAGCCGACGATGCCGTCGCCGGGGATCGGGCGGCAGCAGGTCGCGAGCTGCACGGCCATGCCTTCCGTACCGCGGATGGTGACCGAGGTCTTCGCGTCCTCGCGCGAGTCCATGCGCTTCAGGAGCAGCCGCGCGACGACCGCCGGCAGGCGCTTTCCCAGTCCGATATCCGCCAGCAGCTCCTCCTTCGAGCGCGCGCCGCCGTCGCGCACCACCCGTTCCCAGCTCGCGTCGTCCACGTCGGCGAGCGACCCCTTCAAAGCACGGAGCGCCTGATCCAGCAGCCGCTCGCCGAGGCTGGCGGATTCCTCGTATTGCATGGTCTTGAGGAAATGGCGGATGTTCGACCGGGCTTTGCCGGTGCGTACGTATTGCAGCCAGCCGGGATTCGGTTTGGCGTGACTGGCAGTGATGATCTCCACCCGGTCACCATTGCGCAGTTCCTGGCGCAAGGGCACCAGTTCTCCATTTACCTTGGCGGCGACGCAGCGATTGCCGATGTCGGTGTGCACCGCGTAGGCGAAATCGACCGTCGTCGCGCCGCGCGGCAGGGAATGGATCTTCCCCTTGGGCGTGAAGACGTACACCTCGTCGGGGAAGAGGTCGACCTTCACATGCTCGAGGAACTCCTGTGGGTCGCCCGACTGATGCTGGATCTCGAGCAGGGACTGCAGCCAGCGGTGGGTCTGCTTCTGCAGATCGGAGAGCTGGTCGGTCTCGTCCTTGTAGAGCCAGTGCGAGGCGACGCCGGATTCGGCGAGCCGGTGCATCTGCTCGGTGCGGACCTGCACTTCGACCGGCACGCCGTAGGGGCCGATCAGATCCGTGTGGATCGACTGGTAGCCATTGGCCTTCGGGATGGCGATGTAGTCCTTGAACTTGCCCGGGATCGGCTTGAAGAGCGCGTGCAGCGCGCCCATCGCGAGGTAGCAGGTCGGGATGTCGGCGACGATGACGCGGATGCCGAAGATGTCGTGCACCTCGGAGAACGACAGGTGCTTCTCGATCATCTTGCGGTAGGTCGAGTAGACGTGCTTCTCGCGCCCGTAGACCGTCGCCTGGATGGCGCTGTCGGCGAGCTTCCTCTTCACGGCGTCGAGCGTCTTGCCGATCATCTCGCGGCGGTTGCCGCGCGCCGCCTTGGTCGCCTTGGCAAGCACCTGGAAGCGCAGCGGATAAAGGTGCGAAAACGCGAGCTCCTGCAGCTCGTGGAACAGCGCGTTGAGGCCCAGGCGGTTGGCGATCGGCGCGTAGATTTCCATCGTCTCGCGCGCGACGCGGCGGCGCTTCGCCGGCGGCACGGCGCCAAGGGTGCGCATGTTGTGCAGGCGGTCGGCGAGCTTGATCAGGATGACGCGTACGTCGCGCGCCATCGCGAGCAGCATCTTGCGGAAGTTCTCCGCCTGCAGATGCTCGGCGGAGGTGAATTCGATCTTGTCGAGCTTGGAGACGCCGTCGACCAGCTCGGCGACCGGTCTTCCGAAGGTGTCCGAGATTTCGTCCTTCGTTACCGAAGTGTCCTCGGTCACATCGTGCAGCAGCGCGGCCACCAGCGTCTGCCCGTCGAGATGCCAGCCGGCGAGGATCTCGGCGACCGCGAGCGGGTGCGAGATGTACGGGTCGCCCGACTGGCGCGTCTGGCCGGCGTGCGCGGCCTCCGAGAAGCGATACGCCTCCTCCAGGCGCGCAACGTCCTTCGGCTTCAGATAGCCGAAGCGCTCCGCATCGCGCAGTGCCGGGGCAGCAGCCGCCATGAGGCGAGCTTACCCCCGATTTGCTAGAGGCCCGGGGGCGTGGGCGGCGTGGCGTTGCGCTTGAGAACCTCGGTGCCCACCTTGCCGGTGGCGATCTCGCGCAGGGCGATCACCGTCGGCTTGTCGCGGTTGGGCTCGACGAGGGGCGAGGCGCCGGCGCTGAGCTGGCGCGCGCGGTAGGTCGCGGCCAGCGTGAGCTGGAAGCGGTTCGGCATTCTCTTCAAGCAGTCGTCGACAGTGATGCGTGCCATAGGCTCTCTTCAGGGTTTGGCGCGCTCGCGCTCGATGACGCTGGCGAGCTCGCGCCGGGCTGTTTCGAACTCCTTGTTAATTATAGCGTATTTGAACTCCCCGGCGTGCGCCAGCTCTTCGCGTGCATTCGCCAGGCGGCGGCGGATCACCGCATCGGAATCCTGCGCGCGCGCTCGCATGCGCCGCTCGAGCTCCTCGACCGAAGGCGGCACGATGAAGATGCCGACCGCATTCGGATAGAGACGCCGCACCTGCTGCGCGCCCTGCCAGTCGATCTCGAGGATGAGGTCCTCGCCCTTGGCGACGGCATCGAGGATCACCTTTTTCGCCGTGCCGTAGTGGTTGCCGTGCACCTGCGCGGTCTCGAGGAACTCGCCGCGCTCCTGCATCCGGCGGAACGTCTTCTGATCCACGAAATGGTAGTCGACGCCATCGTTCTCACCCGGCCGCGGCTTACGCGTGGTGTAAGAAACCGAGATCTTGAGCGACGGGTCGTCCTTCATCACGGCTTCGATGAGCGAAGTCTTTCCCGCCCCGGAGGGGGCCGTGATGACGAACAGTGTCCCCTTGCGCTTCCCGCCTCCCTGGGTCATTCGATGTTCTGCACCTGCTCGCGCATCTGCTCGACGAGCAGCTTGAGCTCGAGCGCGCAGTCGCTGATCTCCTGGCTCGCGGCCTTGGACGCCAGCGTGTTCGCCTCCCGGTTCAGCTCCTGGGCAAGAAAGTCGAGCCGCTTGCCGACCGGAACACTGCGCGCCCCGCCTTCGCTCAGCGCGCGGTCCACTTCGCCCAGATGTGCTTTCAGGCGGGTGAGCTCTTCGTCCACATCCACCTTGGCGGCGAACACGGCAAGCTCGGCGCGCACGCGATCGTCGATGGCGCCGAGCGCGGAGCCGATGGCCTCCTTCAGGCGCTCGGCGAGCCGCGCCTGATAGGCGGCAAGGGATTGCGGCACGAGCGGCGCGACCTGCTCGATGCGCTGGCGCATCGAGGCGACGCGCTGGGCGATGGCGGCGGCGAGCTTTGCGCCTTCGCGCGAGCGCGAGGCGACAAGCTCGTCCAGCGCGCGCGCACAGACCTCGGCGGCGAGGCGGCGCGTCTGCTCCTCGTCCAGGGACGACTCGACGATGACACCGGGCCAGCGCAGCACGTCGCCGACGCGCAGCGGCGCGGCCTGCGGCATCTCCTTCAATACCTGCGCCGAGAGCTCGCGCAGCCGTGCGATGGCGTCGGCGCTCAGGCGCCCGCCGGTGCCGGCAGCGTCGTCGGCGAGAAATACTCGGCAATCGACCTTGCCGCGCGCGAGCCGCGCCTGCATTAATTCACGCAGCAGCGGCTCGGCCGCACGCAATTCATCGGCAATACGGAATTGCAGGTCCAGAAATCTGGCGTTGACCGAGCGCAGCTCGACCGAGAGCCGCCCGCGCGGCGTGTCGGCGCTGGCGGCGGCGAACCCGGTCATGCTCTGGATCATTCGTTATCATAGGAGCGAAATGCCGTCACAAGCCAATCGCGCCCTGCCGGAAGGCAGCCGGCTCGAGAACTACACGATCGTGCGAACGCTCGGCGCGGGCGGCTTCTCCTTCGTCTATCTGGCACACGACGAAAACGAGACGCCGGTGGTCATCAAGGAGTACCTGCCCTCGGCGCTCGCCGTGCGCACCGACGGCAGCGCGGTGCCGAAGGTGGCGTCGAGCGACGCGGGGCGCTTTCGCTACGGCATGAAGTGCTTCTTCGAGGAAGGCCGGGCGCTCGCGCGGCTGCAGCACCCCAATGTGGTGCGAGTGCTGAACTTCTTCCGCGCGAATGACACGGTGTACCTCGTGATGCGCTACGAGCGCGGCCGCTCGCTCAAGCAGCACATCATCAATCGCAAGGGCGCACTGCCGGACGAGGTCTGGGTACGCGCCACGTTCGCGCAGCTCCTCAATGGGCTGCGCGAGGTGCATGCGAACAAGCTCCTGCACCTCGACATCAAGCCGGCAAACGTCTTCCTGAGGAACGACGGCTCGCCGTTGTTGATCGATTTCGGCGGCACGCGCCAGATGCTCTCGGCGGAAGGCGTGACGCTGCCCCTCACTTATACGCCCGGCTTCGCAGCGCCGGAACAGTACGCGCGGCCCGGAGAGCTCGGCCCGTGGACCGACATCTACTCCGTGGGCGCGACGGTCTACACGTGCTTCGCCGGCGCCGCTCCGCAGCCGGCGCACGAACGCCTGGTAAAGGATGAGCTGATCCCCGCGCGGCGTGCATGGGCCGAGCGCTATTCGGCGCTCCTTCTCGACATCATCGACTGGTGCCTGCGCCTCGATCACCTCGAGCGGCCGCAGAGCGTGCTCGCGCTGCAGAAGGCGCTGCTCGGCGAGAAAGAGCCCGAGCACAAGAGCGAGGGGCGGTTCGTCTGGCTCAAGAATTCCCTCGGTCTGCGCGACAAATGAAGTACGCGCTCGCCCATGAGACCCGCATCGGCACGCGCCGCATCAACCAGGACCGCATTGGCCACTGGGCGACTTCCGAGTGCGTCTTGATGGCTGTTGCCGACGGCCTCGGTGGGCACCCGCACGGCGAGGTGGCGGCCGAGCTCGCGGTAGGAGTGCTCGGCGCCGCTTTCGTGCGCGAGGCACAGCCGCGGCTCGGCGACCCGGGCGATTTTTTCAACCGCGCGATCGCCAATGGCCACGAGGCGATCCTGCGCGACGCGACCAGGCGGGGGCTTATCGATACACCGCGCACCGTGCTGGTGGTCTGCGCCATGCAGGAGGGCCAGGCGTATTGGACGCACGTCGGCGACAGCCGGCTCTATCTGATCCGTGACGGCCGCATCGTGCACCGCACGCGCGATCACACCGTGGTACAGGAGCTGGTCGACACGGGTCGCATTCGCGAGGAGGCGAGCACCACGCATCCGGAACGCAATCGCCTCCTGCAGTGCCTCGGCGGGTACTCCAAGCCGCAGCCTGCGCCGCTCATGCGGGAGCCGCTCTTCGAGCACGATATCGTGCTCCTGTGCTCCGACGGCTTTTGGGGCCCGCTGACGCAACGCCAGCTCCTGCATTCGCTCATGACGCGCCCGCTCGACCAGGCCATCCCCGAGCTGGTCGAGCTCGCGCAGCACCGGGCCGGGCACGATTGCGACAACATCTCCGTGCTCGCGATGCGCTGGGGCGAGCAGCCGGCCGCGTCGCGGCCCGTCGCCGTGCAGGAGCGCACGCTGGTCCAGGATTTCACCGCCACCGAGCCCGACTATCGCCGTGTCTCCGACGAGGACATCGAGCGCGCGATCGCCGAGCTGAAAAACGCGCTGCGCAAGAGCTCCAACTCTTGAGACCCAGCGGGCGCAAGCCGGACGAACTGCGGCCGGTGCGCATCCAGCGCCGCTATACCAAGCACGCCGAGGGCGCGGTGCGCGTCGAGTTCGGCGACACGCACGTGCTCTGCACGGCCTCGGTAGAGGAGCGCGTGCCCCCCTTTCTCAAGGATTCCGGGCGCGGCTGGGTCACGGCCGAGTACGGGATGCTGCCGCGCTCGACCAACACGCGCACCGAGCGGGAAGCCGCGCGCGGCAAGCAAAGCGGCCGCACGCAGGAGATCCAGCGCCTGATCGGCCGGTCGCTGCGCGCGGTCGTCGATCTCGCCGCGCTCGGGCCGCGCACGGTGCAGCTCGATTGCGATGTCCTGCAGGCTGACGGCGGCACCCGCACCGCGGCGATCACGGGCGCGTTCGTTGCCCTGCACGACGCCGTCGCCTGGCTCGAGCGCAAGGGTCTGGTGCGCGAGCGCCCCATTCGCGACTTCGTCGCCGCCGTGTCGGTCGGCATCTACCAGGGGACGCCGGTCGTCGATCTGGACTACGCCGAGGACGCCGCGTGCGGCTGCGACATGAACATCGTCATGACCGGCGCCGGCAACTTCGTCGAAGTGCAGGGCACCGCCGAAGGCGCAGCGTTCGGCCGGCGGCAGCTCGACGAGCTGATCACGCTCGGCGAGCGCGGTATCCGCGAGCTCATCGCTCAGCAGCGGAGAGCGCTTGGCCTCGGCTGAGCTGGTCGGCTACTACCGGCGCCGCGCGCGCGAGTACGAGGCCATCTATGCCAAGCCCGAGCGGCAGGCGGATCTGGCCGTTCTCAGGAAACATCTGCCGGAACGCCTGGCGGGCCGCCGTGTACTGGAAGTCGCCTGCGGCACCGGCTACTGGACGGTGCTTGTCGCGCGCACGGCGGCGTGCATTGCCGCTGTCGATGCGGCCGAGGAGCCGATGCGCATCGCCATGTCCAAGGATTACGGCGAGCGCAACGTGCGCTTCGAGCTCGCGGACGCGTACGCGTTGTCCCCGCTGCTCGGCGAGTTCGACGCCGCGCTCGCCTGCTTCTGGTGGTCGCACATTCCGCGCAGTCGTACCGGTGAGTTCCTCGCGTCGCTGCATGCGCGGCTCGAGCCCGGTGCGCGCGTGCTGCTGATGGACAACCGCTATGTCGCGGGCTCGAGCACGGCGATCTCCGAGCGCGATGCCGAAGGCAATACCTACCAGCTCCGCCGGCTCGCCGACGGCAGCGAGAATCGCGTGCTGAAGAATTTCCCCACCGAGGCCGAGCTGCGCGCCGCGCTCGTGCCGCAGTCGCGCGAGCTTTCCTATCGTGCGCTCGACTATTATTGGCTGGTCGAATACACGCTGAAGTGAAGGTCGTCGTCGCTACACACAATCCCGGCAAGCTGCGCGAGCTGGAAGCGATCCTCGCGCCCGAACTCGAGCTCGTGTCGCAGGCGGCACTCGGCATCCCGGAGACGGAGGAGCCGCACGACACCTTCGTCGAGAACGCGCTCGCCAAGGCGCGCCACGCAAGCCGCCTGGCGCGGCTGCCCGCGCTCGCGGACGACTCGGGCCTGTGCGTACCGGCGCTGGGCGGCGAGCCGGGCGTGCACTCGGCGTACTACGCCGGGCGCCAGGGCGAGCGCGACGTCCGCGACGCCCGCAACAACGCCAGATTGCTCGCCTCGCTCAGCGACCGGCGCTCCGCCTACTACTGCTGCCTGCTGGTGCTCGTGCGCCGGGCCGACGATCCGCGCCCGCTCGTCGCCGAGGGCCTGTGGCATGGCGAGATCGCACGCGCGCCGCGCGGCACGGGCGGCTTCGGCTACGACCCGTTGTTCCTCGTCGCGGGCACCGGCAAGACCGCCGCCGAGCTCTCGCCCGCGGAGAAGAATCGCATCAGCCATCGCGCGCTCGCGGCGCGGCGGTTGCTGGAGCTGCTGCATGCCGACGATCGCGGTTGAGCGGCCCTCGCAGGTGCAGCTCGCGGTGCTGCCGCCGCTCGCGCTCTACGTGCACATCCCGTGGTGCGTGCGCAAATGCCCGTACTGCGACTTCAATTCGCACGAGCGTAACGAGCCGCTGCCCGAGCGCGAGTACGTCGGCAAACTGATTTCCGATCTCGAAGCGCTGCTGCCTTCGGTCTGGGGCCGGCGGCTCATCAGCGTCTTCATCGGCGGCGGCACGCCGAGCCTGTTTTCACCGGCCGCGATCGACGAACTCCTGTCGGCGGTCCGCGCCCGCATGGTGCTGGAACCCGGCGCCGAGGTCACGCTGGAGGCGAATCCCGGCACGGTGGAAGCGGCGCGCTTCCGCGGCTTCCGCGATGCGGGCGTGAATCGCATCTCGCTCGGCGTGCAGAGCTTCGATGACGCGATGCTCGCCGCGCTCGGCCGCATCCACTCCGCCATGGAGGCGCGGCGCGCGATCGTCGCGGCGCTCGCGAGCTTCGACAACGTCAACATCGACCTCATGTACGGCCTGCCGGGCCAAACGCTGGAAATGGCGCACGCCGATGTTCGCGAGGCGCTTGCGTTCGGCGTGCCGCACATCTCCGCGTATCAGCTCACCATCGAGCCGAACACGCTGTTCTATCGCCGGCCGCCGCCCCTGCCGGAGCACGATACGTGCGCCGACATGCAGCTCGCGGTAGAAGAGGCGCTCGGCACGGCGGGCTACGAGCACTACGAAACATCGGCGTTCGCCCGGCCGGGACACCGGTGCAGGCACAACGTCAACTATTGGGAGTTTGGCGACTACCTGGGCATCGGCGCCGGCGCGCACGGCAAGGTCAGCTTCCCCGAGCGGGTGTCACGCCACGAGCGCATCAAGCAGCCGCGCGACTACCTCGACGCCACATCAACGCTCGCGCGCGAATTCACGGTAGCGCCGGCCGAGCTGCCGTTCGAGTTCATGCTCAATGCGCTGCGGCTGATCGACGGCTTTCCGCTCGCGCTGTTCCAGGAGCGCACCGGATTGCCGCTCACCGTCATCGCGCGCGAGCTGGCAGAGGCCGAGAAGCGCGGGCTGATCGAGCGCGACGTCCGGCGAGTGCGGCCGTCCGAGCGCGGGCGACTTTTCCTCAACGAGCTGCTGGCGCTGTTCGTCGGCGAAAGTACAGATCGCGGATCGCGTATCCCAATCGCTGGCCCCGCGACGCGAATTTCGTCGGCGGCCGGGAGCTAAAGCCGCGCGCGGCGGGCTCGAGCGCGAGCTCGGCGCCGAACACGGCGTGCATCTGCTCGGCGTAATCCGTCCAGTCGGTCGCCGCGTGCAGCGCGCCGCCCGGCGCGAGCTTGCGCGCCATTAGCGCTGCGACCGCAGGCTGCACCAGCCGGCGCTTGTGGTGGCGCTTCTTCGGCCACGGATCCGGAAAAAAGAGATGGATCGCCGCGAGCGCTGCGTCGTCGATCATCTGCTCGAGCACCTCGACCGCGTCGTGGCGGATGACGCGCACGTTTGCGAGCTTCTCGCGCTCGATGGCATTGAGCAGCGCGCCGACGCCCGGGCCGTGGACCTCGACCGCCAGGAAATCGGCCTCCGGATGTGCTTTCGCGATCGCCACCGTGGTCTCACCCATGCCGGAGCCGATTTCCAACACGAGCGGTGCGACGCGGCCGAAAACCTCGTGCGCATGCAGCCGCCGCGGGGAAAACGGAACGCCGTACTTCGGCAACAGCGCATCGAGCGCGCGCCGCTGCGCTGGTGTGGTCCTGCCTTGGCGCAGGACGTAGCTGCGGATCGAGCGCTTCAGGCCGCCTTGGACGAGATCGTTCCTTCGGTGGGCGAGCTCGGCGACGCCGAATAGAGCTTCTTCGGCATGCGGCCGGCGAGGAACGCTTCGCGGCCGGCCTCCACTGCCTTCTTCATCGCGCGCGCCATCAGCACCGGGTTGCGCGCGGCCGCGATCGCGGTGTTCATCAGCACGCCGTCGCAGCCGAGTTCCATCGCCACGGCGGCATCCGAGGCGGTGCCCACGCCGGCGTCGACCAGCACCGGCACCTTCACCTTGTCGAGCACGAGCCGCAGGTTCCAGGGATTCAGGATGCCCATGCCCGAGCCGATCAGCGAGGCGAGCGGCATGATGGCGACGCAGCCCGCCGCCTCCAGCATCTGCGCCTGGATCGGATCGTCGGAGCAGTACACCATCACCTGGAAGCCTTCCTTCACGAGCTGCTCCGCCGCCTTCAGTGTCTCCGGCATGTTCGGGTAGAGCGTGTGCGGATCACCGAGCACCTCGAGCTTGACGAGCGGATGCCCATCGAGCAGCTCACGCGCGAGCCGCAGCGTGCGCACCGCGTCCTGCGCGCTGTAGCAGCCCGCCGTGTTCGGCAGATAGGTAAAGCGTGACGGCGGCAGGAATTCGAGCAGGCTCGGCTCGCCGCGGTTCTGGCCGATGTTCGTGCGCCGGATGGCGACCGTGACGATCTGCGCCCCCGAGGCCTCTACCGCGGCACGCGTCTCGGCGAAGTCCTTGTACTTGCCGGTGCCGATGAGCAGGCGCGACGTATACGTCTTGCCGGCGATGACGAGCTGGTCGTTCATCCGCCGCCCACCGCGACCACGATCTCGAGCTGGTCGCCATCCGCGACCAGCGTGCGCGCATGCGCGCTCTTCGGCACGATCTCGCCGTTCCTTTCCACCGCGACCTTCTTCCCCGCCATCTCGAGCTGCGCCAGCAACGACGCCACGTCGAGCGGTGCCGGGAGGCGCCGTGGCGCGCCGTTTATCCGCACGAGGATCATGGAGCGAATGATACCGCCACTCAAATGGGGCTCTGGGCCCGATTTTCCGTAAAATCGGCCGCGCGCGGGTGTAGTTCAATGGCAGAACATCAGCTTCCCAAGCTGAATACGTGGGTTCGATTCCCATCACCCGCTCCAACAAGGCACAAATGATCGATAACCGGGAGCTCCCATGACCAGGAACCTCGTCGCCGCGACGCTCGTCGCCGTCTCCACTGCAGCGGCCGCCGCCGATTTCAAAGTGCTGCAGCCACTCGCGGACAAGCCGATGAAGCAAAAGGACGGCAGCTATTACGTACCCACGACGCCGCAGACCGTGCGCTGGGGGCATCTTCCGAATGCGAGTGCCAAGCCCGTGCTTACGGTTGCGTCTGGAGCTGTGGTCACCTTCGATACGGTGTCGCACGAAGGGGTGCTCGAGGACCAGGGCAAGGATCCGGTGAAGTTTTTCGGCCAGCACGGCGTCAAGGCCGACCAGGTGCTGAAGGACGCGCAGGCGATCGCCGCGTCGAAACTCGAGCATGACTTCGTGAAAGACGGCCCCCATGTCATCACTGGCCCCGTGGCGATCGAAGGCGCGAAGGCGGGCGACGTGCTGATGGTCGAGATGCTCGCGCTGCAGCCGCGCGTGCCGTACGGCGTGATCTCGAACCGGCACGGCAAGGGCGCGCTGCCGGGCGAATTCCCCGAGAACAAGGGGCCGCAGGCAGGCGCGGACGCCGCACACCCCGAGCTTTTCGCGAACCATTTCACCTTCGTGCCGATCCGCGAGCGCGCTGGCAAGTGGTACGGCATCGTGAAGGGCACGCAGGGGCCGGAAGCGCACATCCCGTTGCACCCCTTCAACGGCACCATGGGTGTCGCGCCCAACACGCAGGACAAGCCCAACTCCGTGCCGCCGGGCGCGTACGCCGGCAATCTCGACGTCAATGATCTCGGCGTGGGCGCGAAGCTCTACATCCCGATCCAGGTGGACGGCGCGCTGTTCTACGCCGGCGATCCGCACTTTGTGCAGGGCGACGGCGAGGTCGCGCTCACGGCGATCGAAGGATCGCTGCGCTCGACCTACCGCCTCACCGTGCTCAAAGCGGACGATTCGCGCCTGCCGATGAAGGCGCCGATGAAGAATCCGTTTGCCGAAACCAAGGACTACTGGATTCCGATCGGCCTCAACCAGGACCTGAACGAGGCGATGAAGGACGCCACGCGGCAGGCGATCCAGTTCCTCAGCCAGAAGCTCGGCATGGACCGCGCCACCGCGCTCGCGTACCTCAGCGCCGGCGCCGATTTCCAGGTGACGCAGGTGGTCGATCGCGTCAAAGGGGTCAATGCCCTCATCCGCAAGTCCGACTTCGGACAGGCGAAGAAATAGGCGCGGTCTGCGGCGTGCCTTCAACTTAGGCACAATGCCCTGATGGACGGCGAAGTAACGCGGACCGTGCTGTTCGCCGACGTGAGCGGCAGCACGCAGCTCTACGAGAACGCGGGCGATGAAGCCGCCGCGCAGGCGATCGCGCAATGCATCCGCGCTTTCAGCGATGCCACGCGGCTCGCCGGAGGCCAGGTGGTGAAGGAAATCGGCGACGAGGTGATGTCGATTTTTCCGACGCCCGACGCCGCGGCGATCGCCGCGACGCGCATGCATATCGCGGTGCAGGCGCTGCCGCCCGTTGCCGGCATCCCGCTCGGCGCGCGTATCGGCTTCCAGACCGGTCCGGTGGTGCGGCGCGACAACGAGCTCTTCGGCGATACCGTCGGTCTCGCCGAGGCGCTCGCCAGCCAGGCCGCCAAGGGACAGGTGCTCACTTCCGAGGAGACCGCGGCGCTGCTCAGCCCGGCGCTGCGCAGCTGCACGCGCGTGCTGTATTCGGTGGAGCTGAGGGGCAAGGCCGAGCGCGTCTCGCTTTGCGAGCTCGTCTGGCGGCAGGGGCCCGATATTACCGACGTGGCCGGCAATGCCATTGCCGATTCGGCCGGCAGGCTGTCGCTCAAGCACGGCGAGGCCGAGGTCAGGCAGGAACCGCCGCTGCGCATCGGGCGCGACAAGGATTGCGAGATCGTCGTGTCGAGCGAGAACGCGTCGCGCCGCCACTGCACTATCGAGCGCCGCCGCGAGAAGTTCGTGCTGCGCGACCACAGCACCAACGGCACCTACGTGACGGTCGACGGCCAGCCGGAGTTCATGCTGCATCGCGAGGAGCATGTGCTGCGCGGCCACGGCTGGATCTCGTTCGGCGAGCCGCGCGCGCGGGGCACAGAATCGCTCGAGTACTACTGCGAGTAGAAGGTCCCATAATGGCGCCGGCCGAAAGGGTGGGATGTCGTACACGGTAGAAGGCAAGCTCGTCGTCGCGATCTCCTCGCGGGCGCTGTTCGACTTCGAGGAAGAGAACCGCGTGTTCGAGGCCGAGGGCGAGCCGGCATATGTCGCGCTGCAATTCGGCCGGCTCGATGTGCCGGCGCGCGAGGGCGTGGCCTTTTCACTGGCGCATAAGCTCCTTGCCTTCAACACGCCGGATGCCCAGCGCGTCGAAGTCGTCGTGCTATCGAAGAACGACCCGGTGTCGGGGCTGCGCGTGTTCCGCTCGGCGCAGCGCGCCGGGCTGGCGCTCGAGCGTGGCGTGTTCACGCGCGGCCGCAGCCCCTGGCAATACCTCGATGCGCTGCGCGCCAACCTCTTCCTGTCGGCCAACGAGGGCGACGTCCTCGCCGCGCTCCAGGCGAAGTGTCCGGCCGCGCGCGTGTATCCCGAGTCGGCGCAGGCCGCGAGCCGCCACGCGAGCGAGCTGCGCATCGCCTTCGACGGCGATGCAGTGCTCTTCTCCGACGAGGCGGAGCGGGTCTACCAGCGCGACGGGCTCGCCGCGTTCGCGCGCCATGAGGTGGCGAACGCGCTGCAGCCGCTGCCGCCCGGGCCGTTCAAGCCGCTGCTCGAGGCACTGCATCGCCTTCAGAGCGATCGCAGCTTGCCGGTAAAGATCCGCACTGCGCTCGTCACTGCGCGTAGCGCGCCGGCACACGAGCGCGCCGTGCGCACGCTCATGGAGTGGAATATCGGCGTCGACGAAGCCATGTTCCTCGGCGGCCTCGACAAGGGCGCATTCCTCAAGGCGTTCGAGCCTGACTTCTATTTCGACGACCAGCGCGGCCACGTGGACTCGGCGCGCGCGTACGTCGCCGCCGGTCACGTCCCGTTCGGGGTGGCAAACATTCGCTGATTGCAAGAAGATTGGCGCCTTGCTTGCCCCGCGTCCGCCCGCGTCTGCCCCCGACGAACTTGCCAGCGTCGGGTTCGGCCGCCGCGTCTTCGCCGTGCTGCTGTTGTTCGCGTTCGCCGGCAGCGCCGCCCTTTGTGTCTACTCGAGCCAGCGGGCCGATGCATGGCTCGGCTTCAGGACTGCCGTGCAAATCAGCGGCTGGCTCTGCATCCTGGCCGTACTCGCCGGCTTTTCCACCCGTGTCGCGCGCAACCGCCGGGAGCTTGGCGAGGTCACCGCGGCGGCGACCGGCTTCTTCACGGGGGCCGCGATGCTCTATCTCTCTTACTTCCAGTGGAGCGAGGCACCGGTGGCGCGAGCGACGCCGGTCGTGGCGAAGACCGCGCCCGCGGTATGGAATCCCGCTGAGCATCTACCGCGGGCGAAATTGTCAGCCTCTGCGGGCGGCTCCGCGCCCGAGGTGCCGCGCATCGCGTGGCCGCGGCCGCCGCATGTCCTGGTCGACGCCGTGCCCGTTTCGGTGCCCGGCGCGCTGGTGGCAGACAATCCTTGCTTCGGCCTTACCGGCGCCGCGTCACTGCAGTGCGCACGCTGCAGCGCCGAGAGCGGGCTGGCGTGGCTCTTCTGCGAGGAGCGCGCGCGTCTCGAGTATTGCCGCGCGGGCGCTGACGCGGATCCGGAGTGCCCGTCCGTGATCCCGGTTTCGCCGCCGAGATAGGCAGCCTCGCTAGAGGCGACCCTCGGCGATCGCGTGGCAGGCGACGCCGTCGATGAACGCCGGCACTTCGCGGCGGCAACGGTCGTTGGCGTGCGGGCAGCGGGGATGGAAGGTGCAGCCGGCGGGCGGGGCGAGCGGGTTCGGCACCTCGCCGCGCACCGGCGTGCGCGGCCGGCCGCTCATGCCGAGATCGGGGACCGCGTCGAGCAGCATGCGCGTGTACGGATGGCGCGGCCGGGAAAAGAGTTGCGCCGCCGGCGCGAGCTCGACGATGCGGCCGAGGTACATGACGCCGACGCGGTCGGCGACCTGCGAGACCACGGCCAGGTTGTGCGAGATGAAGAGGTAGGTGAGCCCCAGGCGCCGCTGCAGATCGCTCATCAGGTTCAGGATCTGCGCCTGCACCGAGACGTCGAGCGCCGAGGTCGGCTCGTCGCACACCAGGAAATCCGGCTCGCCGGCGAGCGCGCGCGCGATCGAGATGCGCTGGCGCTGGCCGCCGGAGAACTCGTGCGGGTATTTCTCGCCGTCGTCGCCCGACAGGCCGACCTGGACCAGCAGTTCTTCGACGCGCGGGGCGACGTCAGTTTCGCCCTGCGTCGGCAAAAAGCGCAGCGGCTCGGCGACGATGTCGCGCACGCGCCAGCGCGGGTTGAGGCTGGCGTAGGGATCCTGGAAGATCATCTGCAGCCGGCGGCCGCTGAACGCGATGCGGCCTTCGCTCGGCGCGTAGAGGCCGACGATGAGCCGCGCCACGGTCGACTTGCCGCAGCCCGATTCACCCACCAGGCCCACCGTCTCGCTCTTCTCGATATCGAGCGACACCTGGTCTACCGCGCGCAGCATGCGCCGCGGCTCGCGCTCGAGCACGCGGTTGAGCCAAGGCCGCGACACATCGAAGTCGCGGCTGACCGCTTCCAGCTTAAGCAGCGGCATGTAACCAGCACGCCGCGCGGCTTGCGCCTGCCGGCATCAGATCCGGGCGCTCGACGAAGCAGCGCTCGAACCGGCGCGTGCAGCGCGGGTGAAAGGCGCAGCCTGGCGGAATCGCGTTGAGGCGCGGCATGCTGCCATCGATCTGCACCAGGCGGCTGCGCTTGGCGGCAATGCGCGGGATCGAGCCCATCAGCCCGACGGTATAGGGATGCTTCGGTGCGTGGATCACATCGCGCACTCCGCCTATTTCCACGATGCGCCCGGCGTACATGACAGCCACCCGGTGCGCCGTCTCGGCGATCACGCCCATGTCGTGCGTAATCAGCATCACGGAGGCGCCGCGCTCCGCGGCCAGGCGCTTGAGCAGCGCGATGATCTGCGCCTGGATCGAGACATCGAGCGCGGTGGTCGGCTCGTCGGCGATGAGGAGGCGCGGCTCCGCCGCGAGCGCGAGCGCGATCACCACGCGCTGGCGCATGCCGCCGGAGAACTGGTGCGGGTAGTGGCGGTAGCGCGCTTCCGGCGCCGGGATGCCGACTTCGCCGAGCAGCGCGAGCGCCCTGTCGCGTGCGGCGCGCTTGCTCATCGGCAGATGGGCGAGGATGGTCTCCTCGAGTTGCCGGCCGATGGTGTAGAGCGGATTCAGCGAAGTGAGCGGGTCCTGGAAGATCACGCCGATCTTGCGCCCGCGCAGCTGGCGCATCTCTTCCGGCGGCAGCTTGTCGATGCGCCGGCCCTCGAGCCGCACTTCGCCCGCGGCGATGCGTCCCGGCGGCTCGAGCAGCCCGATGATCGCGAGCCCGGTGATCGATTTTCCGGCGCCCGACTCGCCTACCACGCCGAGCACTTCGCCCGGCGCGATGGCAAACGAGATGCCGTCCAGTGCGGTGAGCGTGCCGCGCCGCGTGGGAAATTCGACCCGCAGGCTTTGCACGTCGAGCATTTGCGGTCGAGAGTCAGCGCAGCTTGGGATTCAGCGCGTCGCGCAGCCAGTCGCCGAGCAGGTTGACCGACAGCACGAGGATGACGAGCGCAAGGCCGGGAAACACCGTAATCCACCACTCGCCGGAGTACAGGAATTCATTTCCAATCCGGATCAGCGTGCCCAAGGAGGGGCGCGTGGCGGGCACGCCGACGCCGAGGAACGAGAGGGTGGCCTCGGTGATGATCGCGGTGGCGATGTGGATGGTCGCGATGACCAGCACCGGCCCCATGACATTGGGCAGCACATGCGCGAGCATGATCGCGAGCGGCTTGCGGCCGATGACGCGCGCGGCCTGCACGTACTCCTTCGCCTTTTCGACCATGGTGGAGCCGCGCACGGTGCGTGCGTACTGTACCCAGCCCGCGAAGCCGATGGCCAGCACCAGCACCGGAATGGCGAGGTCGTCGTGGCGATCGCCCGGCAGCGCGACGTGCGCCACGCCATCGATCAGCAGGGCGATGAGGATTGCCGGGAACGAAAGCTGCACATCGGCGATGCGCATGATCACGGCGTCCACGCGGCCGCCGAGGTAACCGGACAGCAACCCGAGCGACACGCCGAGCACCAGCGCGAAGAACACGGCGGCGATGCCGACGCCGAGCGAGATGCGCGCGCCGTGCATGATCGTCGAGAGAATGTCGCGCCCCTGGTTGTCCGTGCCGAGCGGGTAGCGCGCGATGCCGTTGTCTTCCCACGCGGGCGGCGTGAACGCGTCGCTCAGGTTGAGCGCTGCCATGTCGAAGGGGTCCTGCGGCGACACCCAGGGCGCGAGCAGGGCCGCGGCTACGCAGATCAACGTCAGCGCCGCCGCCACGATGGTGACCGGCGAGCGCCGGAAGCTCCAGGCGAGGTCGTGCTCCCAGAGCTGGCGGAGAATCACTTCACGGTCGCGAAGCGCGCCTGCGGCCGGTCGTCGAGGCTGTAGACGATGGTGACGCCCTTCTTCATCGCCCAGGGCCGCATCTGGTGGTGCAGCGGCACGTAATAGGCCTGGTCGCGCGTGATCTCCAGCGCCTCCTTGAGAATCGCGTCGCGCTTCTTCACGTCGGTGGTGACCTTGAGCGCGTCGATCATGCCGTCGAGCTTCTGATCGCTGATGCGCCCGATGTTGAAGCTGCCGTCCGCGCCGCTAGTCTTGGTGCGCACCAGCGATTGCAGCGTGTACAGGCCATCGAAGGTCGGCACCCCCCAGCCGAGCATGTAGGCGCTGGTGTCGAAGTTCAGCAGCTTCGGAATGTAGGTCGCGAACGGCATCGCGTTCAGCCTGACGCGCAGGCCCGCCTTTGCCCACATCGAGACGAGCGCCTGGCAGATCTTCTCGTCGTTGACGTAGCGGTTGTTCGGGCAGTCGAGCGTGAACTCGAAACCCTCCGGATAGCCCGCCTCGGCGAGCAGCTTCTTCGCGGCCGCCGGGTCGTACTTCGGCACGATGTCGATGTCTTTCGTATGCCCGTGCACGCCCGGCGCGATCATGATGCCGGCGGGGATCGACAGGCCGCGCATCACGACCTTGCGGATCGCCTCGCGATCGACCGCCATGTTGAGCGCCTTCCTCACGCGCACGTCCTTGAACGGGTTCTTGCCCTTGACGCTGGAATACTTCAGCTCGTCGTTGTGCTGGTCGAGGCCGATGAAGATGGTGCGCACCTCGTGGCCGTCGAGGATCTTGATGCTCGACTCCTTGCGCAGCCGGTCGACGTCCTGCGTGGGCAGATCGGTCACGAGATCCACGTCACCGGAGAGCAGGGCCGAGACGCGCGTCGCGTCCGATTTGATCGGCGTGTAGATCACATCGGTCACGTTGCCGTCGAGCTTGCCCCACCATTCCTTGTTCAGCGTCATGACGATGCGCTTGTCGGGCTCCCAGCCCTTGATGATGTAGGGGCCGGTGCCGTTGGTGTTGCGCGAGGCGAAAGTCTCCTCGCGCTTGGAGTAATCCTGGATGTGCTGCGAGCGATTCTTTTCCGCCCAGGACTTGCTCATGATGCGGAAGTCGACGATGTTCTGCAGCAGCAGCGGGTGCGGGCCGGCGAGCACCAGGTCGACGGTGTCGTCGTCGATCTTCTTCACCTCGTTGATGCCCGCGACGTAGATCTGGTTCGTGCCCTGCGGCTCCTTGATGCGGGCGAAGGAGAAGACGACGTCGTCCGCCGTGAAGGGCGTGCCATCGTGGAACTTCACGCCCTTGCGCAAATGAAAGCGGAATTGCGTGTCCGAGATCTTCTCCCAGCTGGTCGCGAGGCAGGGCTCGATCTTGTAGTCCTTGGTGTAGCGCACCAATCCTTCGTAGGTGTACTGCATGATGGCGTGCGTCGTCGCATGGTTCTGCGAGTGCGGGTCCATCGTCAGGATGTCGTTCTGCGCGGCCCAGCGCAGCAGCACCTGTGCATGCGCCGGGCTCGCGGCCAGCGCCAGGATCAAGAGCAGCGTTCGCATCATTCCTCCTCCCGGGTTTACTTCAGCGGCAGGCTCTCCTCCACCAGCGCGGCGAGATAGCCGGCGCCCAGTGGAATCACCTCGTCGTTGAAATCGTAATTCGGATTGTGCAGGAGGCAACCACCGGCCGCGCCGCCCTGGCCGAGAAACGCGTAGGC
>DASSLQ010000187.1:0-7363 GCA_035689325.1 Burkholderiales bacterium | reverse complement strand
GCGCTCGAGCGCGCGCTCGCCGCGCGGCCGGCGTACGCGGAAGCGCAAAACAACCGCGGCAACGCTCTGCAGGAGCTCGACCGCCACGCCGAGGCGCTCGCAGCCTACGGCAAGTCGCTCGCGCTGCGTCCCGATCATGCGTCTACGCTCAACAATCGGGGCAACGCCCTGCGCGCGCTTGGCCGCTACGAGGAGGCGCTCGCAAGCTACGATCGCGCCCTCGCGCTTCAGCCCGCCAATGCCGAGGCGCTTGGCAATCGCAGCCGCGCGCTGCTCGCGCTCGGCCGGCATGCCGAGGCGCTGGCAGCATGCGAGCGCTCGCTCGAGCTCAGCCCGGATTCCATCGACGCCATGCACGACCGCGGCCAGGTGCTCGCCGCCATGGGACGCGAGGCGCAGGCGCTCGCATGCTACGAGCGCGCGCTGCGGCTCCGTCCCGGCGATGCGCGCGTCCAGAACGCGCGCGCACGCGTGCTCGAGGCCATGGGCCGCCACGCGGAAGCGCTCGCGGCGTACAACGCGGCGGTAGCGGCTGGGGCTGACGACAGCGAGACACGCTGGCATCGCGACCTCGTTTCGCGCCGGGTCGCGGCACCGCCGATGCTGCAGAGCGCGCTCGAAGCATGGAGCGCGGGAAACCTTGACGAAGCCGCGCGGCTCTGCCGCACATTCCTCGACGGTGAGCCCGGTCACCGCGACGCGCTGCTGCTCTTCGCCGCGCTGCGCCACCAGCAGCAGGCGCTCGGCGAGGCGCTCGAGCTGGTGCAGCGCGCCCTGGCTGTCGACCCGCAGTGCTACGAGGCGCTGCTGCAGCAGGGTTCGTTGTTGCTCGCCATGCGCCGGCCGGAGGATGCACTCGCTGCCTGCGAGCGGGCGCTCGCGCTTCGCCCGCAAGCGGCCGACGCGCTCGAAGTGCGCGGCAAGGCGCTCCATGCGCTCGAGCGCTACGCGGAAGCGCTGGCGAGCCTCGAGCGCGCGTTAGTGCTGCGCCCGAGAAGCGCGGAGCTGCTGAACAGCCGCGGCGACACCCTGCGCGCGCTCGAGCGCGAGCGCGAGGCGCTCGCAAGCTACCGCCAGGCACTGGCGCTGCGGCCCGACTACGCCGAGGCGCTCGAGAACCGTGGTACCGTCTCCAGCGCGTTGCAGCGCCACGACGCGCTCTGCATCCGCGCACATGCGCTCGAAGCCCTCGACCGTCACGAGGAAGCGTTCGCAATCTACGAGCAGGTGCTCACGGCCCGGCCCGAGCACGCCGAGGCCCTGCACAACCAGGCGAACGTGCTCTGCCAGCTCGGCCGTGTCGACGACGGCATCGCGGTCTTTGAGCGCGTGCTCGCGCTACGCCCCGCGGACGCGGAGGCGCATTTCAACGCGAGCTTCGCCTACCTGCTGGCGGGCGACTACGAGCGCGGCTTGAAGGAGTACGAGTGGCGCTGGGAAGCGCTGCGCACGAAGCTGCCGCCCTCCGGCGGCAAACCGCTGTGGCTCGGCGAGCAGGACATCGCCGGCCGCACCATCGTCGTCTACGCCGAGCAGGGCTTCGGCGACGCCATCCAGATGGCGCGCTATGTGCCGCTGCTCGCCGCTCGCGGCGCCGAGGTGGCGCTCGCCTGCGCGCCGCCGCTCGCGCCGCTGCTTGCGAGCCTGCCGGGCGCCGGCACCGTGTTCAGCTCGAAGGACACACCCGTCGCTTTCGACTATCACATCCCGATCATGAGCCTGCCGCGCGCGTTCGGCACGACGCTCGCCAGCATCCCGTCGCAGGTGCCTTATTTGCATGCCGCGCCGCGAGCCGTGCAAGCGTGGCGCGAGCGGTTGGCGGCGCATGGGCCCGAGCGCAAGGTCGGCCTCGTCTGGGCCGGCAACCCGAAGCACCGGCGCGACCGCACGCGCTCGCTGCCGGTCGAACTGCTGGCGCCGCTGCTCGAAGTGCCAAACTACGCGTTCGTCAGCCTGCAAAAGGACGCAGCCGGCGCGTCGCTTGCGAAGCTGGATCCGCGCGGCGACCGTGTCCTGGATTACACGGCGGAGCTGCGCACCTTTGCCGATACGGCAGCCCTCGTTTCCGCGCTCGATCTGGTGATCGCGGTCGACACCTCGGTAGCGCATCTCGCCGGGGCGCTCGGCAAGCCGGTGTGGCTGCTCCTGCCCTTTGCGCCCGATTGGCGCTGGATGAGAGAGCGCACCGATAGTCCGTGGTACCCAAGCGCGCGGCTCTTTCGGCAATCCGTGCGCGGCGACTGGGCGAGCGTGATCCAGAAGGTAGCGAGCGCGTTGGCCTAGCTGCCGCGGCGCGGCAAGGGCGCTGGGACCTGTTCTTGCTTGGCCTCGCGCATGACTACGAAAGTTCTCGCCAGGCTCGCGCCGGACGCGACCGACATGATTCGCGCGGACCATGCGCGCGTCCTCAGCACGTTTCATCGCTACAAGGCGGACGCCACGCCCGCGACCAAGCGCTCGCTCGTCGCCACGCTTTCGCTCGCGCTCGACGTGCATGCGCAGATCGAGGAGGAAATCTTTTACCCGGCCATGGCAAGCGTGGACAGCGCGCTCATCGGCCGCTTCATCCCCGAGCACGACCGCATGAGGAGGCTGATCGGCGAGCTGCGCGCTGCCGATCCGGCGGAGCCGCAATACGACGAGCGCGTGATGGAAATGATGCGCGAGGTGATGCACCACGTGGCGGACGAGGAGACGAGGCTCCTGCCGCAGGCCGAGCGCGTGCTCGGCGAGCGCCTGGGCGAGCTCGGCGCGCGCATGACGAAGCGCCGCCTCGTGCTCATGGCGCCGCACGCGGGCGAGCTCACGCGCCACAAGGCGCGCGTCATGCCGATGAGCACCCTGGTGCTGCCGGCCCTCGCGCTCGTGGGCGGTATCGCGCTCTTGCGGCAGGTGAGGCGCTACGCGTGATCGAGGCGACGCACGTCTACTGCGCCAACTGCCGCGCCATCAAGCCGGTCGAGTTCGAGCATTTCATGCCGAACGAGCCGTCGATGGGCACGGCGGCGCGCTGCGCGCGCTGCGGCTGGCTCGCTTTCACCATGATCAGCGAGGCGCGCGTGTACTGCGACGTGTGCGACGAGATCCGCCCGGCGCTGCTGCACGAATACCGGCCGGCGGGCCTGCTGTCCGGCGGACTGGTGCGCTGCGCGGTGTGTTACGCGAGCCGCGCGCGCCTTTACGGCGCCAAAGTCTCCGCGCGCTGATCGCCTTTCGCTAGCGTCAGCTTTTCGCTGCGCCCGCGCCTGCTACACTAAACGCGGGTCGCTCCATGAAACGACGCACCGCGGTCTACAGTGCATCCCGGGTCGTGGCGCCCCCGCCGGCCGCCCAGCCGGTGGCGGCGCGCGAGCGCCCGCGCATTGCCTGGCGGCGGCGGGTCGTGCCGTCGCTCGCAGTGGCGCTGGTCGCGCTGCTTGCGACCGTTTGGGCGCTGCAGCCCCGCCCGCTCAGCGAGAAGGACGTCGAGGCGCTCGTCAAGCACACGCTCGACGCCGCGCCGCCGCCGCCCTCGGCCGCACAGGCCTACGAAAAGATCATCCCTTCCGTCGTCGCGGTGCGCGCCATGGCCGGCAACGGCGAGGAGGGCAGGAATGCCATGGAGGGCGACAAGGCCGACTGGCAGCGCGGCACGGGCGTGATCATCGTAGACAGCGGTCTCATCCTCACCAACCTCCATGTGGTGCAAGGCGCCGGGCGCATTCAGGTCACTTTCTTCGACGGCACCGATTCCGAAGCAACAATGGTCGGCGAGCGGCCGGAGCACGATCTCGCCGTGCTGCAGGCGAAGACCCTGCCCGACGACATGATGCCCGCCACCATGCGCTCCACCGCGGGCCTGAAGCCTGGCGACGACGTAGTCGCCGTGGGATTCCCCTTCGGCATCGGCCCGTCGGCCTCCGCCGGCGTCATCTCGGGCCTGAAGCGCGACTACGTCTCGCCGGAGGGCAAGCGCCTTCTCACCAACCTGATCCAGTTCGATGCCGCGGTGAATCCCGGCAACTCCGGCGGCCCGCTGGTCACGCTCGACGGCGAGGTGATCGGCATCGTCACCGGGCTGCTGAACCCCACCGAGAATCGCGTCTTCATCGGCATCGGCTTCGCGGTGCCGATCGAGAACGCCGCCTCTTCGATCGGTCTTTCGCCTTTCTAAAGGAACGCCATGGATCCAGCTTCCCCGCTCATGGAGCGTGTGCTCTACGAGGTGAAGAAAACCGTCGTCGGGCAGGACCACTTCCTCGAGCGCGTGCTGGTGGCGATGCTCGCGGGCGGGCACCTGCTGGTCGAGGGTGTTCCGGGATTGGCGAAAACCCTCACCGTGAAGACGCTCGCCGCCACGGTTCGCGGCAGCTTCCGCCGCATCCAGTTCACGCCGGATCTCGTGCCCGCCGACCTGGTCGGCACGCGCATCTACAACCAGCGCACCGGCGACTTCAGCACTTCGCTGGGTCCGGTCTTCTGCAACCTGCTGCTGGCCGATGAAATCAACCGCGCGCCCGCCAAGGTGCAGAGCGCGCTCCTGGAAGTGATGCAGGAGCACCAGGTGACGATCGCCGGCGAGACCCACAAGGTGCCCGAGCCGTTCCTGGTGATGGCGACGCAGAACCCGATCGAGACCGAGGGCACCTATGCGCTGCCCGAGGCGCAGGTCGACCGCTTCATGATGAAGGTGCTGGTCGGCTACCCGAGCGAGGAAGAGGAGTTCGTGATCGTCGAGCGCGTCACGGGACCCGCGCACGAGCCGCTCGCGGTGGCGACCACCGACCAGCTGCTCGAGCTGCAGCGCCAGTGCCGCAAGACCTACGTCGAGCCCGCGCTCGTCCAGTACGCGGTGCGCCTCGCCGCCGCGACGCGCGCGCCCGACAAGTACCTGATGTACGGCGCGAGCCCGCGGGCTTCGATCCACCTCATCGAGTGCGCGCGCGCGCTCGCCTTCCTGCGCGGGCGCGACTATGCGCTGCCCGAGGACGTGGTCGACCTCGTGCCCGACGTGCTGCGCCATCGGCTGGTGCTCTCCTACGAGGCGCTCGCCGAGGGACTCACGCCCGACGAGCTGATCCGGCGCCTGATGCAGAAAGTGCGGCCCCCGGCGAAGCCCCTGCAAACGCATGCAAAGCCCGCCGCCGCCGCGCAATCCTGAGGCGGTCCTGCGCCGTCTCGAGTGGACGGTGCTGCGCCGCCTCGATGGCCTGCTGCACGGCGACTACCGCACACTGTTCCGCGGCTTCGGCCTCGACCTCGCCGACCTGCGCGAGTACCAGTACGGCGACGACGTGCGCCACATCGACTGGAACGTCACTGCGCGTCTGCAGACACCCTACGTGCGCGAGTATCACGAGGATCGCGAGATCACCGCGTGGTTCCTGCTCGACCTCAGCCGCTCGGTCGACTTCGGCTCGCGTGACGTGAAAAAGCGCGAGGTGTCGGCCGACTTCGTCGCGCTGCTCGCGCGCCTGCTCACGCGCCACGGCAACCGCGTCGGCGCGATCCTCTACGGGCACGACGTCGACAACGTCATCGCGCCGCGCACCGGCCGCCGCCAGGTGCTCGCCATCCTGCACGCCATGATGACGCGAGCGCCGCTGCCCGCCGGCCAAGGCACGGATCTCGGGCTCCTGCTGAAGAGCGCGTTCAACTTCGTCCACCGGCGCTCGCTCGTGTTCCTGGTTTCCGACTACATCAGCGCTCCCGGCTGGGACAAGCCGCTGATGCAGCTCGCGCAGCGCCACGAGATGATCGCGGTGCGGCTGCACGATCCGCTCGAGGCGGAGCTGCCGGACCTCGGGCTTCTGGTCTTCGAGGACGCAGAGACCGGCGAGCAGCTCTTCGTCGACACGCACGACGGGCGCTTTCGCAAGCGTTTCATGGACGCGGCGCAACGGCGCGAGGCGGCGTTGCGCACGGCGCTGCGCGATGCGGGGGTGGATGCGCTCGAGCTCGCCACCGACGCCGATCTCGTCGACACCGTGCTGCGGTTCGCGGACCTGCGCAAGCGCAAGCGCGCGGTGAGGGTGCATGAGCTTCCAGTGGCCTGAGTTCCTCTGGCTCGCGGCTGCGCTGCCGCTGCTGGTGGCGCTCTACGTGCTGCTCCTGCGCCGGCGCAAGCGCTTCGCGCTGCGCTATTCGAGCCTCGCGCTGATGCGCGAAGCGATGTCCGGCGCGAGCTGGCGACGCCACGTGCCGCCCGCTCTCCTGCTGCTCGCGCTGGCGGCGCTGATCGTCGCCATCGCCCGGCCGAGCGCCACCATGACGCTGCCCTCCCAGCATGAGACGGTGATCCTCGCCATGGACGTCTCGGGCAGCATGCGCGCGAGCGACGTCGAGCCGAACCGCCTCGTCGCCGCGCAGGTCGCGGCGAAAGCCTTCATCGCCGACCAGCCTTCGCACGTGCGCATCGGCATCGTCGCCTTCGCCGGCACCGCCACCGTGGCGCAGGCGCCGACCACCAACAAGGACGACCTCTACGCGGCGATCGATCGCTTCCAGCTGCAGCGCGCCACCGCCATCGGCAGCGCGATCATCGTCTCGCTCGCGGTGCTCTTTCCCGACGGCGGCTACGACGTCGCCGCCTATTCCTACGCCGCCGAGAAGAAGAAGCCGCCGGCCAACTTCAAGCCGGTCCCGCCCGGCTCCTATAGCTCAGCGGTGATCATCCTGCTCACCGACGGGCAGCGCACCACGGGCCCCGATTCGCTCCTCGCCGCGCGTCTCGCCGCCGAGCGCGGCGTGCGCATCTTCACCGTCGGCGTCGGCACGCCGGAGGGCAAGATCGTCGGCTTCGACGGCTGGTCGATGCACGTGCGCCTCGACGAGGAGACGCTGCGCGCGATCGCCGATCTCACGCGCGGCGACTATTTCTATGCCGGCAATGCCCCCGACCTGCAGAAGATCTACCAGACGATGAACTCGCGCCTGGTGATGGAGACGAAGAAGACCGAGATCGGCGCGCTCTTCTCCGCCGCTGCCGCGGCTCTGGTGCTCATCGCCGGGCTGCTGTCGCTCGCCTGGTTCAACCGCATCCTGTAGGAATGCGGCGAACTGTCATTCCCGCGAAGGCGGGTATCCATGGCTTTCGAATAGACTCGGTCCCCGCTTTCGCGGGGACGACGACGTTCCTCGCCTAATGGCAACGCCGTTCGCGCGCGAGCGGCTGATCCGCTTCTCGCACTGCGACCCCGCGGGCATCGTTTATTTCGTGAACTTCTTCGACATGGTCGGCGGCGAGTTCTTCCGCCCGGCGCATCTCGGCGACACGCTGCGCCTGGAGCTCGCGATCGGCGGCGAGGAAAAGTTCCGCGCGAAACGCCAGGTCGCGCTCGTTTCGCTCGACACCTGGCGCGCGCTGCCGATTCCGGCGGACATG
>DASSLQ010000186.1:0-5837 GCA_035689325.1 Burkholderiales bacterium | reverse complement strand
AATTCCGCCACCTCGGCCGAGGTGGCGCGATTTTAGCTGAAAAAGAGAAGCGCTTGGCCAAGCGACGACCGAAGAGAACTGCATTACGCCGCCGCGCGCGCGCCGCGCGCGACGATGCGAGCGGCGCCGATTACCGGCGCGAGATCCTGCGCGAGCTCGAGCGCGCGGGCGAGCCGCTCACGCCGCGCGAGCTCGCGCAACGCCTCGACATCCGCACTCGCGAGCACCGCGCATTCAACGCAGGCCTCGCCGCGCTCGAACGCGCGGGCGACGTCGTGCAGAACCGTGCCGGCGCGCTGCTGGTCGCGCGGCGCATCGCGCTCGTCGCCGGCCGCGTCGAAGGGCACCCCGATGGGCACGGGTTTCTGATTCCCGACGAGGGCGGCGCGACGATTTATCTGCCGCCGCACGAAATGCGCAGCCTGATGCACGGCGACCGCGCTGCCGCGCGTGTCGCCGGCAGCGACGCGCGCGGCCGGCCGGTCGGCACGCTGGTCGATGTGCTCGAGCGCGCCAAGCGCCGCATCGTCGGCCGGCTGCACGATGAGCACGGCGTGCTGGTGCTCGTGCCGGAAGACCGCCGCATCGCGCACGACATCCTGGTGCCGGACGCGGGCAGGGCGAAAGCGGGCGAAGTCATCACCGTGGATCTCATCGAGCCACCCGCGCCGCACGCGCAGCCCGTCGGCCGCGTCACAGAAGTGCTCGGCCACTACGCCGATCCGGGCATGGAGATCGAGATCGCGCTGCGCAAGTTCGACCTGCCGCATCGATTTTCGCGCCAGGCACTGGCGCTCGCAAAATCGTTGCCCGACGAGGTGCGCGAGGAGGACCGCCGCAGCCGCCGCGACCTGCGCGAGCTGCCATTCGTCACCATCGACGGCGAGACAGCCAAGGACTTCGACGATGCTGTCTATTGCGAGCCGGCAGGCAAAGGCTACCGGCTATGGGTGGCGATCGCCGACGTGAGCCATTACGTGAGGCATGGCGACGCGCTTGATCTCGATGCCCGGGACCGCGGCACGTCGGTCTATTTCCCGCGGCGCGTGATCCCGATGCTGCCGGAGAAGCTCTCCAACGGCATCTGCTCGCTCAATCCCAAGGTGGAGCGCCTCGCCGTGGTGTGCGAGGTGGAGGTCTCCGCGCAGGGCGAGCTCGGCCGCTACGAGTTCTATCCGGCGGTGTTCCGCTCGCACGCGCGCCTTACCTACAACCAGGTCTGGGCGGACATCTCGCATGGCCGACCGCCCGCGCATATTGCCGGGCTCTACGAGCTTTTCCAGCTGCTCTTCCGCAGCCGCGAGAAGCGCGGCGCAATCGATTTCGAGACCGTCGAGACGCGCATGATGTTCGACGCGAACGGCAAGATCGAGCGCATCGTGCCGGAAGCCCGCAACGATGCGCATCGCATCATCGAGGAATGCATGCTCGCGGCCAACGTCTGCGCCGGCAGCTTCATCGCGCGGCACAAGCAGCCGGTGCTCTACCGCGTGCACGATGTGCCGGCCGAAGACAAGGTCGCCGCGCTGCGCGCTTTCCTCGCCGAGCTCGGCTTGCAGCTGCCCGGCGGCGATATCCCCAAGCCGCGCGACTACGCGTCGCTGCTGGAAAGGATCCGCGGCCGGCCCGATTTCAACCTGCTGCAGACCGTGCTGCTGCGCTCGCTGAAGCAGGCGATGTACACGCCGCAGAACGTGGGCCATTTCGGCCTCGCCTACGAGGCGTACGTGCACTTCACCTCGCCGATTCGCCGCTACCCCGATCTGCTGGTGCATCGGGCGATCAAGGCGCTCCTTGCCGGCAAGCGTTACGACGGCGGGCTCGACTGGGAGGCGCTCGGGCGCCATTGCTCCGAGACCGAGCGGCGCGCCGATGACGCGAGCCGCGACGTCGAGAGCTGGCTCAAGTGCTACTACATGCGCGAGCATGTCGGCGAAACCTTCGCAGGCACGATTACCGGCGTGGTGCCCTTTGGCCTGTTCGTCACGCTGGATGACTACTTCGTCGACGGCCTGGTGCACATCTCCGAGCTCGGCCGCGATTATTTCCAGTACGACGGCGCGCGGCACTTGCTTTACGGCGAGCGCACGAAGAAGCGCTTTCGGCTCGCCGACCGCATGACGGTAAAGCTGGCGCGCGTCGACGTCGATCAGCGCAAGATGGATCTCGTACCCGCCTCGGTTTCGCAATGAGCCGCGAGCGCGAACCACGCGTCGTGTTCGGCTTCCACGCGGTACTCGCGCGGCTGCGCGCCGATCCATCGTCGGTGGTGGAGATCTTCCTCGATGAAACCAGGAACGATGCCCGGGGCAAGGACCTCGCCGCCGCCGCCGAGCGCGCGGGCGTGCGGCTGATGCGCGTGCCGACGAAGCGCCTCGACGGCTTCTACGGCGGCGGACGCCATCAGGGCGTGGTCGCGCGCGTCGCCGTCAAATCGCTCGGCGAGACGCTGGACGAGGTGCTGGCGCAGGTCGAGCAGCCGCTGCTGCTGGTCCTCGACGGCGTTACCGATCCGCACAATCTCGGCGCTTGTCTGCGCGTCGCCAACGGCGCCGGCGCGCACGCGGTGATCGCGCCGAAAGATCGGGCCGCGGGCATCACCCCCGCCGTATCAAAGGTCGCAAGCGGCGCGGCCGAGGCGACGCCTTACCTCATGGTGACCAACCTCGCACGCACGCTGAGCGAGCTCAAAGAGCGCGAGGTATGGATCGTGGGCGCGGATGAGCACGCGCAGCAGACGCTGTACGAAGCGGATCTGCCGCGGGCGGTCGCCTGGGTGCTCGGCGCCGAGGGCGAGGGCATGCGGCGGCTGACGCGCGAGAGCTGCGATCTGCTCGTGCGCATTCCCATGGCGGGCGCGGTCGAGAGCCTCAACGTCTCCGTCTCGGCGGGCGTGTGCCTGTTCGAGTCGGTGCGCCGCCGCCTGAGCAAGTCCTAAACCGCACGGCGCCCGAGTTCGGCCTCGAGCTCCGCGAGGTTGCGCAGCATGTTCTTCGCGTGCCGGTAGACCAGCTCGCCGTGCTTGTTCGGCTCGATGCCGTGCGGCAGGCGCGTAAAGAGCCGCGCGCCGACGAAGCGCTCGAGGCGCTGAACGCGCGTCGAGACCAAGGATTGAACCGTATCGAGCTCGTCCGCCGCACGGCTGAAACTGCGCTTTTCGTACACCGACACGAAACAGCGCAGGTCCTTGATGTGAAGAATTGGATCCACGATCCCCTCCATTCGCTCTTGTTGCGCCGAGCGTGACGCATTCCACAGCGCCGCCGCATCGCCGCTCCAATTCCTCCCCCCAATTTGTAAAAAACCGAAAAAACGATATCACCGAACGCTGATTGAGCATCAGGAATTTGTCGAGCTATAGATATGACGAGCCGGCGCGGAGTGAGCGCGCCGCGAAGAACTCGTCTCCGCAGAAGCGGCGCGCATTCGCATTGCCGCGTCGAGCGAGGTAAAGGAGGAGCAATGAAGTCGAAACATGTCGCACCGCTTGTTCTCTCGACAGCGATCGCAGGTCTCTTTCTCACACAGTTGCAGCCGTCGTCTTCGTTCGCGCAGCTGCAACCGGCGTTTTCGTTCGTGTCGCGGGATCCCGGAGTGCGCGACGGCGCCGCCGCCGCGGGTGGCCCGCTCGCCGGGCTGAGCAGCACGCAGAGCGCGTTCTTCCAGGCCGGCGCGGCCGACTTTGCCGAGGAGGAGGGCGTAGCCGACGGGCTCGGGCCGCGCATGAACCTCGACAGCTGCGGCGGCTGCCATATCCAGCCGGCGCTCGGCGGCTCGAGCCCGCATGCGCAGCTCGGCACGCCGCCCTTCGGCAACGTGCCGAACCCGCAGGCGGCCTTCGCCGGCAAGCACGGCGGCGTCGATCACGCACCGTCGTTCATCCGCGCCGACGGTCCGGTGCGCGAGGCGCGCTTCGTGAAGAATCCCGACGGCAGCGCCGACGGCGGCGTGCACGCGCTCTTCACCATCACTGGCCGCAGCGGCGCCGGCGGCTGCAACCTCGGGCAGCCCGACTTCGCCACACACCTGAGCAACGGCAACGTGATCTTCCGCATCCCGACCCCGACCTTCGGCGCCGGGCTGATCGAGGCGATTCCGGATGCGGCGATCGCTGCGAACCAGGGGAGCAACCTGGCGCAGAAGCTCGCGCTCGGCATTGGCGGCAAGGCGAACTTCGCCGTCGCCGGTCGCACCATCACCGGCATGACCAACAACAACGGCAACGACGGCACGATCGCGCGCTTCGGCTGGAAGGCGCAGAACAAGTCGCTGCTGCTCTTCGCCGGCGAGGCCTACAACGTCGAGATGGGCATCACCAACGAAATCTTCCAGACCGAGCGCGAGGAGCAGAAGGACTGCCAGTTCGCGACCGTGCCCAACGATGTCACCAACACGGACACGTCGGTGCCGACCGAGGTGATCAGCGCAGTCGAGAAGTTCGCCCACTTCATGCGCCTCCTCGACGCGCCCCAGCCTTCCACCGATACGCCGGGGGGCTCCTGGTCGATCTCGCGCGGCCGCCAGACGTTCAGCGACGTCGGCTGCGCGCTCTGCCATACCCCGTCGTTCACTACCGGCAACTCGGCGATCGCGGCGCTGCGTTATAAGCCGGTCAACCTGTTCTCCGACCTGCTGGTGCACGATATGGGCGACGGTCTGGCCGACGGCGTCACGCAAGGCGAGGCCGGCCCGCGCGAGTTCCGCACCGCCCCGCTCTGGGGCGTCGGGCAGCGGATCTTCTTCCTGCATGACGGCCGCACCGCGGACCTGAAGCGGGCGATCCGCGCGCACGCCAGCAACGGCTCAGAAGCGAACGGCGTCATCGACAACTTCAACAACCTGGGCGAACGCGACAAGCAGGACCTGCTCAACTTCCTCCGCTCACTCTGATGCGAGCGGGCGGAGGCCACCCCGCGCCGAATCCCCGCGGCGCGGGGCTTTTTTTGTTTCAGTCACGGCCGGCATTTGCTTATTACGAATTCGTGCGCGGCGCAGGCGCTAACCGCAGGCAGGCTTTGGCCGCCAGTCCGATTCATGAGCACTTGAAATGAATTCAGCGGTAAGTCGAATGAATCCGCCAGCGGCCGCGGAGTAGTTTCAAGTCGGGCCGCAATCGCGGCGGGAGGAAGAAGAGTGATCCGCAGTCCACTTTCGTGCTTCTCGCCCGATCAAGCTCCGGTTTTCAATGGCAAGCCAGACTCTTGCAGATCAACGTTGCCGCGTACGCGGCAGGAGGAGAGAGCATGAAATCCAACGTACCAAAGCACACGGCGCTTTCCGCAGCGGTGGCGCTGGCGCTCGCCGGCCTCGCGGCCGCGCCGACGCCTGCGCTGGCCGATGGGGTCAACAAGAACTGCCCCGAGGAGAGCGTCTATTACAACCCGAGCCACGGCGAAGACATCATCGTGCCCAACGGCTTCAAGATCGAGCCTTTCATCACCGGCTTGAACTTCCCGACCGATATCGCCTTTGTCGGCAACAAGAATGACTTCAGGGTCTACGTCCTCGAGTCGGGCACGGGCTTGCCTGGCCGGTGCAACAATCGCAACGGGACCGTTGATGCGAACGGCAATCGCATACCCTATCCGGGTGATCCGACCGGGTTCGGGCCGAACAATCCGTTCACTCCCGATATCCTGGTCTTCGACGATCGCGGACATCGCATTGGCGGACCGATCGGCAAACCCACCGGTCCCGGTAATGGCTTCCAGGCCGACGGCCCAGCGATTGGGCTCGCGTTCGCGCACGACTTCGAGGGCGGCACGCTTTACGCCACGGACTCCAATCAGGGCGTACGCGGCGCGCCGGGCAGCGGTAACAACACTTCGCGCGTCGTG
>DASSLQ010000185.1:0-7354 GCA_035689325.1 Burkholderiales bacterium | reverse complement strand
GTCTTCCCACAGCGAGAAGCGCTGCGTCATGTAGCCGACCTCGCGCTTGATCGCCGCCGTCTCGCGGATCACGTCGTGGCCGAGGCACGCGCCGCTTCCCGAGTCGGGCTTGAGCAATCCGCACAGCATGCGGATCGAGGTCGTCTTGCCGCTGCCGTTCGGGCCGAGGAAGCCGTAGATCTCGCCGCGGCGCACCTGCAGCGAAAAGTCCTTCACCACATGCTTCCTGCCGAAGCTCTTGTTCAGCCCATGCACGTCGATGGCGAGCTCGCTCACTTCAGCCTCACGTCGATCGGTTGCCCCGGCCTGAGCGGCGCATTCAGCCGCGCCTCGACCAGGAACATGAGCTTGGCGCGCGAATCCTTGCTGTAGAGCACGGGCGGCGTGTATTCCGCCTGCGACGACACGTAGCTCACTTTCGCCTCGATCGGCTGGCAGCCGTCGCAGCGAATTTCGAGCGACCGGCCGAGCGCTACCGAGGCGACGACGGCCTCCGGCACATAGAAGCGCGCCTTGACGTTGCCCGGCGGCAGCAGCGACGCGACCGGCCGCCCCGCCGGCACCCATTCGCCGATGACGAAGAACGTATCCTGCACAAGGCCCGAGACCGGCGCGGCGACGCTCTTCTGCTCGAGCCGCCACGCGGCCTGCGTGAGCGCCGCCTTCGCCGCCGCCATCTCGGCCTCGGCTGCGCCGCGCTCGCCCTCGCGGCCGAGCGGCATGAGCGCGTTCTTGAGCTGCGCCTCCGCTTCCTTGACGCGCGCGACGTCGCGGTCCTGCGCGGTGCGCGCGTCGTCCAGGCGCGCCTTCGGGCTGAAGCCCTTGCGGAACAGCTCCTCTTCCCTCTGGTAGTTCGCGCGCGAGAGCTCGAGCGCGGCACGCGCCTGGTTCAGCTGCTCGCGCAGCGCCGCGATCTGCGGCTGGCGCATCGGCACCTGGAGGTTCTCGAGGCGCGCCTGCGCGCTCTTCACGCGCTCCTCCGCCTCCGCGCGCGCCGCGCGCTCGGACTCCTGCTCGAGCCCGAACACCGGCTTTCCAGCCTCGACCTGGTCCCCGCGGCGCACGTAGAGCTTCTGCAGCTGCCCGGCATAAGGCGACGCGAGCAGCACGTACTCGCCCTCGACGTAGCCCTGGAACACGTCCGCCTCGCGCCTGTCGCATCCGGCGAGCAGCGCAAGCGCCAAGAAGAGCGCACGCTTCATCGCTTCCCCTTCGCGATGAACGCAGCCGCCATCTTCAGCACGCCGCGCGCCTCCGCGCGCGCCTCGGCGTTGTCGCGCGCGAGCTGCAGCACGGCGCAGCCGATGACCGCCGAATGGAAGAAGGCGACGCTCGCCGCGTCGGAGGCGAGCCCGCCCGCCGCAAGCGCGGGCGCCATGATCTCGCGCAGCTCGCCGATGAAGCGGCGCAGCTCGCGCTTGATTGCCGGATCGCGATCCGCCGAGGTGACGAGCCCGAGCATCACGCGCACGATGCGCTTGTCCGTGGAGGCGCCCGCAATGCCGCGCGCGACCTGGGAGGGGCTGTGCACGCGCGCGTGCTCAAGCTGCCCGGCGAGCTTGCCGATCGAATAGCGCGCCACCTCCTGCAGCAGCACCGCGCGCGTCGGGAAGTAGTAGGTGAGATGGCTCTGCCGCACGCCCGCCGCCCGGGCGACGCGCGGCTGCGTCAGCTCGTGGGCGCCGCTCTCCGCGAGCAGCGCCAGCGCCGCCTGCAGGATGCGCTCCCTGACGTGCATTTGGTAATTCTACCAAGATGCGCTTCATCTGCCCAAACGCCATAGCCCTTCCGGCCTAGCCGTGCACGCCACCGGTGTCCCGGGCCGGCGGCATCCTAACCGCATGTCTGACAGCGCTTCGGAGTCGCGCATGACCCCCTGGATGGTGCGTCGAGCAAAGGTAGCCTGGCTCCTCGGCTTCGTCGTCGTGCTCGCGGGGTTCTGCGCCGTGCTGCTGTTCGTCCTGCAGGCCTTCCTGCCCGAGGCGGTTCTGCCCGGGCTGCTGCGATTGCCGCCCGTGCAGGTCGACGGCAGCCTGGTGCGCATGCCGCTCAACAAGGTCATCCAGATTCCGCACCAGTTGTACGCCGGGCTCGCCGTGGCCGCGTTCGGGTTGCTCACGATGGTGTACGGCGCTCGCATCGCGGGCCGGCAAGTCCCGGTGCTCGAGGCCGCAAAGCAGACGAGCGAAGATCGTCTGCGCCGCGTCAGCCAGTACGCCGGCGACGGGCGCATCGAGCCCTATATCGGCGACACGATCACCATCGAGCCGGACACCGAGCCCAAGTAAATCGTGTCGATTTGTTAACGCCAAACAGTCGCTCGCGCACGACAGTGCCGTCCGGCCGGGGCTTAAGGCGTTTGGTAGAGCTACCAAACGCCAGCTGCGCGTTACCAGCCGTAACAACCTGAAGCCACCCGCCGCCGCGATCGCTGCTTAAATCCTCCTCAGGTTGTTTTCAATTTTTTCCGAGGAGAGCGCAATGAAAAGCAGCATCGCAATCGCACTGGTCGCATCCCTTGTCGGCCTCGCCGGCTGCGCCAGCAAGGCCGAAACCATCGGCACCGCGAGCGGCGCGGCCGTCGGCGCCGCGGTCAGCAACGGCGGCACCATCGGCACGCTCGGCGGCGCCATGGTCGGCTACGGCCTGGGCCGGACTTACGAAGACCATCACCGCTAAGCGTTATGCAAGCCGGCTCGCCGGCGCGCAACCTGGACAGTTGCCGCCGGCCGCGCCATTTCGCGAGCCGGCTACTGGCTGAGGAGCGGAATGCTCTTGTAGTCCTTCGGCGCCGGAATCGAGGAGAGATACGCGTGAATGTCGGCGAGATCGGCGTCGGAGAGGATTTCCTTCGGATAGGGCGGCATCGGGCCGTTGGAGTTGCGCACGAAGACGTTGAACGCCTCGAGCGGCATGGGCTTCGGCGCGAGCGGCTTGCCGGCGGCGCCGCCCTGGCCGACGTAGCCGTGGCACTGCCAGCAGCCGTTCTTCTCGAAGGCGATCTTGCCTTTCTGCGCATCGGCGGCCAGCGCCGCAAACGGCAGCGCGGCGACGAGAAGAAGTAACAGGCGCATCGCTCGTCTCCTTAGCGCGGCTGTGTCCAGACGTCGAGCAGCGCGGGCGTACCGGCAAGCACGACCTTCACCGCCTCGCGCAGTGCCGGTCCGAGCTCGGCCGGATTCTTGATCGGGCCTTTCGCCCACCAGCCCATCGATTGCGCGAGCTTCGCGTAGTCCATGTCCGGGTTCTCGATGCGCGTGCCGACCGGGCCCGCATCCGTGCCGTTGTTCGACTTGCGGTTGCGGAAGTTGGCCATGCGCTGCACGTGCATCACTTCCTGGTGGTAGCCGCGGTTGTTATGCATCACCGCGAGCTGCGGGATCTTGTGATGCGCGGCGGTCCACAGCGCGCCCGGCGCGTACATCAGGTCGCCGTCGGACTGGATGTTGACCGAGAAGCGCCCGAGGTCCTTGTTGGCGAGCGCCGCGCCGACTGACGCGGGCGCGCCGTAGCCCACGCCGTAGCCGCCGGAGCGGCCGAGCCAGTGATGGTGCTTCTCGAGCGGCCACAGCCGGTTCAGCCAGCCGCTCACGTTGCCGGACTGGGAAACGATCGACCAGTCGGTGTCCTTCACCGCGTGGTAGGTCTCGATGGCGAGGCGCGCCGTGCTGATCGGGCTCGCGTCCCAGGCGAGCGCCGCGGCCTGCTTGGTGCGCGCTTCGCCGTCGGCGTGCGCCTTCTTCGCCGCTTCGCCGCGGCTCGCGATGGCGCCGCGCTTCGCTGCGGGAATGGCGGACTTCACCGCCTCGATGAGCGAAGGCAGCGTCGCTTCGGCGTCCGCGGGCATCGAAATGTCGATCGACTGGAAGCGCTGGAAATCCTGGTAGTTCGCCTTGGTGATGAGGTCGGAGGAGTTGATGCTGATCAGCTTGGTGGTCGGCTTGATGCGCACGCGGTTCTCGCCCACGCCGTTCTCGCCGTTGTCGGTATAGCTGTTCACCAAGCCCCAGAAATCGGCGAGCTCCAGGCCGAGGATGACGTCGGCGCCGCCGATCGCGGCGGGGGAGCTGCTCAAGTAATGCGTCTTCGGGAAGTTGGTGCGGCTGCCGATGTCGACGACGCGCGCATTGAGCGCCTCGGCGAGCTGCACGAGGCGTTGAACGCCTTCCTGGGAGCGCGCCATGCGGTCGGCGACGATCACCGGGTTGTCCGCAGCGGCCAGAAGGCGCGCCGCTTCCCTCACGGCGCCCGTGTCGCCGGCGGGCGGCGAGCTCGGCACGTAGCGTGGGATGTAGAGCTTCTCGCTGCCGTGCGTACGGATCGGCTCCTGCTGCAGGCCGGCGTCGAGCGAGATCATCACCGGGCCGTACGGCGGCGTCATCGCGATCTTGTAGGCGCGCACCATGGACTGCGCGAAATGCTGCAGCGACACCGGGGTGTCGTCCCACTTGGTGAAATCGCGCACCAGCGCGTTGATGTCCTGCGCCGAGTGGAACGTCGGCACGCCCGTCGGGCGGTGCGCGGCGTCGAGGTCGTTGCCGCCGATCACGATCATCGGCACGCGGTCGCACCAGGCGTTGTAGATCGCCATCGAGGCGTGCTGCAGCCCGACGGTGCCGTGGCACAGCGTCATCAGCGGCTTGCCGGCCACCTTGAAGTAGCCGTGCGCCATCGCGGCGGCGGACTCCTCGTGCATGCAGGTGAGGAACTCCGGCATCTTGTTGCCGCCGTAGTTGATGAGCGATTCATGGATGCCGCGGTAGCTCGAGGCGCAGTTCGCCGGGCAGTACTTGATGTTGAGCGTCTTGATGACGTCCACCATGAAGTCCGAGCCCGGCTTGCCGCCGATGCGATTCGGCGGAACCTCGCTCGGGACCTGGGTCTCGGCGGCTGCGACGTACTCGTTCGGCGGCAGCGCGGAAGGCTTCGGGGCGGCTTCTGGCTCGTCGGCGCTGCGCGCGGGCGCGGCCGCGGCGGCGGCGCCGGCGGCAACGATGCTGGTCAGGAACTGGCGGCGGTCGGTCATTGCGAGTCTCCTCACTCTGGCAGGCGGCAATGTTAGCTCCGAAAGCGCGATGGATCGTCGTTCCCGCGCACGCGCAGACGACTTCTTCAGACCTTCAGAGCCGTAGCAGCTTCGCTGCGGTGTCGCCGAGCACCGCGGCGCGCTCGGCGTCGCTGAAGCCCGGCGTGTCGAAGACGTGCTCCACCGCGGTGCTGGTCCAGCCGAACGGATCGTCGGTGCCGAGCATGAGCTGCGAGCTGCCGACCTGCGCCGCGAGGTGGCGCAGTGCTTCCGGCGAGAAGACGAGCGTGTCGTAGTAGAGCTGGCGCAGGTACTCCGTCGGTTTCTTCTTCAGCTTCACCGCCGCGCAGCGGTCCGGAAAGGTGATGCAGATGTGGTCGGAGCGATCGGCGTACGAGGCGAGATAGCCGCCGCCGTGCGCGGCGCAGAGCTTGATGCCCGGGAAGCGGTCGAGCGTGCCTTCGTAGATGAGGTGCGAGAGCGCGAGCGTCGTCTCGAGCGGGTTCCAGAGGGTGTTGTCGAGGCCGCCGTTGCCGCGCAGCCGGTTCTGCAGGTCGGGCGTGCGCTGCGGGTGCATGAAGACGAGCACGCCGAGCTCCTCCGCCTTCGCCCAGAACGGATGGAACTTCGGGTCCGAGAGCTCGGCGCCCTCGACGCTGCCGCCGATCGCCGCGCCGCGCAGGCCGAGCTTCTTCACCGCCTGCTCGAGCTGGCGCGCCGCGAGGTCGGGGTATTGCAGCGCCACGCTCGCAAAGGCGACCAGCCGGTCCGGATGCTGTGCGCAGAGCTCGGCGAGCTTCTCGTTCTGCACCTGGATCACCTTTTCGGCCAGCTCGCGCTCGAGCCGATACCAGGTCGGGTTGATGCTGAGCGCCTGCATGTCGATGCCTTGCGCATCGAGACGCTTCAGGCGCTCTTCCCATGTGACCGCGTACGCCGGCGCAGCCTTGTGCTGCATCAGCGCCTCTGCCTCGGGAATCACGCAGTGCGCGTGGACGTCGATGGTCTTGATGCGCCGGCCGGCGACGCGCACCGCGCGCCGGCGCGGCTGCGCTTGCGCCTGCGGAATGAGCGCGCAGCCGACGAAGAGGACGAAATCGCGGCGGCTGGTCATGCGCCGCGCAGCTTCTCGTCGGCGAGCGACTTGAAGAACGCCTCGTGGTCGCGCAGATCGAGCAGGAAGGCCTTGTGCCGCTCGTCCGCGATCGGCCGATGCGCCTTGAGCGCCTGCAGGCCGTCGAGCAGCTCGCGAACGCGCTCGAGGCTCGCTTCCTTCACCAGTCGCCGGACGTCCCCTCGCGTCACGGCGACATACTAGCGGCCTTTACTTGCTGGTGCCGCCCGCGGCCGCGCCCGCCTGCGAGGCGACGCGCTGCGCGAGCTGCAGGTGCTCCTGGATCTTGGCGTGCGCCTTCTGCACGGCGGCCTTGAACTGCGGGTCCTTCGCCTTGGCGACGAGGTCCTGCGTCTCCTGCGCGTCCTTCTGGTGATCCTTGACCATCTGCTCCATGTACTTCTTGTCGAAATCGGCGCCGGCGGTTTTCTCCATGATCTTCATCTGCGCCTGGTCCTTCAGGCTGCCGGAGGTCGGCAGCGCGACGCCCTTCGACTTCGCGAGCGCCTGCAGCTCGTTCAGCATCTGCTGGTGGTCGGTCACCATCTTCTGCGCAAACTGCTTGACCTGCGGATTCTGCGCCTTGGCGGTGGCGGCCTTGCCGCCCTCGATCTCGTTCAGGTTCGCCTGCGCGAGCTGCTTCATCGCCGAAGCATCGGCGTTGTCGATCTTCTGGTCGGCGGAGTTCTTATTGAGCAGATCCTTGACCTGCTGGGCATACGCGGCCGGCATGGCGAGGACGGCGCCGAGCGCGATGGCCGCGAGCGTATGGGTGAAACGCATGACGGGCTCCTACGGGGTTATAGACGCCCGACTGGAGCAATCTGCGTGCCTGAAGCGAATTACTCGGCGACGGTGTCGGCCCAGGGCTGCGCCGCTTCCGTGCAGCCGCTATTCAGATCGCCCGCGCGCAGCACTCCGCAAGGGCGCGCAAAGGCGTCGGGGTACACGCCGCGGCGCGCCGTGCTCACCGGGAATGCCGCCTTGAGCGCGCGCAGCTCATCTGCCGAGAGCGCCGTGTCGGCGATGACACGCTCGCCGCCGCTCATGTCCATGCGCGGGCGGTGGAACGCTTCCTCGAGCGTAAGGCCCTCGTCCACCAGGAACGAGATGAGCTGCAGCACGGCGCCGACGATCTTGCGACCGCCAGCGGCGCCGAGCGCGAAGCGCTGGCCGTTCGGCGTCTCGCCGACGACGGGACAGTAGTTGGCGAG
>DASSLQ010000184.1:0-5267 GCA_035689325.1 Burkholderiales bacterium | reverse complement strand
GGCGTGCGCGCGCCGCGCGGCGCTGCGCGTCGGCCTGCTCCCATTTGGGCGACTCCGGGATGCCGCGCCGGATCCACAACGTGAAGAAGCCGGGCACGATGCCGAGGAGATACATGTAGCGCCACGCATCGGGCCCGAGCTTGCCGACGAACACCCACACGAGCGACGCGACGAAGAAGCCGATGCCGAGGCCGCACTGCATGAGGCCGGCGCCTTTGCCGCGCGCGCGATCGGGCCAGAGCTCGGCGACGATCGAGGCGCCGGTCGCCCATTCGGAGCCGATGGCGATGCCGACGATGAGCCGCAGCACGGCGAACGATTCCCAGTTCCAGGCGAACGCCGACAGCCCGGTCATCAGCGAGTACGCCAGGATCGCGATCATCATGGTGCGCTTGCGGCCGATGTAGTCGGCGAGGATCCCGCCGAGCATGCCGCCGATTCCCCAGCCGAGCAGCGTCAGGCCGATGACGAGGCCCGCGTACTGCGGGATCTGCGGGTATTGCGCCGGCACGAGGAGCTGGCGCAGCGCGACGCCGATGGTGAGGATCAGCGCGTAGGTCTCGTAGCCGTCGAACATCCAGCCCAGGTTCGAGGCGAAAAGCGTGTTCCATTGTTTCCGGTCGAGCGACCGGTACCAGGGCTGCGTGTATGCGCCGGCGGTGGCGTGCTGCATGGCGTCCTCCTCCCGGACGGGAAGATTACGCCTTGGCCCGCGTCATGAACACCAGCCGTTCGAAGAGATGAACGTCCTGCTCGTTCTTGAGGAGCGCGCCATGCAGCGGCGGGATGATGGTCTTGCGGTCCTTGGAGCGCAGCGCCTCGGGCGGGATGTCTTCCGCCAGGAGCAGCTTGAGCCAGTCGAGCAGTTCGCTGGTGGACGGCTTTTTCTTCAGCCCTGGGACTTCGCGCACCTCGAAGAACACCTCCATCGCTTCGCGCAGCAGCGACTTCTTGAGCGTCGGGAAATGCACGCCGACGATTCTCTCCATCGTCTCCTTGTCCGGGAAGCGGATGTAGTGGAAGAAGCAGCGGCGCAGGAACGCGTCGGGCAGCTCCTTCTCGTTGTTCGAGGTGATGAAAACAATCGGCCGATGCTTGGCCTTGACGAGCTCGCGCGTCTCGTAGACGTAGAACTCCATGCGATCGAGCTCGCGCAGGAGGTCGTTCGGGAACTCGATGTCGGCCTTGTCGACCTCGTCGATGAGGAGCACGACCGGCGTGGCGGCAGTGAAGGCCTGCCAGAGCATGCCTTTCACGATGTAATTGTGGATGTCGTGCACGCGCTCGTCGCCGAGCTGCGAGTCGCGCAGGCGGCTCACCGCGTCGTACTCGTAGAGGCCCTGCTGCGCCTTGGTGGTCGACTTGATGTGCCACTCGAGCAGCGGCAGGCCGAGCGCGCGCGCGACCTCGACTGCGAGCATGGTCTTGCCGGTGCCGGGCTCGCCTTTGACCAACAGCGGCCGCTGCAGCGTGATCGCCGCGTTCACTGCCAGCGTCAGATCATCGGTCGAGACGTAACTCGGCGAGCCCTTGAAGCGCATTTCGCTTTTTCCCCCGGGGAAAGTTGCATTCTAGCAGTCGGTTTCCGCTAGAATTTCGCACCCGAATGAGAACAGGAATCGCAGTGATCGGCGCGGCGCTCGCGATCGCGATGAGCGCCGCGTTCGCGCAGGCGCCGAAGCCTCCGGCCGATCGCCCGCATCCGACGGTCGAGAATTTCCATGCGCAGTGCATCGGCTGCCACGGCATCCCGGGTTATCACACCGCGTTCCCGCAGGTCTATCACGTGCCGCGCATCGCCGGCCAGCAGCCCGGGTACATCCTCGCCGCGCTGAAAGCGTACAAGTCCGGCGAGCGCTCGCATCCCTCGATGCGCGGCATCGCCGCGAGCTTGAGCGAGGAGCAGATGAAGCACCTCGCGGAGTACTACGGGGCGCCGGCCAAGTGAGGAACATGAGGAGGCTCGCGCTGCTGATGCTCGGCTTCGCGCTCGCCGCCAATGCGTATGCCGGCGGTGATCCGGCGAAAGGCCAGCAGAAAGCGGCCCAGGTCTGCGCTGCGTGCCACGGTCCCGAAGGCAACAAGCCCTCGGCGCCCGACCAGCCGGTGCTCGCCGGCCAGTACCAGGACTATCTGGCGCGCGCGCTAAGCGACTACAAGAACGGCCGGCGGACGAACGCGATCATGAAGGGCTTCGCCGGGCAGCTCTCCAAGCAGGACATCGAGGATCTCGCCGCCTGGTTCTCGAGCCAGAAGCAGACCTCGCTCCACGACCAGCGATAGTTGGTCGTCGTTCCCGCGCAAGCGGGAACCCATGATTCTCGAAGCCGGACTGGATCCCCGCTTTCGCGGGGACGACACCACTCAGATCGTGTTCGCCTGGCGCTCGCAGCGGTTGACGAGCTCTTCCCACAGATTGTCGGTGGACTTGCGCAGCAGGAGATCGGGCTGCGGATCGAGCACGTACCACAGGCCGCGGCGCACTTCCTCGTCGAGCTCGTTGGGCGCCCACAGCACCATGCCGGCGAAGAAGCGCGCCTGCTGCGGCTGGGTCTCGATGATGTGGTCGACCACCGCGCTGTCGTACGCGAGGTAGACGCCGCTCGTTAGCCGCATCGAGCGGCCGCCCGGGCTCTTCGCGTCCTTCACGATGGCGAAGATCACTTCCGGCCCCATCGGCCCGCCGAGGTACACCGGATCGATGACCTTCTGCGATGGTCCGTGCTGCGGGAAGAGCTTGCCGAGCGTCATGTCGGTCGGCTTGTTCATGATGAAGCCGACGTGGCGCTCGCTGCCGATCGGCTTCGCGATAAGGACGGTCGCGCCGTAGAGCCGGTCGTGCAGGTTTCGCTTGGCGACGAGCAGGACCGTCTGCGTGAGGTCGGCGGCCGCGGCAAAGGGCGCGCACAGCGCGAGGACCAGCGCGGCAAGCAAGGCTCGGGTTTTCATGGCGCCATCATGCCGAGCCGAGGTTTACGCCCAGCGCCGCAACGCCCTAGTCCGTTTAGCGGCGCGCGCGGCGCTCGACACACTCGAGGTAGGCGACGGCGTCCGGGGCTGCGTGGTCGCGTTGCGCTCGCCAGACAGTCTCGGCCAGGCACTCGATCGCCTCGTGCAATGCGTCGTGCCGGTCGCCCGCGCGCGCCAGCAGCCGCTCGAAGGCGGCCGCGATCCCCGGCGGCTGGTCGATGGAGAGCTGTTCCTCCAGGGCGACATGCAGGCTCATGTGCAGGAACGGATTCGGCCGGTCGACATAGTCCTGGTCGCCGTAGCGCTCCGAGTCGGCGAGCACCTCGTGGTACTCGGGGTGAGCCAGGATCACCTCGAGCGCGATCGTCTCGATGCCCACGAGCGGCTCGCCGGCGCGGTACTTGCGCCAGGCGCCAAAGAAGGTGTCGCGCACCTGTTCGCGCGTTGGGTCGAACATCTCAGGCCTTGGTCTTCTTGCGATACTCGCACAGGTCGCGGATCAGGCACTGCGGGCACCCGGGCTTCCTCGCCGTGCAGACATAGCGCCCGTGCAGGATCAGCCAATGGTGCGCGTCTTTCAGGTACTCGGGCGGCGTGAACTTGAGGAGGCGCTCTTCCACCTCGCGCGGATCCTTGCCCGGTGCGATGCCGCTGCGGTTGGCGACGCGGAAGATGTGCGTGTCGACCGCCACGGTAGATTGGCCGAAGGCGGTGTTAAGCACGACGTTCGCCGTCTTGCGGCCGACGCCCGGCAGCGCCTCCAGTGCGTCGCGTGTCTGCGGCACTTCGCCGCCGTGCGTCTCCACCAGCATGCGCGATAGCTCGACTACGTTCTTCGCCTTGTTGCGGTAAAGGCCGATCGTCTTGATGTGTTCCTCGAGCCCGGCGACGCCGAGCCTCACCATCTTCTGCGGCGTGTCGTACTTCTGGAAGAGCACGTCGGTGGCCTTGTTGACCGACTTGTCGGTCGCCTGTGCCGAGAGCACCACCGCGACCAGCAGCTCGTAGGGCGTGCGGTACTTGAGCTCGGTGGTGGGATTCGGATTGGCGGCGCGGAACCGGCTGTAGATTTCGCGGCGCTTCTGCGGGTTCATTTGCGCGCGAGCAGCGCCGCGAGGATCGACCTTCGCTCCTCGGCGCCGTGCGAGCGTACTTCGGCCTTCGCGAGCCGCTCGCGCCGGCGCTTGCCGCGCGCGCCGGCCGCGCGGCGCAGCGCCGCCGTCCACTGGCCGTGGCGCGGCACCATCTCGATGCAATCGACCGGGCAGGGCGGCAGGCAGAGCTTGCAGCCGATGCACCATGGTTCCACCACGGTGTGCATATACCCTTGGGCACCGACGATCGCGTCCACCGGACACGCGTCGATGCAGCGCGTGCAGCCGATGCAGCGCTCTTCGTCCACGACGGCGACCGGCACGCGCTTCACCGGCCCGTGTCCCTCGCGAGCTGCGTGTGCACTACCTTGCCGGCGCGCACCTGCACGCCGGTGGCGAGATCGTCGTCCATGCGATTTTCTGCGAGCATCTGCACGTAAGGTAACACCGCGTGCTCCAGCGCCAGGCTCGCGGTACGCGCACACGCAGCGGGCATGTTGGGCACGCAATAGTGCACTACGCCTTCCTCGATATAGATCGGCTCGCTGTGCGAGGTCGGGCGCGAGCTCTCGGCGATGCCGCCCTGGTCGATGCCGACATCGACGAGCGCCGAGCCTGGCCGCATTGCGGCGAGCATCCGCCGGCTGATGAGCTTCGGCGAGAGCTGGCCGGGCGTGAGCACGCCGCCGATGATGAGATCGGCATCCGCGAGCGCCGCCGCATCCAAAGCGGCGCGGTAGTCGGCAGCGGGGAAGCGGCGACGCAGCTCGGGGAAGCGGCGCTCGCTGCGCGCAAAGACGGTGATGCTTGCGCCGATGCCGTGCGCAACGGCGAGCGCGTTCGAGCCGACGTTGCCCGCGCCGAGGATCGCGACCTTGCCCGGCGGCACGCCGTCGAGGCCGGAAAGCAGCACGCCGCTGCCGCCGTTCTGCTTCTGCAGGCACCAAGCGCCGACCTGCACTGCGAGGCGCCCGGCAATCGCCGACATCGGCGCGAGGATCGGCAGCCGTTCGTGGCGCTGGCCGACCGTCTCATAGGCGATGAACGTGGCGCCGCTCGCGAGCGCGGCATCGAGCACCGCCGGGTCCGGCGCGAAGTGCTGGAAGCCCAATACCGTCTGGCCGCGCCGTGGCTTCGTGTACTCGGCCGGCTGGAGCTCCTTTACTTTGACGACGAGTTCGCACGTCCACGGATCGCCGAGCG
>DASSLQ010000183.1:0-3417 GCA_035689325.1 Burkholderiales bacterium | reverse complement strand
GCAACGACGGTAGCGTCACGGCAAGCCGGCGACCACAGCGTCCTTTGGATATGTGATGGTGTAGTCGGCGACGAACTTCAGCGTCTGCCCCGGCGCGAGCGGCTGCTCCCACGCGTAGACGCCGCGGTGCTCTTCCCAGTTCGCGCTCTTCGGCTTCGGCTCGAAAGCGCTGTCGACGCTGATCTTGTCGTCCACCGGCACGGGCGCCGCTTCGAGGAGCAGCAGCTCCACCGGCACCTTGTGGCGGCTTGTCACGGTGTAGAGCGTCGCCACCTCGCGCTCGGCGCGCTGGCTGATGATGCCGGCGGCGCCTTTGCGGTCCTTAAGCCGCTTCATCGCGACCTGCACGCGATCGTCGCGCCCGAACGGCAGCACGAGCCGGTCCTTGGCCTGCGCCTGCCAGTAGGTCGAGCCGACATAGCCGCCGTCGCGATAGAGCTGCATCTCGCCCGGGATCCACACGCCTTCGGGCAAATCGGCTTCCGCCGTGACTAGCGCGCCGGTATCACGGCGCGGCACGACGCGCACGCGCTGCTTGACTGGAATCTGCTGCTGCGCGAGCGACACGGTGATCTGGCGCCCATCGGCGGAAAGATCGACCTTGCCGGGCACTTCGAACTCGGTGGTGTATTCCGTCTGGAATTCCGCGACCTGCGCCGGCGCTTCAGCGGCGCGGTCGCGGAGGCCCGAGACCTTGTCGGCGCGGCTCTCCGACCTGAGCGCCGCGTTCGCCGGCAGCGGCTCGAGCACCGGCGGCCGGATGACGAGCTGCCAGGTGCCGGGATCGACCAGCTGCCCGGTGCGCGGCGCGCCCGTGGAAAGCCGCAGCGTGACGCCGCGCCAATCTTCGCCCGTGCGCTGCATGATCGCCGCCTGCCGGTCGAGCTCGACGCGCGAGGTCGTGGAGTCGAGCGCCGCGCGGTACTGCGGCCGCCAGCCGGCGTTCATGACCTGGTAATTGGCGCGCAGCGCGCCGGAACGGGTCGCGGTGTAGCTGATCGCCACCGTACGCACATCGCGCGCGCCGTTGCGCACGCGCGCGAGGTCGCCTTCGAGCGCCGCGATGCGCTTGTCGAGCTCGCGTTTCTTGATCTCGGTGCGCTGGATCGTGCCGTACGCATCGGCGCCGCCGCGGCGGATGGCCTCCAGCGCCTTGGGATCGAACGTCGGCCGCGGCGCCTTCTCGCCCTCGGAGCGCGCGCTGAGCGAGGCGAGGTAGTTACGCATGAGCTCGGCGGTCTTCACGTCCACGTCAAGCGCTGCCTTTTCGTCCTTGAGCCGCTGAATGCGCGCCTCGAGCTCGGCTTCGCGCGCGCCGAGCGCTTCCGTGCGGCTGACATCCTTCACGGCGACCTCGCCGATCTGGATGCCGGCGTCGGTGTCGACGCGCAGCGTCCGCGGATCGAAGGTGGCCGGCAGGCCGGTGAGCTCGACTTTTCCCGCGCCGGCGTTGACTTGTGCGGTGCGTTCGATCGTCGCGCTGCCGGGGTAAAGGGTGACGCGTGTGATTTGTTGCGCAAAAGCGCCGTCCATCCAGGCGAAAGCGCCGATGACGGCGAGTGCGGCGAGGCTGCGTTGCGGCATGGTTATGCCCTCCTTGGATTCCTTAAACGCAAGGCGCCGCGATTCGGGTTAAGCGCCGCTAAAATAGCGTTCAAGAAAAACGCGGCCGCAGAGCCGCTCGGAAGGGACGAACGTCTTGAAACTGTTCCAGGGTCGTATCCAGGGCACGGCGCGCCCCGCCGCGGTTGCGCCTCCCGCAGGCCTGCTCGCCTTCTATTGGCACTTCGTGCGCCAGACCAAGGTCTGGTTCGCGGCGATGTTCGCGGCGAGCCTGGCGGTGGCGCTGCTCGACACGGTGATTCCGCTCTTCATCGGCCGGCTGGTCTCGCTCATGGAAGCGAGCGATCGGCTGGCAGCGCTGCAGGCGCAGTTGCCGTTGCTCGTGGCAATGGTGGCGCTCGTGCTCCTCGTGCGTCCGCTGGTGCTGCTCATCGACGTCGCGATACGGCACAACGCCCTGATTCCCGGCGCCACCTCGCTCATCCGCTGGCAGAGCCACTGGCACGTGATCCGCCAGAGCTGGCCGTTCTTCCAGAACGATTTCGCCGGACGCATCGCGAACCGCGTGATGACGACGGCGCACGCGCTGCGCGAGAGCACGATGGCGAGCATCCGCGCGGTGTTCTATATCGGCGCCCACGGCGCGGCGGCTTACGGCCTGATGGCGCTCGCCGACTGGCGGCTGGGATTGCCCACCCTGCTGTGGTTCGCGGGATACATCCTGTTCCTGTGGTACTTCGTGCCGCGCATGCGCGATCTCGCGCGCGCGAGCTCGGAAGTGCGCTCGATCGTCATGGCGCGCATCGTCGACAGCTATACGAATGTGCTGACGGTGAAGCTCTTCGCGCGCCTGGCGGACGAGGACGCGTACGTGCGCGAGTCGGTCGACGAGCACCAGCAGGCGATGGGCCGGCACATGCGGCTCATCACCCAGTTCCACTTCTCGCTCACGGTGATGAACGCCGTCCTGCTCGTCAGCACCGCGGCGATCGGCATCTGGCTCTGGGCGCAGGGCGAGATCGGCGCCGGCGTCGTCGCGACCGCGCTGCCGCTCGCGTGGCAGGTGGCGAATGTCTCCGGCTGGGTGAGCTGGGAAGTCACCGGCATCTTCGAGAACATCGGCGTGGTGCAGGAAGGCATGCAGACGATCGCGGTGCCGCATTCAGGCGTCGACCGCCCCGGCGCGCGCGTGCTCGAGGTATCGCGCGGCGAAGTGCGCTTCGCCGGTGTCACGTTCGGCTATGGCCGGCGCGATGCGCCGCCGGTGCTGGACGACTTGACGGTGCCAATAAGAGCAGGAGAGCGCGTCGGCCTGGTCGGCCGTTCAGGCGCCGGCAAGACGACGCTGGTGAATCTGCTGTTGCGGTTCCACGACGTGGAGCACGGGCAAATCCTGATCGACGGCCAGGACATCGCGGGGGTGACGCAGGAAAGCCTGCGCGCCGCGATCGGCATGGTGACGCAGGACACGTCGCTCCTGCACCGCTCGATCGCCGCCAACATCCGCTACGGCCGCCCGCAGGCGACGCAAGCGCAGATCGAAGCGGCGGCGAAGAAGGCGCAGGCGCACGAGTTCATCCTCGGCTTGCGCGACTGGCGCGGCAATACCGGCTATGCGGCGCACGTCGGCGAGCGCGGCGTGAAGCTTTCCGGCGGGCAGCGCCAGAGAATCGCGCTCGCGCGCGTGATCCTGAAGGACGCGCCGATCCTGGTGCTCGACGAAGCGACCTCGTCGCTCGACAGCGAAGTGGAAGTCGCGATCCAGGAAGAGCTCCTCGAGCTGATGAAGGGCAAGACGGTCATCGCGATCGCGCATCGCCTGTCGACCATCGCGCGCATGGACCGGCTGATCGT
>DASSLQ010000182.1:0-3872 GCA_035689325.1 Burkholderiales bacterium | reverse complement strand
TCACGTTCGACAACGGTCCGGAACCCGCCGTCACGGACCGCGTCCTCGACATCCTGGCGGCGACCGGCGTGAAGGCGACGTTCTTCGTGCTCGGCTCGAAGCTCGCCGATCCGGAGCGCCGCGCGATCGCGAAGCGCGCGCATGCGGAGGGCCACTGGATCGGCAATCACACGTGGTCGCACAAGCAGCCGCTCGGAGAGCTCGACGACCCGGCGCGCGTGGTCGCGGAGATCATCGACACCGAGGCGGCGATCGGCGAGCTCGCGCATCCCGAGCATTTGTTCCGGCCTTTTGGCGGCGGCGGCGCGATCGGGCGGCATCTGCTGAGCGCCGCCGCGGTCGACGTGCTGCGCAGTCAGAAGATGACCTGCGTGCTCTGGAACGCGATCCCGCGCGACTGGGAAGATGCGCGCGGCTGGGCGGAGACGGCGATCGCGCAGTGCCTCGTGCAGCCCTGGACGGTGCTCGTGCTGCACGATTTGCCGACCGGCGCGATGGGGCGCCTGCGCATCTTCATCGACCGCGTGCTCGATCATGGCGGGCGTTTCCGCCAGGACTTCCCGCCGCAGCTGGTGCCGATCCGGCGCGGCGAGGTGCGCGCGCCGCTCGAGGCCTATGTAGCCGCTTAGATCGCGCGCACCTGCGTCATATCGGTGATACCGCGCAGCACCTTCTCGATGCCGTCCTGCTTGAGGGTACGCATGCCGCCTGCCCGCGCCACCGCAGCGATCTCTTCTACCGGGGCGCGCTTCTGCACCAGGCGCTTCACCGCTACATCGGCCACCATCAGCTCCCACACGGCCGTGCGGCCGCGATAGCCGGTGCGGTCGCACTCCCTGCAGCCCTTGGCGCTGTAGAGGGTGATCTTTTGCTGCTGCCACCTCTTCAGCACTTCCTCGATCTTCAGCTCCGTATCGCCGCAATACTCGGCGGCGAGCGCTTCGATATCGCTCGCCGTCGGCTCGTGGCGCACGCGGCAGTGCCGGCACAGCGTGCGAACCAGGCGCTGGGAGAGAACGCCGAGCAGCGCATCGCAGAAGTTGAAAGGATCCATGCCGAGGTCGAGGAGCCGCACGACGCTTTCAGCGGCGCTATTGGTGTGCAGCGTCGAGAGCACGAGGTGGCCGGTGAGCGACGCCTCGATGCCCATCCTGGCCGTTTCCGCATCGCGCATTTCGCCGACCATGATGATGTCGGGATCCGCGCGCATGAGGCTGCGCAGCGCCGCGGCGAAGGTCCAGCCGATCTTGGCATTCACCTGCACTTGCCGCAGCCCGGGCTGCGTGATCTCGATCGGATCCTCGGCCGTCCAGATCTTCTTCTCGCCGGTGTTCAGCGCCCCGAGCAGCGAATGCAAGGTCGTTGTCTTTCCCGATCCGGTCGGCCCGCAGGCGAGCAGCATGCCGTACGGTCGCGCGATCAGGCGCCGGACCTTGTCCAGCGTCTGCGCGTCCAGGCCGAGTTCCTCGAGCGGCTTGGGCGTCGCCGCCGCGAGCACGCGCATGACGACGTCCTCCAGGCCGTTCGACGTCGGAATGGTCGCGATGCGCAGCTCCACGTCCGCCGGGCCGAAGCGCTTGAACGCGATCTTGCCGTCCTGCGGCTTGCGGCGCTCCGCGATGTCGAGCTGGCTCATGATCTTGAGCCGCGAGATGAGCGCTCCGCGGGAGCGCGCCGGAATATCGAGGTAGTCGACCAGCACGCCGTCCTTGCGCAAGCGCACCCGCACGTTCTTGCCGCCCGGATTCGCCTCGATGTGGATGTCGGAGGCATTCTGCGCGACGGCGTCGAGGATGATCTTGTTCACCAGCCTGACGAGCGTGCTGTCGATCTGCACGCCCTGGGGGTCGCTCGCCTCGTCCTGCAAGCCCTCGCTCGAAAGCCGCTGCGTCAGCTGCTCGACGTCGATCTCCATGCTCACCGTCGTGTCAGGGTCGGGCTCGACCCCGTACGCGGTCTCGATCGCTTTCTTGATGTCCTGGACGGCTGCGACGACCGGGACCACCTTCGTCCCGGCCGCAAAGCGCACCTCCTCCATGCGCTCCATCTGCGTCGGATCGTCGATGGCGATGACCAGCCCGCTTTCGGTCTGTGCCAGCGGCAGCACGCGATAGCGGCTCGCCACCGCGGCCGGGATGCGCTTCAGCGCCTCGGCGGTCGGCCGCACCTTTCGCAGGTTGACATAGGGAATGCCGAGCTTCTTCGCCATGACGCTGTGCACGAGATCCATGTCGACCACGCCCATGTCGGCCAGGATCTGGCCCAGTTGCAGCGAGCGGTCGCGCGCCTCGATCGCCAGCGCTTCACTAAGCTCCGGAGGAGTGAGGAAGCCGAGCTCGACCAGCGTCTGTCCCAGCTTCTGCATCGGCTGCGACCTCTGCTCCTTCAGCGCGGCGAGCAGCTGCTCCTGCGAGACGATCTCGTTGGCCGTCAGGTACTCGCCGAGCCGGCGCGCGCGCAGCGCCTTCTGCTTCTCGAGCGCCTGCGTGATCGTATCGAGCGACGCCGCGTTTTCATCGATCAGCAGCTCGCCGATCGGCTTGCCGACCCGCACCTCGCGCGCCGCATGCGCCGGCACCAGGACGCGCTGGACCTTGTTATCGGCTTCCGGCAGGTAGAGAAAGAGCCCGCAAACGGCGTTCAGGTGTCCGACGGTCTCGCCTTCGAGCAAGCTGTTGTTCGCGAGCTTCATCCAGAATGGCTGGCGGTCCGACGGCGCAAAGACCGGCCCGTCGAGGCTCACCCGTTCGCGGCGCACCAGGATCGGACGCAGCAGGCGGATGGAGAGCAGCGCACTGCATGTGACCGTCACGGCGCTCGCCGACCTGTGTGGATGAAACTTCAGGACCTGTTGCTCCGGATCAAAGCCGAGCAGCAGGCCCGTCGCTTTCTCGCCGTCCGTGAATGTGAGAAGACAGGGCTCGCCGTCGCGCGGTGCGACGTCGACGAATTGGTGGTACGGCGGTGCCGGCCACAGCAGCGCCGGGCGCGCCTGGGCGTCGCCGGGCGCGTTGCGACGCACATGGAGCGACAGGTCGTCCGTGCGATCCGGGTCGCTGACTCGGGTATGCAGCACTGTGCTCTCTCACTCCAGAGGAGGTCTCGGAGAGCATGTCCTGCGTGGCGACTTCTGTATAGTCGCGGCCCCGCCGGTCCAGTTATTTTTTGCAAACCCTCACAGCGCCTGACGTACGCGATTGGCGAGCACGCCGATCGCGGCGTTTGCCACCTCGACGAGGTCTCCCGGCTTGAGCGCCGGCAGCGTCGCACCATCGCAGCCGAACCAGATGACGTCGTCCGGGTGCAGCGTCACGTAGCGCGACATGCGCGCGATGTAATGCGCGACGCTGAAAATCATGCCGCTGGTGTTGTAGCTCGACACCGTTTTGCCGTTGATGCGCACCTCGATCACCTGCTCCATCGGATCGATGCCTGACACGATGCGCGGGCCCATCGGCTTGAAGGTATCAGCGTTCTTCGCGCGCCACAGCGTGCGGTCGGTCTTCTGCCATGACCGCTCGCTCACGTCGTTGCCGAGCGTGTAGCCGCGAACGTAGGCGAGCGCGTCCGCCTCGCTCACGTTCTTGGCGATGCGGCCGATCACCGCGACGAGCTCGCCTTCGTACTCGACCGGTCCGCGCGCATCGGCCGGGATGACGATATCGTGCCCGCTGCCGATGAGCGCGTTGTTCGAGCGGTAGCCGATGTCCGCCTGCTCGGGCACCTTGTAATTGCCGCCGCGCGAGTTCGCCCACTCGATGTGCGCGCGGTAGTTGAGGCCCGCGGCGTAGAAGTTGCCGGGGATGACGGGCGGCGGCAGCTTGTCCATTTCCCAAACGATGGGGTCAGGTCTTGAATTGGCGCATCGCGAT
>DASSLQ010000181.1:0-21635 GCA_035689325.1 Burkholderiales bacterium | reverse complement strand
GCGTCATACGTCGGCGAGCCTTGTCATCCAGGAGAACGCCGACCCGACGGCGAAGCAGGACCTCGAACGGTGGCTGAACCGCCTCGTGCCGGAAGGCGATCCGTCCTACCGGCACGACGCCGAAGGGCCCGACGACATGCCGGCGCACATCAAGGCGGCGCTGACGGCGACTTCGCTCGCCGTGCACGATGGGGATCGCAAGCGAGGTCGCCGTCAGCGCCGCTTTGATGTGCGCCGGCATGTCGTCGGGTCCTTCGGTGTCGTGCTGGTAGAACGGATCGCCTTCGGGCACGAGGCGATTCAGCCAGCGCTCGAGATCGCGCTTCGCCGTCGGATCGGCGTTCTCCTGAATCACCAGGCTCGCCGACGTGTGGCGGATGAACAGCGTGCAAAGCCCATCCTCTACGCCCGCCTGCCGCACGAGCGCCGCGACCTGCTGCGTCACTTCGTGCAAGCCCTGGCCCGGCGTGCGCACGCGGAGCTGCTTAACCATCGGCGCGCGCTTCGAGCGCGGCTACCGCGGGAAGCTTTTTCCCCTCGAGGAATTCGAGGAACGCGCCGCCGGCGGTCGAGATGTAGTCGATCCTGTCCTCGAGGCCGAACTTGTGGATCGCCGCGACCGTATCGCCGCCGCCCGCAATGGAAAAGGCGTCCGATTCGGCGATGGCGCGGCCGATGGCCTGCGTGCCCTTGGCGAAGGCGTCGATCTCGAACATGCCGACCGGGCCATTCCATACGATCGTGCCGGCGCGCTTGAGCCGCTCGGCGAAGCGCGCCGCGGTCTTCGGGCCGATGTCGAGAATCATCTCGTCGCGCTCGACCGCTTCGGGTGCCTTGGTCGCCGGGCGCGCCCGTGCGGAAGCTTCGGCGGCTACTACGACGTCCTCGGGCAGCGGCACCTCGGTCGCGGCGGCGATGCGCTTCGCCTCGTCCGCGAGATCGGGCTCGGCGAGCGAGTGGCCGATCGGCTTCCCGGCGGCGAGCAGAAACGTGTTGGCGATGCCGCCGCCGACGATCAGGCTGTCGACCTTCTTCGCCAGCTCACCGAGCACCGTCAGCTTGGTGGAGACCTTGGCGCCGCCGACGATGGCGATGAGCGGCCGCGCGGGGTTGGCGAGCGCTTTGCCGAGCGCGTCGAGCTCAGCCGCCATCAGCGGCCCGGCGCACGCTAGCTTGGCGTAGCGCGCGACGCCGTGCGTCGTCGCTTCCGCGCGGTGCGCGGTGCCGAACGCGTCGTTCACGTACACATCGCAGAGCGCGGCGATCTTCTTCGCAAGCGCGGGATCGTCTTTCTTCTCGCCCTTGTTCACCCGGCAGTTCTCGAGCAGCACGAGCTGGCCGGGCTTGACCTGCACGCCGTTCACCCAGTCGGCAAGGAGCGGCACCTCGCGCCCCAGCAACTCGGCGAGGCGCTGGGCGACGGGCGCGAGCGAGTCCTCCGGCTTCAACTCGCCCTCGATCGGCCGGCCGAGATGCGAGGTCACCATGACGGCGGCGCCCTGCTCGAGGGCGTACTTGATCGCGGGAACTGAGGCGCGGATGCGCGTGTCGTCGGTGACGCGCCCGTCCTCGACCGGCACGTTGAGATCGGCGCGGATGAATACCCGCTTACCGCGCAGGTCCACGTCGCTCATTCGACGAAACTTCATCGAATCAGCGCTTCCATCTCATCGACACTACTTCGCTAGCGCAACGCCGACTTCGGCAAAGGCAACCGCTACGTCCAGCATGCGGTTGGAAAAGCCCCACTCGTTGTCGTACCAGGAATACACCTTGACGAGCGTGCCGTCGGCGACCTTGGTGATCGTGGCGTCGAAGACCGAGCTGGCCGGGTTGTGGTTGAAGTCCGAGGACACGAGCGGCTCGGTGCTGTATTCGAGGATGCCCCGGAGGTCACTCTCGGCGGCCTGCTTCACCGCGGCGTTCACTTCCTCCACGGTGGTCCTTTTCCGGGCGACGAACGTCAGGTCGACGAGCGAGACATTGATGGTCGGCACGCGGATCGAGAAGCCGTCGAGCTTGCCGTTCAGGTGCGGCAATACCAGCCCGACCGCGGCAGCGGCGCCGGTCTTGGTCGGAATCTGGTTGTGCGTAGCCGAGCGCGCGCGGCGCAGATCCTTGTGATAGACGTCGGTCAGGACCTGGTCGTTGGTATACGAATGGATGGTGGTCATCAGGCCCGAGACCACGCCGATGCGGTCGTCGAGCGCCTTGACGAGCGGCGCGAGGCAGTTCGTCGTGCACGAGGCATTCGAGATGACGCTGTCCGACTCCTTCAGCGCCTTGTGGTTGACGCCGTAGACCACGGTGCGGTCGACGTCCTTGTCGCCCGGCGCCGAGATGATCACCTTGCGCGCGCCGGCCTGGAGATGCGCGCTCGCCTTCGCTTTGCTGGTGAAGAGGCCGGTGCACTCCATGACGACGTCCACGCCGAGCTGCTTCCAAGGCAGCTTGGCGGGATCGCGCTCGGCGACGACGCGGATCTTGTCGTTATTCACGACCAGGTTGTCGCCATCGACCCGCACGGTGCCCGGGAACTTGCCGTGCGCGGTGTCGTACTTCAGCAGGTGCGCGTTGGTATTCGCGTCGCCGAGGTCGTTGATGGCGACGAACTGCAGGCCGTGCTGCTTGCCGCTTTCGTAATGGGCGCGCAGCACCATGCGGCCGATGCGCCCAAATCCGTTGATCGCAACTTTGATGGTCATCTCACTATGCTCCTCACTGCTTCGGCCACCTTGGCAGGGGTGAAGCCGAAATGCTTGAACAGATCGGCGGCCGGCGCCGACTCGCCGTAGCGATCGATGCCGACCACGGCGCCTTCCAGCCCGACGTACTTGCGCCAATAGTCGCTAACGCCGGCTTCCACTGCTACCTTGGGCAACGCACCGAGCACCGCGTTCCGGTAGCTCGCGTCCTGGCGGTCGAAAACGCTCGTCGACGGCATGGACACCACCCGGGCGGAAATGCCCTCGCCCGCCAGCAGTTTTTGCGCCTCCAGCGCGATCGCGACTTCGGAGCCGGTGGCGATGATCGTCGCCTTGGCGGCGGGCGCGTCGGCGAGCACGTACCCGCCGCGCTCGATCCCGGCAAGATCGGCTCGCTTGCAGAATGGCACGTTTTGCCTGGTCAGCAGCAGCGCGGTGGGCCCTTTCTGACGCTGCACGGCCGCGCGCCAAGCGACCGCCGTCTCCACGGTGTCGGCCGGGCGCCAGACGTCGAGGTTCGGCATCAGCCGCAGGCTGGCCGCATGTTCGATCGGCTGGTGCGTCGGTCCGTCTTCGCCCAGGCCGATCGAGTCGTGCGTGAAGACGTAGACGACATGCGCACCCATGAGGGCCGCCAAGCGGATGGCGTTGCGAGCGTAGTCGGAAAACACCAGGAACGTGCCACCGTAGGGAATGAAGCCAGCGTGCAGCGCAAGGCCGTTCATGACCGCGCACATGCCGAACTCGCGCACGCCGTAGAACACGTAGTTGCCGCCACCCTCGCGTCCAATGACCTTCGAGGTCTTCGCCATCGTCAGGTTCGAGCCCGTCAGGTCGGCCGATCCGCCGATCAGCTCGGGCAGCGCCGGCACCAGCATGTCGAGCGCGAGCTGGGAGGCGCGGCGGGTGGCCACGGTTTCCGCCTTCTGGTTGAACTCCGCGATCAGGCGCCCGGCGGTGGCGGCGAAGCCGGCGGGCAGCTCGCCGGCGATGCGGCGCTTGAATTCGGCCGCTTCGCCGGGGAAGGCTTTCTCGTACGCGGCGAAGCGCCGCCGCCAGGCCTTTTCGGCGCGCTTGCCGGCATCGCGCGCGTCCCAGCCGCCATAGACGTGCTGCGGCACCTCGAAGGCGGGATAGGGCCAGCCGATAGCGAGGCGCGTGGCGGCGACCTCCTGCGCACCGAGCGCGGCGCCGTGGGCGGCGCCGGTGTTGGCCTTGGTCGGCGCGCCCTTGGCGATGGTCGTTCTCGCGCAGATCAGGGTCGGGCGGGTCTTCTCACGCTTCGCGCGCTTGAGCGCCCGGTCCACTGCCTCGACGTCGTGCCCGTCGATCGGCCCGAGGACATGCCAGCCGTAGGCCTCGAAGCGCTTGCGCACGTCGTCGGTGAACCACTGCTTGATCTCGCCCTTGTCCGAGTCGATGGAAATGCCGTTGTCGTCATAGACGGCGATCAGCTTGCCGAGACCAAGCGTCCCGGCGAGCGAGCAGGATTCGTGGGAGACGCCCTCCATCATGCAGCCGTCGCCCATGAAGGCATAGGTGTAGTGGTCGACGATCGTATGGCCGGGGCGGTTGAACTCGGCAGCGAGCAGCCGCTCGGCAAGCGCCATGCCCACGGCGTTGGAGATGCCCTGGCCAAGCGGACCGGTGGTGGTCTCGACGCCCGGCGCGCAGCCGCGCTCCGGGTGCCCGGGCGTCCTGGAGCCTAGCTGGCGGAAGCGGGCAAGCTCGGCGATCGGCAGGTCGTAGCCGGTGAGATGGAGCAGGCTGTAGAGCAGCATGGAGCCGTGCCCGTTCGACAGGATGAAGCGGTCGCGGTCCGGCCAGGCCGGATTCGCCGGGTTGTGACGCAGGTGCCGCTTCCAGAGAGCCACCGCGATCTCGGCCATGCCCATCGGCATGCCGGGGTGTCCCGACTTCGCCGCCTCCACTGCGTCCATCGCGAGCGCGCGTATGGAATTGGCAAGCTCGGCGTCGGTAGCCTTGGCCGTAACGGAAGAATCCATCGGAACGCGCAAATTATACTCAGCGCCTCTCATGGAACTGCCCTTCGCCAGCCCGCCGCAGTACGAGCCGGCCGTCACCACAAACGCGCCGGGCGAGGCGCACTGGTTCGTGTTCCGCGGCGACGAACTCGCGGTGGAGATGGGCCCGCTCGCCGCGTCGAGCGATGATCTGCGGGTGAAGGCGCGTCCGGCCTGGGCGCGCCTGCCGTTGCACAAAGACCATGACTGGCTGGGGCCACGTGCGCTGCGGACCTTGTATCTCGGGCGCCTGGGCGCCATGCAATGCTGGGCGGCAGAACTCGCCGAGGGCGCCGAAGCGCCGGCCGGCACGGCGTGGACCGGGTTACGCGCCCTCTATACGGTGCTCGAGGACGCCCATTTCGCGCTCGCCGGCCGCGCGTTGCAGCTCGTCGCCTGGGACCGGACGCACCAGTACTGCGGGCGTTGCGGCACGCCGACCCAACTCAAGCCGGACGAACGCGCTCGGCTTTGTCCGAGCTGCAAATTGACGGCCTATCCGCGCCTCGCGCCGGCGGTGATGGCACTGGTGACGCGCGGGAGGGAACTGCTGCTCGGCCGCAGCCCCCACTTCCCGAGCGGCATGTACAGCGCGCTCGCCGGGTTCGTCGAGCCGGGCGAGTCGCTCGAGCAGTGCCTCGAGCGCGAGGTGCACGAGGAGGTCGGCGTGCGCATCGGCAACATCCGCTACTTCGCGAGCCAGCCATGGCCGTTCCCGCATTCGCTGATGGTGGCGTTCGTCGCCGACTGGCGCGCGGGAGAGATCGCGCCACAGGCGGGCGAAATCGAGGATGCTAAATGGTTCGATGTATTGCAATTACCGAAGCTTCCAAGCAGAATCTCGATCGCTCGCAGATTGATCGACGCGGTTTGTCAAGAGTTGGTTGAAAAGTCGAACGAGCAAATTTGAGGACTTAGGAGGTTTTGCACGAATTGAGCGCGACTGAAGAGCGCTGTGCGCCGCAAGGCGTGGATCGGGGGCGTGGTCCGGACACGACGGGCCGCGCCTTCGCGTTTTGGAGGACAAAAAAATGAACGGTCTGCATCTCATCGGTGACCTCACCGGCTGCCGCTGCGATCCGCAGCTCCTGCTGAACGGCGAGCGCTTTCGGACGAAATGCGTCGAGATGGTCGAGGCCGCGGGCCTCACCACCGTAGGCGTGTCCTTTCACCAGTTCGACGGCTGCGGCTTCACCGGCTGCGTGGTGCTCGCGGAGTCGCATCTCGCGATCCACACTTGGCCCGAGCGCGAGGGGTTGACGCTCGACGTCTACGTGTGCAACTACAGCGCCGACAACTCGGCGAAAGCGCGCAAGCTCTTCGACAACATCGTGGCGTACTTCCAGCCCGCCGAGATCGCGCGCCAGGAGCTCGAGCGCGGCGAGCATCTGCTGATGGAGCCGCTCTCGCCGACCACCGGTTTCTACATCAAGGCGTCGAAGCAGCTTGGCGAGTGGCAGACGCGCTTCCAGAAGATGCAGATCTACGAGACGCCGCACTACGGCAAGCTCTTCCGGCTCGACGGCTTCAACATGACCTCCGAGAAGGAAGAGTTCGTCTACCACGAGAACCTGGTGCACCCGGCGCTCACCGCGCATGCCGCGCCGAAGAAGGTGCTGATCGTCGGCGGCGGCGACGGCGGCTCCTCGGAGGAGGTGCTGAAGCACCCGTCGGTCGAGTCGGTGACCATGGTCGAGATCGACGCCGACGTGATCCAGGTTGCGAAGGAGCACTTCCAGGCGGTGCACAACGGCGTCTTCGACAACCCGAAGCTCAAGGTGCTGATCGACGACGGCATGAAGTACGTGCGCGAGACGCACGAGCGCTTCGATCTGATCGCGCTCGACCTCAACGACCCCGTGGGGCCGGCGGCGGCGCTCTATTCGATGGAATTCTTCCAGCAGCTGCGGACCGCGCTCGCGCCGGGCGGCGCGCTCACCCTGCATCTGGGCTCGCCGGTGGCTCAGCCGCAGCGCGTCGGCGATCTCGCCCAGCGGCTGAACAGCGTCTTTCGTATCGTGCGCGTGTACACGATGTACATCCCTCTCTACGGCTCGCTCTGGGCGATGGCGGTGTGCTCGGACAAGCTCGATCCGAAGTCGTTCACCGCCGACGAGATCGACCGGCGCATCGAGGCGCGGAAAATGCAGGAGCTGCGCTTCTACAACGGCGAGACGCACGAGGGCGTCTTTGCGCTGCCGAACTTCGTCCGCGACCTGGTGACCCCGGCGCGCCTGAAGCAGCCGGCGCGGGGACGGAGGCTCGGAGTGGTGCGAACCGCGGTTAAGTAAGGCAACCGGCCGAAAGAAAGGGGCGCCTCGGCGCCCCTTTGCTATTCCAGCGTCTGCAGGACCTTGCGCACCGTAGTGAAGATCTGATCGATCTGCGCCTTCTCGACGATGAGCGGCGGCGAGAACGCCAGCGTGTCGGCGGTGTAGCGCGTCAGCACGCCCGCCTCGAAGCATTTCACGAGCGCGTTGTAGCCGCGGCTGCCGGGGGCGCCGGGCTTCGGCGCGAACTCGATCGCGCCCATCAGGCCGAAGTTGCGGATGTCGATGACGTTGGGCGCACCCTTGCACGAATGGATCGCGTCCTCCCAATACTTCTCCAGCGACGTCGCGCGATCGAGCAGCCCTTCCGCCTCGTAGGTGTCGAGCGTCGCGATGCCGGCGGCGCAGGCGAGTGGATGGCCGGAATAGGTGTAGCCATGGAAGAGCTCGATGCCCTCGGGCCCCTGCATGAAGGCCTCGTAGATACTGTCGCGCACGAACACGGCGCCCATCGGCACCGCGCCGTTGGTCATGCCCTTGGCGGTGGTGAAAAGATCGGGAATCACGCCGACCTTCTGCGAGCCGAAGGGCTTACCCACCCTGCCGAAGCCGGTGATGACCTCGTCGAAGATGAGCAGGATGCCGTGCTTGGTGCAGATCTCGCGCAGGCGCTCAAGGTAGCCGCGCGGCGGAATGAGCACGCCGGCGGAGCCGGACACCGGCTCGACGATCACCGCGGCGATGGTCGACGGGTCGTGCAGCGTGCACAGGCGCTCGAGGTCTTCGGCCAGCTCGGCGCCGTTCGCCGGCATGCCGCGTGAGAAGGCGTTGCGGCTCACGTCGTGCGTGTGGCGCAGGTGATCCACGCCGGCGACGCCGGGGCCGAACATCTTGCGGTTGTGGCTCAGGCCGCCGACCGAGATGCCGCCGAAGTTTACGCCGTGATAGCCGCGCTCGCGGCCGATCAGGCGTATGCGCTGGCCTTCGCCGCGCACGCGGTGGTACGCGAGCGCGATCTTGAGCGCGCTGTCGACCGACTCGGAGCCCGAGTTGGTGAAGAACACGCGCTTGAAGCCCGGCGGCGCGATCGCCGCGAGCCGGTCGGCGAACTCGAACGCGATCGGATGCCCCATCTGGAAGGTCGGGGCGAAATCCATTTCGGCCGCCTGCTTCTGGATCGCCTGCACGATCTTCGGCCGGCAGTGGCCGGCGTTCACGCACCACAGCCCGGCGCACGCATCGAGGATCTGGCGGCCTTCGGGCGTCCAGTAATACATGCCCTCGGCACGGGCGAGGAGGCGCGGCGCTTTCTTGAATTGCCGGTTCGACGTGAACGGCATCCAGAATGCCGACTGCTCCAGGCTGGCGGTGAATTCAGCGCGCTTATTCATGCGCCTAGCTTACCTTAGGCGTGGCTTGCGGCAGCGCAGTAACCGTTAGGCCGAGTAGGCCACCACGCGTTGGTTTTGCTCACCGAGACCGGCGATTGTGAGACGCATCACATCGCCAGGCTTCAGAAACACCGGCGGCTTCATGCCGAGCCCGACGCCGGGCGGCGTGCCGGTGGCGATGATGTCGCCCGGAAGCAGCGTCATGTACTGGCTGACGTGCGAGATCAGCTTCGCCACGTTGAACACCATGGTGCGCGTGTTGCCGCTTTGCATCGTCCTGCCGTTCACCTCGAGCTTCATGTCGAGCGTCTGCGGATCGCGGACCTCGTCGGTGGTGACGAGCCATGGCCCGATCGGCCCCGCCGTGTCGAAGCCCTTACCCTTGTCCCACTGGGTCGTCGCCATCTGGAACGAGCGCTCCGACACGTCGTTCACGATGCAGTAACCTGCGACGTGATTGAGCGCCGACTCCTCGTCGACGTAACGCGCGCTAGTGCCGATGACCACGCCGAGCTCCACTTCCCAATCGAGCTTGGTCGAATTCTTCGGCTGGATCACCTCGTCGCTCGGGCCGCTGATGCAGGTGGTCGCCTTCATGAAGACGATCGGCTCCGGCGGGATCGGCAGCCCGGCCTCCTTGGCATGGTCGGAGTAGTTGAGCCCGATCGCCACGAACTTGCCGATGCCGACGTACGGCACGCCATAGCGCGGCGTGCCGTTCACGAGCGGCAGCGACTCGGGCTTCAGTCGCGTCAGCATCTTCAGTCCGCGCGGCGAGATCTCGTTCGGCCCGATGTTGTCAACGATCTTCGAAAGATCGCGCAGCTTTCCTTCGCCATCGATCATGCCGGGCTTCTCGTAGCCCGGCTTGCCGTAGCGGCAGAGTTTCATATCGTCATCCCCCCATCGATCGAAAAAACGTTGCCGGTAGCGAACTGCGAGTCGTCCGAAGCCAGGTAGATGAAGATCGGCACCATGTCCTCGACAGTGCCGAGGCGTCCCATCGGCTGGCGCGCGACGAAATCCTTCCTCGCCTGCACCGGATCGGCATACGAATTGATGCGGCCCTGCAGCGACGGCGTATCGATGGTGCCCGGCGCGACCGCGTTGCAGCGGATGCCCTGGCGCACGTAGTCGGCGGCGATCGACTTTGTGAGCCCGATGACCGCCGCCTTGCTCGCCCCGTAGACGCAGCGGTTGGGCAGCCCGCGCACCGAGGAGGCGACCGACGCCATGTTGATGATCGAGCCCTTCTGCTTCTTCAGCATGCCGGGCAGGAACGCGCGCGCGACCAGGAACATCGAGCGCACGTTGACGCTGAACGCCTGGTCCCAATCCCGCGTGCTCGCATCGAGGATGCTGCCGTTGTGCACGATCCCGGCGCAGTTGAAGAGCACATCGATATCGCCGACCTCCTGCGCGATGCGGGCGATCGCCGGCTCGTCGGTGACATCGAGCTGCCGCGTGCGGATGCCGTCGCGCCCCTCGATCGCCTTCAGTTGCTGGGCGTTAACGTCGGTCGCCCATACCTTCGCGCCTTCGCGCGCAAACGCCAGCGCCGCTGCCTGGCCCATGCCTTGCGCCGCGGCAGTAATGAATGCGGTCTTGCCGGCGAGACGTCCAGCCATGTGATTTTCCTCGGAGGGCAGCGATTATACTTCGCGTCTCCATGATCGAGTTCGATTTCGCCGGCCGCACCGCAGTGGTGACGGGCGGCGCGCAAGGCATCGGTGCCGCGATCGCGAAGCGCCTGCGCTCCTCCGGCGCCAAAGTCGCAGTCTGGGATCTCGATGGTTCGCCGCGCGTCGACGTCGCCGATGCCCCGTCGGTGCAGGCCGCGACCGATAGAACATTGCGCGAGCTCGGCAGGATCGACGTACTGGTAAACAACGCCGGCATCGCCGGCCCGAGCATGCCGGTCGTCGACTATCCGGTGGGCGAGTGGAAGCGCGTGATCGACATCGATCTCAACGGGCCTTTTCTTTGCTCGCGCGCCGTGGTGCCGCACATGGTGAAGGCCGGTTACGGCCGCATCGTCAACATCGCCTCGATCGCGGGCAAGGAAGGCAATCCCAACGCTGCCCCCTACGCGGCGGCGAAGGGCGGGCTGATCGCATTCACCAAAGCGCTCGGCAAGGAGCTCGCCAAGACCGGCGTGCTGGTGAACTGCGTAACGCCCGCCGCGGCGCAGACGGCGATCCTGGACCAGGTCACGCCCGAGTTCGCGCAGTACATGCTCTCCAAGATCCCGATGGGGCGCTTCGTCAAGGTCGAGGAGATCGCCGCGCTCGTCTGCTGGCTCGCGTCCGACGAGTGTTCGTTCTCCACCGGCGCGGTTTTCGATATTTCCGGCGGTCGTGCCACCTACTAAGAAGCGGCGCAGCGCCCAGTGGTTCAGCCGCCAGGACATCTACGGCTTCATCTACCGCAGCTGGGTCAAGAACCGCGGCGTGCCGAACGATCAGTTCGACGGCCGCCCGGTCATCGGCATCTGCAATACGTGGTCCGAGCTGACGCCGTGCAACACGCACTTCCGCGTGCTCGCCGACCATGTGCGCCACGGCATCCTCGAAGCCGGCGGCTTCCCGCTCGAATTCCCGGTGATGTCGCTCGGCGAGACGCTGCTCAGGCCCACCGCGATGCTCTACCGCAACCTCGCGAGCATGGACGCCGAGGAATCGATCCGCGGCAACCCGCTCGACGGCGTGGTGCTGCTCGGCGGCTGCGACAAGACCACGCCTTCGATCCTGATGGGCGCGGCGAGCGTCGATCTGCCGGCGATCTTCGTCTCCGGCGGCCCGATGCTGTCGGGCAAGTACCGTGGCCACGACATCGGCTCGGGCACCAACGTCTGGTCGATGTCCGAAGACTTGCGCGCGGGAAAAATAACGCTCGACGAGTTCCACGAAGCCGAATCCTGCATGCATCGCTCGCACGGGCACTGCATGACGATGGGCACGGCGTCGACCATGGCCTCGATGGTGGAAGCACTCGGCGTCGGCATGCCGGGCAACGCGGCTTTTCCGGCCGTCGACGCGCGCCGCAACGTGCTCGCGCGCATGGCGGGCCGGCGCATCGTTCAACTGGTCAAGGACGACATCCGGCTGTCGCAAATCCTGACCAAGCAGGCGTTCGAGAATGCGATCCGCGCCAACGCCGCCATCGGCGGCTCGACCAACGCCGTGATCCATCTCATCGCCATCGCGCGGCGCATCGGCGTCGAGCTGACGCTCGATGACTGGGACCGCGCGGGCAGCGGCGTGCACACGCTCGTCAACCTGATGCCGAACGGCAAGTACCTGATGGAGGACTTCTGCTACGCCGGCGGCCTCCCGGTCGTGCTGCGCGAGCTGGGCGAAAACAACCTCCTGCACAAGGACGCGCTCACGGTGAACGGGCAGACCATGTGGGACAACGTCCGGAACGCCGAGTGCTGGAACCGCGACGTGATTCACTCGTTCCGTTCGCCGTTCAAGCAACACACGGGGATCGCGGTGCTGCGCGGCAACCTCTGCCCGGACGGCGCCATCATCAAGCCCTCCGCCGCGACGCCGGCGCTGATGAAGCATCGCGGCCGCGCCGTCGTCTTTTCCAGCATCGAAGATTTTCACCGCCGCATCGACGACCCGCAGCTCGAAATAGACGAGCGCTCCGTCATGGTGCTGCAGAACTGCGGCCCGAAGGGCTATCCGGGCATGGCGGAGGTCGGCAACATGCCGCTGCCGCCGAAAGTCCTGCAGCGGGGCATTACCGACATGGTGCGCATCTCGGATGCGCGCATGAGCGGCACCGCGTACGGCACGGTGGTGCTCCACATCTCGCCGGAAGCCGCCGCGGGCGGCACGCTCGCGCTGGTGCGCAATGGCGACGAGATCGAGCTGGATGTCGCACAGCGCAAGTTACAGCTGCTCGTAAGCGAGAGCGAGCTCGCTGCGCGCCGCGCGCGCTGGCAACCGCCGAAACCGCCGCTCGAGCGCGGCTACTGGAAGCTCTACGTCGACCACGTGCTGCAGGCGAGCGACGGCGCCGATCTCGATTTCCTGGTCGGCAAGAGCGGCGCCTTCGTCCCTCGTGACAACCACTGATTTCACGCTGTACTGCTTCGCCCAGTCGGGCAACGCCTACAAAGCCGCGCTGACGCTCAATCTGTGCGGCGCCCAATGGAAGCCGCGCTTCGTCGATTTCTTCAACGGCGAAACACGCACGCCAGACTATCGGGCGAAGATCAACGAAATGGGTGAAGTGCCGGTGCTCGAGCACAACGGCAGGCGTCTTACCCAGTCCGGCGTGATCCTGCACTACCTGGCCGATCACTTCGGCAAGTTCCGGGGCGACGACCGGCTCGAAGTGCTGCGCTGGATCCTCTGGGACAACCACAAGCTGACGAGCTACATCGCCACGCTGCGCTACATGGTGACGCTGGCAAAGGTCGGCGAGCCGCAGGTGCATGAATTCCTGCGCGGCCGCGTAAAGAGCTCGCTCGTCATCCTGGACCTTCACCTGAAACGTAGCGCTTTCGTTGTCGGAGACACACCGTCCATCGCCGATTTCTCGCTGTGCGGCTACCTGTACTGGCCTGAGGAGTTCGGCGTAAGCTGGGCTGAGTTTCCCGCCATCGCGGCCTGGCTCGAGCGCATCAAGTCGCTGCCGGGCTGGGTCCATCCCTACGAGCTGATGCCGGGACATCCGTTGAAGAGGTAGACATGCTGCAAGCTGCTGATCTCACCATCCGGTTGCATGCCAACGATGATGTCGTCATCGCGCGCACCGAGCTGCCGGCCGGCACCATGGTGCAGAAGGAAAACGTGCGCGCCGCGGTGCGCATCCCCGCCGGGCACAAGATCGCGGTGCGCGCGGTAGCGCAAGGCCGGCCGGTGCATCGCTACAACCAGATCATCGGCTTTGCCACGCAGCCGATCGCACCGGGCGATCACGTGCACGTACACAACATCGCGATGGGCGATTTCCAGCGCGACTACGCCTTTTGCGCGCTCAAAAAGGATACCGAGTACGTCGCGCGGCCTGCCAGCTTCATGGGCATCAAGCGCGAGGGCGGACTAAATGCGGGGCGCGTCGCTACGCGCAATTACATCGGCATCCTGACCAGCGTGAACTGCTCGGCAACGGTGGCGCGCATGATCGCCGAGCACTACAAGAACCGGCTTGACGACTATCCGAATGTCGACGGCGTCGTCGCGCTCACGCACAAGACGGGATGCGGCATGGCGAGCGAAGGCGAGCCGACCGATGTCCTGCGCCGGACCATCGCCGGCTACGCGCGTCATCCGAACTTTTATTCGACGCAGATCGTCGGCTTGGGTTGCGAGGCGAACCAGATCAACATGCTGATGGCCGCGCAGGGATTGAAGAGGAGCGACAAGCTGGGCGCGTTCACCATCCAGGAGAAGGGCGGAACGCGCAAGGCGGTGGAGAACGGCGTCGCGCGCGTAAAGGAGATGCTGCCGGAGGCGAACAAGGTGAAGCGCGAGCCAGTGCCCGCCTCACACCTCGTTCTCGGCCTGCAATGCGGCGGCTCGGATGGCTATTCGGGCATCAGCGCGAACCCGGCGCTCGGCGCGGCGGTCGACCTGCTCGTGCGCCATGGCGGCACCGCGATCCTCTCGGAAACGCCGGAGATCTACGGCGCCGAGCATCTGCTCACGCGCCGCGCGGTGAGCCGCGAGGTCGGGGAAAGGCTGATCGCGCGCATCCGCTGGTGGGAGGAGTACACCCAGCGCATGGGAAACGAGATGAACAACAACCCATCGCCGGGCAACAAGGCGGGCGGCCTCACCACCATATTGGAAAAGTCGCTCGGCGCGGTGGCCAAGGGCGGCACGACCAACCTCGTCGCGGTGTACGAATACGCCGAGCCGGTGAGCGCGAAGGGTTTCGTCTACATGGATACGCCGGGCTACGACCCGGTGTCGGCCACCGGCCAGGTCGCGGGCGGCGCCAACATGATCTGCTTCACCACCGGCCGCGGCTCGGCGTACGGCTGCAAGCCGGCGCCGTCGCTCAAGCTCGCGACCAACACGCCGCTCTTCGTGCACCAGGAAGACGACATGGACTTTAACTGCGGCACGATCATCGACGGCACGGAAACCATTGCCGAAGCGGGCGAGCGCTTCTTCCGCCTGATCCTCGAGACCGCATCCGGCGCGAAAACCAAGAGCGAGGAGTTCGGCTACGGCGAGGACGAGTTCGCGCCCTGGATGCTGGGCGCGACGATGTAGATGAGCGTCCCTGACCTCGCCATCGCACTGGCGCTCGCCTGGGGCGCGGGACTACGCGCCTACGCGGTGATCTTCGCCGTGGGGCTCGCGGCCGCGATGGGCTGGGTCGAGTTGCCCGGCCACCTTGAGGTGCTGCAGCACCCCGTGGTGCTAGCAGCGAGCGGGTTGATGACGCTGGTCGAGTTCGGCGCGGACAAGCTCCCTTGGCTCGACAGCATTTGGGATGCGATGCACAGCTTCATCCGCATCCCGGCGGGCGCGGCGCTTGCCGCGCTCGCGTTCGGCGACTCGAGCGACGCCGTGATGGTGGCGGCCGCAATCCTCGGCGGGAGCGTTGCCGCAGCGATGCATGCGGCCAAGGCCGGGGCGCGCGCGGCGATCAACCTCTCGCCGGAGCCGTTCTCGAACTGGGCGGCGTCGCTTTCCGAAGATGCGCTCGTGCCGGTGGGCCTGTGGCTGGCGGTGGCACATCCGCTCGCTTTCTTCGTGCTGCTCGCCGCGTGCCTCGTCGCGGCGGTGCTGCTGCTGCGGCTCGTGTGGCGCGGCGTGCGGCGGCTGACTAGCTCCGCCACTTGATCGAGCAGCCGACCGAAGGATGCTGCTCCTTCGGTCCGGCGCCCGTGGCGGCAATCTGCACCATGGCGTCGAACAGCTCGCGTTTAGCGTTCGGCACCGCGTCGCGCCGCGACGCGTCGAGGCGGCCGTGGTACTGGAGCTCGAGCGCCGCGTTGTAGCCATAGAACTCCGGCGTGCAAACCACGCCGTAGGCACGCGCCACGTCCTGCGTCTCGTCGAGCACGTAGGGAAAGGGGAAGCGCTTCTGGGCGGCGATGCGCTTCATGTTGTCGAACGAGTCCTCGGGATAATCGGTCGGATCGTTCGGCATGACGGCGATCGAGCCAACGCCGAGCGGCCCGAGCTCGCTCGAGTCGCGGATGATGCGATCCAGCACCGCCTTGACGTAGGGGCAGTGGTTGCAGATGAACATTACCAGCAGCCCCTTGTCGCCGCGCGCCGTGACCGGGCTGTAGCGGCGGCCATCCACGCCCAACAGATCGAAGTGCGGTGCCTTCATGCAAAAATCCTAGCATGGCGCGCTTTTATGTCGATACCGCGCTGCGCGCAGGGTTGAGCTGCCTGCTGCCGGAAGACAGCGCCCATCACGCGCTGCATGTGCTGCGCGTGCATGCGGGCGAGGACGTCACGCTCTTCAACGGCCGCGGCGGCGAATACCCCGCGCGTATTGCGTCGATCGAGCGGCTCAAGGTGCTGGTCGACGTGCTCGCGCACCACGCGATCGAGCGCGAGCCGCCGCTGCGCATGGTGCTCGCGCAGGGCATCTCGAGCGGCGAGCGCATGGATTTCACGGTGCGCAAGAGCGTCGAGCTGGGCGTTGCCGAGATTCAGCCGCTGCTCGCTGCTTCGTCGGTGGCGCGGCCCAAGGGCGAGCGCGCCGCGGCGCGGCATGCGCACTGGCAGAAGGTGGTCATCGCGGCCTGCGAGCAGTGTGGGCGCAATCGCATTCCGACGGTCCACGCGCCGGTGCCGGCGCTCGACTACCGGGGCGCCGCTGGAACCAGGATCCTGCTCGCGCCCTCGGCGGAGCTGCGCTTCTCCGCCGCTTGCAAGGCGGGGAGTGAATTCACCATCGCCGCCGGGCCCGAGGCCGGCTTCAGCGCCGAGGAGGAGGCAGCGCTTGCAAACGCGGGGTTCGTGCCGGCGCGGCTCGGCCCGCGCGTGCTGCGCACCGAGACGGCCGGGGTCGCGGCGCTCGCCGCGCTCAGCGCGCTGCGGGGAGATTTCTAGCGATCAGCTCGGCGAGCTTCGTGTTGCCGTTGTCGCGCGCGATGTCGAGCGCGGTGCGGCCGCTCCAGGCGCGCTCGCTGAGGTCGACACCTTTCGCAGCGATGTAGAGCTCGGTGGCAAGCTCGTCGTTGCGCTTGACCGCATCGAGAAACTGGCCATGGTCGTAGTAGCGCAGACCCATCGCGGTGAGATCCTTGCGCGCCTGCAGGCTGCGGTCAGTCGAGATCCTCGCCGCCGTCGAGGACACTGGGTTCTGCAGCGCGTAGCTGGCGATGTCCCGGCCCATGGACGCGACGCGCGCCCGATACTCCTCCGGCATCTCGGCGGTGGCGCCCGCAAACAGGCTGGCGATCGCCTGGTTCGCCTCGAGGTTGCGGCCGGCGAGCAAGTCGGCCATCGCCTGATCGGGATTAGGCTGCATGCCGAGGCGCATGAAGGTCTGCACGAGCGTCAGCATGTTGCCGAAGGCGGTCCAGTCGGTGTCGTCGTTCGCGGCAGCGCCCGCGGGCAGCGCCGCGGCGAGCATGGGTACGATGAAGAGAGTGCGGATCAGTTTCATTGCTGGCTTCCTCCGGAACCGAAGCATAGCGCGCCCATCGCGCCGTGGATTAGCCCGTACAATTTGAAAAAAATACAATGGCTACGCCCCAGCATCCCGAAGCGTTCGTCCACTGGCTGCGCCAGGTGGCGCCGTACGTGCACGCCTTCCGCGGGCGCACATTCGTCGTCGCCTTCGGCGGCGAGCTTTTCACCGAGCGCACGCGCTTCCTCGCATTCGTCCACGACCTGAACCTGCTGGCGGCGCTCGGCATCCGGCTCGTGCTGGTGCACGGGGCGCGGCCGCAGATCGAGGCCGAGCTGAAGGCGAAGGGCGTGCGCTCGCGCTACGCGCAGGGCCTGCGCATCACCGATGAGGCGGCGCTCACCGCGGTCAAGAACGCCGCCGGCCTGCTGCGCATCGAAATCGAGGCAGTGCTTTCGCAAGGCCTGCCGAGCTCGCCCATGGCGGGCGCGCAGATTCGCGTCAACTCCGGCAACTTCATGACCGCGCGCCCCATCGGCGTGCGCAAGGGCATCGACTTCCAGTTCACCGGGGCTGTACGCAAGGTGGACGCGGGTGCGATCCGCGGTGCGCTCGACGATGGCGAGGTGGTGCTCGTCGCGCACGTCGGCTATTCGCCCACCGGCGAGGTCTTCAACCTGGCGTGGGAGGACGTGGCCGAGAACGTGGCCGCAGCGCTGCGCGCCGAAAAGCTCCTGATGTTCACCGACCGGCTGCCGCTCGACCGGCGCGGGAACGTGGTGAGCGAGCTCACCGCGCATGAAGCGGAAGCACTGATGCGCAAAGGCGATCTCACGGCCCAGACGACGCGTGCCATCGAGCACGGCGTGCGCGCGCTCGCCGCCGGCGTCGGTCGGGCGCACCTGCTCTCGCGCCGCGTGCCCGGGTCGCTCCTGCTCGAGCTCTTCACGCACACCGGGGTTGGCACGATGATCACGGCGGATGCGCTGGAGAAGCTGCGACCGGCACGCATCGAGGACGTCGGCGGGATGCTGGCGCTGATCGAGCCGCTCGAAGCCGAGGGCACGCTGGTGAAGCGCAGCCGCGAGCTGCTGGAGGCCGAGATCGGCAACTTCGTCGTCGTGGAGCACGATGGCGCGATCCGCGGCTGCGCGGCGCTCTATCCGTTTGCCGACGCGAAGAGCGCCGAGTTCGCGTGTCTCGCGGTGGCGCCCGAATATCGCGACGCGGGTTACGGCGAGCGACTGCTGCATGCCTGCGAAGAGCGTGCCAAGGGGCTCAAGCTGCGCAAGGTTTTCGCGCTCACGACGCACGCCGCGCACTGGTTTCTAGAGCAGGGCTTCCGGCCCGCTGACGTCGACGCGCTGCCTGCGCAACGTCAGGCGCTCTATAACTGGCGGCGCGGTTCGAAGGTGTTTTTGAAGCGCCTATAATAAATCGATGGCTCGGATGGTGAAGTGCGTCAAGCTCGGCCGCGAGGCCGAAGGCCTCGAATTCCCGCCGTACCCGGGCGAACTCGGCAAGCGCATCTGGGAGCACGTCTCGAAGGAAGCTTGGTCGCAGTGGCTCAAGCAGCAAACCATGCTTGTGAACGAGAACCGCCTGAATCTCGCCGATCCGCGCGCGCGCAAATACCTGATGGAGCAGACCGAGCGGCATTTCTTCGGCGCGGGCGCCGACGTCGCCTCGGGCTACGTTCCGCCAGAGAAGTAAGGCAGGCCACGGCGTCGCGCCGTCTCTTCGATCCGGCGCGCCATGCGCCACTCTCGAGCAGCACGTGGGACTCCGGCGCAGCCGGTGCCGCCATCAATGAAATCATCCACGAGGCGCGCGCCGCGTTCGACGCCGGGCGCTATTGGCCGGCACATCCGCTCGACGATGGCGCTCGCGATGGCGGCACTACGCTTTACTTCGGCGCGACCGGCGTGCTGTGGGCACTGCGCTATCTCGGCCACGCGCTCGAGGTCGATTACGAGGTGCTCGCAGAGCGCAATGCGCGCGAATACGCCTCCTTTGAGGCGTATCCCGAACATGCCTCGTTCCTCATGGGGGATGTCGGCTTACTGCTGCTCGCCGGCGAGCGCGAGCGGCTCCAGCAGCGCATCGCGAACAATCTGCGCCTGCCGCCGAAAGAGCTGCTGTGGGGCATGCCCGGCACGATGCTCGCCGCGGTGTTCCTCGGCGAGCGCGAGCTCTACGCGCGGCAAGCCGAGCGGCTGCTCGCCGCATTCCAGGACACGGCGCACGGGCCGCTCTGCGTGCAGGAGCTCTATGGCGAGCACCGGCTCTACCTCGGGCCGGCGCACGGGTTCGCGGGGCACATGCTCGCGCTCATACGCGGCTGGGACTGGCTCGACGCCGCGCAGCGTAGCCGCGTCGCGGACGCGGCATTTCGAACGCTCACGCTGAACGCGCACGAAGCGGAAAACCGCGTCAACTGGCCGGCGGGAGCCGAGGATGACGCGCCGATGCTCGTCCAGTGGTGCCACGGCGCGCCGGGCGTCGTCACGAGCTTCGCCGATGCGCCGTTCATGTCGCCGGAGCTCGAGCGCCTGCTGGTGCGCGCGGGCGAGCTCGCCTGGCACGCCGGGCCGCTCTCCAAGGGGCCGAACCTGTGCCATGGCACGGCCGGCAACGGCTACGCGTTCCTCAAGCTCTTCAAGCTCACCGGCGAGGCGCGCTGGCTCGAGCGTGCGCGCGCCTTTGCCATGACGGCGATCGACCAATATCGCGACGCACGGCGCAAGTATGGCCAAGGCCGCTATTCGCTGTGGACGGGCGATGCGGGCGTCGCGGTGTATCTTCACGATTGCCTGCGCGCAGAATCCCGATTCCCAACGCTGGATATCTTCTGATGAATATCTCCGAGTTCTGGCAGGACGCCATCGTCCCGACGCTGATCGAGTACATCCGCATCCCGGCCAAGTCGCCGCATTTCGATAAGGACTGGCAGGCACACGGCTACATCGACGAGGCAGCGCGCCTCGCGGCCACATGGTGCGAGCGCAACGCCGTCGCCGGCATGAAGCTCGAGACCGTGCGGCTGGGAGCGCGCACGCCCTGCCTCTTCATCGAAGTGCCGGGCACCCAGAAATCGGCCGATACCGTGCTGCTCTACGGGCATCTCGACAAGCAGCCGGAGATGACCGGCTGGCGCGCAGGCTACGGTCCATGGACGCCGGTGATCGCGGACGGCAAGCTCTATGGGCGTGGCGGCGCGGATGACGGCTACGCAGTGTTCTGCGCGCTCGCGGCAATCCGCGCGCTGCAGGCCGAGAAGCGGCCGCACCGGCGCTGCGTGATCCTCATCGAATGCTGCGAGGAAAGCGGCAGCTACGATTTGCCGGCGTATCTCGAGGCGCTCGCACCGCGCATCGGCACGACCTCGCTCGTCATCGGGCTCGACTCGGGCTGCGGCAACTACGAGCAGCTCTGGGGCACGGCGTCGCTGCGCGGTCTGGTGAATGGCGTGCTGACGGTAGAGGTACTTACGGAAGGGGTCCATTCCGGCGACGCGAGCGGCGTAGTAGCGTCGAGCTTCCGCATCGCGCGCGCGTTGCTCGACCGCATCGACGACTCCGGCACCGGCATGGTGAAAGACGCTGCGCTGCATGGAAGCATTCCGGAGCAACGCAAGCAGCAGGCACGCAACGCCGCGAAAGTGCTCGGCGAACAGGTGTGGCGCAAGTTCCCGTTCGCCGGCGGCATGCGCCCGATGGCGAGCGACATCGCCGAGCTGATCCTGAACCGCACCTGGCGTCCGATGCTCGCCATCACCGGCGCCGACGGCCTGCCCGAGCCCGCGAGCGCCGGCAACGTGCTGCGACCGAAGACCGAGCTCGTGCTGTCGCTGCGCCTGCCGCCGACGGTGAAGGCGGAGCGCGCCGCGCAACGGGTGAAGCAATTGCTGGAGGCCGATCCGCCCTACGGAGCAAGCGTGCGCTACGAGTACGGCCAAGCCGCTACCGGCTGGAACGCGCCGCCGACGGCGCCCTGGCTCGAGCGCGCGGTGGAAGAGGCGTCACGCCGCCACTACGGCGCGAGCGCGATGTGGATGGGCGAAGGCGGCACCATCCCGTTCATGGCAATGCTCGGCGACAGGTTCCCGCAGGCGCAGTTCTTCATCACCGGCGTGCTCGGCCCGCACTCCAACGCGCACGGGCCGAACGAGTTCCTGCACATCGATTACGCCAAGCGGCTCACCGCCTGCGTGGCCGACGTGCTCACGGCGCACGCGGCGAGCTGATTCTTCCGAAGCCGGCGCGGAGGGTAGCGTGATGACCACCCGGTTCACCAGGCTCCTTGGCTGCTCCATGCCGATCCAGCTCGCGGCTATGGGGGCGCTGGCCAACGGCGATCTCGCCGCCGCGGTCGCGGATGCCGGCGCCCGGGGCATGATTTCCTGAAGCGGCATGCCCGCGGAGCGGCTCCGCGGGCGAGGTTTCCGCCCGCAACCTCATTTCGGCGAGATTGTTCTGACCCCGTTTTCGCCCGCCAGCAGGAGCACGTCCGCCGGCCGCCGCGCGAAGATGCCGTTGGTCACCACGCCGGCGATGTTGTTGAGCTCCGCTTCCATCGCCGGTGGATCGAGCAGCGCAAGGCCGTGGCAGTCGAGGATCAGGTTGCCGTTGTCGGTCTTGTAATTCTCGCGCAGCACGGGCTGCGCGCCGCGCTTCAGTA
>DASSLQ010000180.1:0-26938 GCA_035689325.1 Burkholderiales bacterium | reverse complement strand
TTCGTCGACGACCGCGAGCTTTTCAACCGGCTGAAGGAAGTGGCGGTACGCAAGCCGCAGCCCGAAGTGCACATCCGCGGCGACCGCGAAGGCCGCTACGAGTTCGTCGGCCGCGTGGTGTACGACTGCCAGCGCGCCGGCATCCTCAAGATCGGCTTCATCACCGAGCCGCCGCCGCGGAGCGGGTAAGGAGGCAGCATGGCAATGACCGTTGGCAGCGCGGCCAAGCAAGCCGATGTGATGGTGGACATCAACACCACGCCGCTCATCGACGTGATGCTGGTGCTGCTCATCATGCTCATCATCACCATCCCGATCCAGACGCACGCGGTGAAGCTCAACATGCCCATCGGCAAGCCGCCCTCGCAGATCACGAAGCCGCAGGTGGTAACGATCGACGTCGACTTCGACGGCACGATCATCTGGAACGGCGAGCAGGTCGCGACACGGGCGGAGCTCGAGAATCGCATGCGCGGCGCCGCAGCGATGGCGGAGCAGCCCGAGATCCACTTGCGCCCGAACAAGCTCGTCAAGTACCGCAACGTCGCCATGGTCATGGCTTCGGCGCAGCGCCTGGGCTTGACCAAGCTTGGCATCATCGGCCACGAGCAGTTCGTCCGCTGACGATGCGCGCACTCCTCCTCGCTTTCTTGGTCGTTGTCGCTCCGGCAATCGCGCAGGAGAAGCCGCCCGCTGTGCGTCCGGAGGTCGGCAAGCCGCTGCAGGCGGCGATCGACGCGCTCAAGGCGAAGCGCGGCAAGGAGGCCCTCGCCCGCGCGCGCGAGGCGCAAGAGGTGCCGAACAAGACGCCATATGAGACGTATCTGGTGACGCGCGTGCTTGGCCAGGCGGCCGCCGGCGCCGGCGAGAGCGCAACAGCCGGCGCCGCGCTGGAGAGCGCGGCCAACTCCTCCTCTGCACCGCAGGCCGATCGCCCGCAACTGCTCGCAGTGGCCGCCGCCCAGTACTACGCGGCCAAGGAATACAGCAAGGCCGCCGCCGCAGCCACGCGTTACTTCCAGTACGGGGGTTCTGACAAGTCGGTTCACATGATCTATGTCCAGTCGCTGTATCTCGGCGGCAACTACGGTGCCGCGGCACGCGAGATGGCGAACGACTTGGAAGCCGAGGAGCGTGCCGGCAAGACGCCACCCGAGGACCAGCTGCAGCTCCTGGCGAACGCCTATCTGCAGAGCAAGGACACAGCGGGCTACGGACGCACAATCGAGAAACTCGTCGCCTACCACCCGAAGCGCGAGTACTGGCAGAACGCGATCTACAACGTCGTCACTCGCTCCGGGTTCAACGATCGTCTGCAAATCGACGTCGCACGGCTCAGGTTCGACCTGGGCTTGCTGCAGAAGGCCGACGAATATCTCGACTTTGCGCAGCTTTCGCTGATCGAGGGCTTTCCCGCCGAAGCCACGAAGGTCATCGACAAGGGCTTTGCCGCAGGCGTGCTTGGCACGGGGCCGGAGGCATCGCGGCACAAGCGGCTGAAGGACCTCGCGGCGAAGAACCTCGCGCAGGACCGCAAGAACATCGCGGAGGCCGAGAAGCAGGAGCCGGCGAGGGACGGCAAGGCGCTATTCAACGACGGCTTCAACTTCGTGCTGCACAGCAAGGCGGACAAGGGGTTGGCGATGATGCAGGAAGGCATCAAGCTTGGCGGCGGCTTCCGACGGCCGGATCATGCGAAGCTGCAACTTGCCTACGCCTATCACCTCGCCGGCCAGAACGAGAGGGCGGTGCAGATGTTCAAGAGCGTGCAGGGCACCGACGGCGCGGCGGCGCTCGCGCGCCTGTGGGTGCTGCGCCTCAGCCGGACTTCGTAGCGCGCTTTGCCCGCGCGCGATGGCGGCGCACTTTCATCAGGTTGCCGCAGCTCGCCATCTCGCACCAGCGGCGGCTCGCGTTCTTCGTCTCGTCCAAGAATAACCAGTAGCAGCTGGCGTTGCCACAGCGCCGCAGGCGCGCCATGCGCGCCGAGGTCATGAGCGACACCGCCGACTCGACCAGCGGTCGCAGCGCCAGATCCAGTTCATCGCCATCCGCGGGCAGCGCCCAGCGGAAGCCCTCCTCCGCCGGCGCGAGCCGCGCATAGCGCGCACTACGAGCGTATTCCTGCTCGATCAGCTCCAGATCGTCGGTGAATGGAGCACGGCCCTGCGCCTTTGCCAGCAGTGCGCGCGCCAGTGCTTCACGAAAGCGTAAGGCGCGCGACCAGACGCGCTGCGCCGCTTCCGGCGCACGCTCAGCCGCCGCGCGCAGCGCGCTCGCCTGCTTTGCCGTCACTGCCCCCGCGGCGTGCAGCCACGCGACGAGCTCGCCGAAGTCGCTGAGCCACTCGTCCTCGGCCTTACCGGTGCCGCGCACGTCCTGGCCGGTGTTGCAGAAATCGAGGCACAGCTCGCCACCCGGGCAGCGAAAGGTCTCTGCGTAAGGCTTGGCGCGCGTTTTCTCGTAGGCGGCGGCGTAATCCATAACCACTAAAAAGCGCTTGACAGGTTACATTATCAGCCCTTATCCTGTAACCGTCTATAGCCCGCAAGACAGTTACGGAGGTAGCACATGATTGCCAGACTCGTCGCTGCCGGGACGGCATTGAGCGTCTCTTTCTCGCTGGTATGGGCGATGGCTACGCTCGGCTATCCGCCGAGCGCGAAGGCCGCGCCTCTGGTGTTGGCGCAAGCCTGCCGCTAGCTGGTTATGTGACAATGCGACCGCGGGCGTTTCACAGGCCCGCGGTTCAACTAAGGAGCCGGATACCTTAGGGTGCGGCTCTCACTGCCTGGGGAGGCTTGATGCGTCTGCGGCTCGCCTTACTTGCCATCTGTGTAACCGCATACGGCTGCGCTACGCCGGAACAGCAGACAGCAGCGACACCAGCAGCGACGCCGGCGGTGCCGGCGCCGAAGCCGCACGACCGCTATGTCACCGGCAGCCGCCTGCCCGTGCACGACGATGACGGAGCGGGCAGCGTCTCCGAGGGCAGCAAATCGGCCTGGGAAGACGAAATGCGGCGCTCGAACGCAGGCAGTGCCTGCCGTGGCGGTTTCTGCTAGCCGGCAAGCTCTTCGGCAACGCTCTCCACGCGCCGCGGCTCGACTTCGTCGAGCGAGCGCAGCCTGAGCAGCGGCGAGGTCCAGGCCGCCAGCACGACCAGCAGTATTGCGCCCGCACCGGCGAAGAACATCGGCGCGCGCAAACCCGCGTGCTCCGCGATCCAGCCGCCGGCGAGACCGCCGAGCGGCGCGGTCGCCACGGTGAGGCAGATCATCGTGGCAATGACGCGTCCGCGCAGCGCATCCGGCGCCGCCGCCTGGCGCAGCGTCAGATAGTTGATGAAGAACACCATGCCGCTGAAGTCGAGCGCCGCCAGCCCCAATCCGAAGAGGATCGAAGCAACCGTTGTGCTGCCGCTCGTGGCGCCGAGCGCGAGCCATGCGATGCCGGTGCCGAGCATGCCGGCGAGCAGCGTCGGCCCGAAGCCGTAGCGCCGGTTGAGCGGCGCGACCGCGCCCGCCGCCGCGAGCGAACCGACCCCTGAAAGCATCCAAAGCGCGCCGACGCGCCCCGGCGAGAAGCCGAGCTCGCGTGCCGCGAACAACACCACCATCGCGAAGTACGCATGGCGGCAGAGCTGCCAGACGGCGATCGACCAGGCGAGCGCGCGCAGCGTGGCGTTGTGCCAGATCTCGGCGAGTCCCTCGCGGATCTCGACGCCGATGCTGCGTGCGCGCATTTTCGGCGCATCGTTCTCGCCCGGCGGGATGCCGCGCAGGATCCACGCCGAGGCGAAGAACGAGACGGCGTCGAGCAGGATCGCAAAAGGCGCGGTCAGCCACTGGATCAGCGCGCCCGCGAGCCCGGGACCGATAAGCTGCGCTGCCGAGTCGCTGATGCCGATCTTGGCGTTCGCTTCGGCGAGCCGCTCGCGCCCGACGCGCTCGGTCATGAACACCTGGTACGCCGGCCAGCCCAGCACCGAGCCTGTGCCGACGAGAAAACCGACGGCGTAGAGCACGCCCATCGACAGCACGCCGGCCCATGCAGCGAGCGGCACGGCGAGCAGCGCCGCGCCGCGCGCGATATCGGCCCAGACGATGATCGGTAGCTTCGGCGCGCGGTCCACCAGCACGCCGGCGAACAAGCCGAACAGCGCGAACGGCACCGACTCGAGCGCGGTGAGCACGCCCATCTCGAACGGCGTCGCCTCGAGCAAGAGCGCCGCCGTCAGCGGCAGCGCGAGCAGCGTGATCTGGCCGCCGAAGTGCGTGATCGTGAGCGAGGTCCACAGCCTCACGAAGTCGGCGTTGCGCCATAGTCCGTTCAACATCTTGTTCTTTCCCAGGCGCGACTGCGCGTCGCGCGTTGCGCGAGACGGGAAGAGTTGCGGCTTTTGGCCTCTCGTCCCGCCTCGAACTCCCGGCGGGCGATCGGCCCGGCGGGTCAGTCTTTGCCGCTCAGCGGCACGACGGGAGAACGACGATCCGCGCCGCGCATCGGCGAGCAAGCAATATTTTTGGCGGTGCGGTTCATCGGGACGCGGAGTATAGCGGCGTGCCCGGCCGCCGCGCAATCGCTAACATGCCCGCGTGCGGATTCTTTTTGTCCACAAGTCGTTCCCCGCGCAATTCACCCGCCTCGCGCCGTACCTCGCCGCACAACCCGGCGTCGCCGTCGTCGCGCTTGGCGATCGCGCTTTTCTTCGCGGCAGGGAAGCGTGGCTGCAGGCGAAGAGCATCCACGCGCTGGGCTACCGGTTCGATGAGGACGACCGCCTGGCGGATTTCGAGGTGTTCGAGCGCCGGGCGAAAGCCGTGGAGAGCGCCGCTCGCGAGCTGCGTGACAAGGGCCTGCAGCCGGATTTGATCATCGCGCACGCATCCTGGGGCGAGGCGGTTCATCTCAGGGCGGTGTTCGAGCGGGCGAAGCTCATCGTGTACTGCGAATGGTTCTACAACGCCCCTGCAATCGACGACGAGGCGATCGAGCTTGCGGTCTTGCACGACGCCCAGACCCGCAGCGAGCACAATGCGCGCATCATCGCCGCATTGGAAGCGGCCGATGCCGGTTGGGCGCCGACGCAATGGCAACGCGCTCAATTCCCGGCGAACTGTCAGCCGAAGATCGCGGTCATCCACGATGGTGTCGACACCGATCTCATCACCCCTGGAGAACCGGCGCGCGCCGAGCCGCTCATCACGTTCGCGACGCGCAGCCTCGAGCCCGCGCGCGGCTTCCATGTCTTCATGCGCGCCTTACCCGAGATCCAGCGGCGCCGGCCCGAAGCGCGCATCGTCGTTGCGGGCTCTGACACCGTAGCGTACGCAAGCCGACGCGCTGATGGCGCGAGCTACCGCAGCGCGCTGCTGCACGAGCTGGGAGGCCGGCTCGACCTATCGCGCATCACCTTCGCCGGCATGCTGCCGTATGCGCAGTACATCGAGCTGCTGCGGCGCTCGAGCGTGCACGTCTACGGCACGTTCCCGTTCGTGCTGTCCTGGTCTTTCATCGACGCGCTCGCCGCCGGCTGCCTCATCGTCGGTTCGCGCACGCCGCCGGTGGAGGAAGTGCTGCGCGAGGAAGATAACGGCCTGCTGTACGAATATGGGTCGCCGGCCGACCTTGCCGCGCGTGTAGATGAGGCGCTCGCGAGGCCGGATGCTGATCGCATCCGGGCCGGTGCCCGCCGCACTGCCGTGGAGCACTTCGACTGGCGGCGGGTGTGCTTGCCCGCCCAGCTCGCGCTGATCCAGAACGTCCTCGCCGCGACGATTCAGGCTTGAGGTACGGCGTCAAAAGCGACCGTCAAGCGCGGCTGCACGCTCTGAAACGGCTCGACGCCGTGCCACATGTATGACGGAAAGAGCAGCAGCTTGCCGGCTTCAGGCGTTATGTAATGGTCCGCGTCGAGCCGAGGTGTCGTCGCGATGCCCGGCCTGCCGAGCCGAAACCAGCCCGCCCGTGTCCCGTCCTCGGCCCGAATAACCGGAGGCAGGGCAACGTAGAAGGCTGATGACAGCCAGCCGCGCGGGTGCACATGGTCGGCGTGGTGGCCGCCCGCGGCGAGGCGCACGCTCCATGCGCCGGCGAAGCCGAAGCGACCGGTGTTGCGCGATGTGAACGGATCACTGCCCGACCCAAGCCGCGCGAGGTGGCGCTGCACGGCGTCCCGGAAGCAGGCGAACAGCGCCTGCAGCGTACGGCGGCTCATCTCCCGTGCGTTGAGCGGCAGCTGGCCACCCCCGCGCACCGATTGCTGGAACGGGTGCGCACGATAGCGATGCAGCGCGGCGAGATCAGCCGCGAGCTCATCGAGGAAACTGGGCAGGCTGCTCCAGCCTTTGGGGACGTCGAGGAGCTCGGCACCGATGAGCCGCGCGTAGTCGTTCAGCAGCTCGTAACGCGGATCGCCGCGCAGGCGCCATGTCGTCGCACGCAGCGCGACGGCATGCTGGTCGAGCGGATCCATCGCGCAGATGCGTTCAGAGACGGCGGCCGCCTGCTTAAGATCACCGCAGGCGAGCAGTGCTTCGCAAAGGATGATCTGCACCGGGGCGAGATCCGGAGCGAGCGCGACAGCGTGCCGCGCAAAGCCGACGGCCCGTTCGCTTTGTCGCATCTGTGCGCAAAGATGTGCCGCCTGCCGCAGGAGCTGCAAGTCATGGGGTGCGCGCGCAAGCCCCGCCTCCGCGCTCGCCAATGCCCCCAGCTCGTCGCCGATGAATTCCAGCGCGATGGAACGCACAAGATGGAGCATCGCCTCCTGCGGTGCACGCGCGAGCGCCGCATCGAGCGACCTGAGCGCCGCGTCGGTTTGCCCGGTGCGCATCCAGCGCAGCTGAGCGAGGTCGCGGTGCGCTTCGGCATAGCTCGGCCGCAGCGCGATCGCCTCCTCGAACATGCGCTCGGCCTCGCTCAGGCGGTTAAGGTCCTGCAGCGCGCGCGCCAGCACCACGCGCGTTTCGGGCGCCGCAATCCCGAGCTCGAGCGCGCGCCGGGCCGCACGCTCGGCTTCGCGGGCATTCCCGAGATCCCCCTCGGCAGCGGCTAGGTTGTGCCAGCTGACGCGATCGCGCGGATCCAGCGCCACCGCGCGCCGCGCTCGCGCGGCATCAGCCGCTCGGTCTTGTGCCATTGGCTGCGTTCTAGCAGCCGCCCGGTGGGAGGGCAACTATGAAGAACCAGTGAAAAATGCCCCGGTAACGCGACTGCACGATTGATCGCCGTGGCGCAGCGCCGCACCATGCGCCGGATGAGGCCGGGCATCACCCTCAAGCTGTTCTTCGCCATCCTCGCGGCGAGTGCCGTGGTGGCGGCCGCGATGGCTGTCGCTACGCGGGTCTCCTTCCAGTCGGGATTCTTCGGCTACCTGAACCACGTGCAGTCGCAGAGCCTGGACGCTTTCGCCGGGCGCCTGGCGGACGAGTACCGCCGCACCGGCGACTGGAACTTCCTGCAGGGCGACTATGGACGCCTGCGCGCGCTCGCGGCGCCGCCCCAGACGGTGCAGCGCCTGACGCTGCTCGACGCCGAGCGCCGTCCGGTGATCGGCAATCCGGAGCTGAGCGACGAGGCGGCCGTGCGCCCGGTGGTTGTCGATGACCGCGTGGTCGGCTGGATCGCGCGCACGCCGGAACGGCGCCTTTCCACCGCGGCCGATCTCACCTTCCAGCAGCAGCAGCTGCGCGCCTCGTGGATCATCGCCGGCCTCGCGCTCGCCGTGGCGGCGGTCGTGGCCCTGGTGCTGGCGCGTGCCTTCCTGCAGCCGCTGAAGCGCGTCGCCCAGGCGACGCATCGCCTTGCCGCCGGCAACTACGCCACCCGCGTCGATGTGCGCTCATCCGACGAGCTCGGCCGGCTCGCCGACGACTTCAACCGCCTCGCGCAGGCGCTCGAGAGGAATGAGCAGCTGCGCCGGCGCTTCATGGCCGACGTGTCGCACGAGCTGCGCACGCCGCTCGCGGTGCTCTCCGGCGAGCTCGAGGCGCTGGAAGACGGCGTGCGGCCCCTCACGCGCGAGTCGCTCGCTTCGCTGCGCGCCGAGGTCAACGCGCTCGGCAAGCTGGTCGACGACGTGAACCAGCTCGCGCTCGCCGACAGCGGCGCGCTCGCTTATCGCAAGCAGACGCTCGATGTCGTGCCGCTCGTCGCGCAGGCGCTCGAATCGCACCGCGATCGGCTCGCCGAGCGCTCGCTCGCGGTGGAGACCGCCTGGAATGGCTCGGCGCCCGTGTTTGGCGATGCCGATCGCCTGCGGCAGATGTTTCGCAACCTGCTCGAGAATTCGACGCGCTACACCGACCCGGGCGGCCGCGTGCGCGTCGCCGCGCGGCGCGACGGCGAGCGCGTGGTGGTCGAGTTCGAAGACTCGGCGCCGGGCGTGCCCGCCGAGGCGCTGCCGCAGCTCTTCGAGCGCTTCTATCGCGTGGACGAGTCGCGCAGCCGCGCCAACGGCGGCAGCGGGCTCGGCCTCGCGATCTGCCGCAGCATCGCCGCCGCGCACGGCGGCGACATCGCCGCCTCGCCTTCGCCGCTCGGCGGCCTGCGCATCGCGGTCTCGCTCCCGGTGGCGGCGTGAAGAAGATTCTGATCGTCGAGGACGAGGCCAAGCTCGCCGCGCTCGAGGCCGATTACCTCCGCGCCGAGGGTTTTGAATCGCATTCAATCGCGAACGGCCTCGAGGTCGTCCCATGGGTGCGCGCGCACGCGCCGGACCTTATCTTGCTCGACCTCATGCTCCCCGGGCGCGACGGCCTGGACATCTGCCGCGAGCTGCGCACGTTCAGCGACATTCCGATCGTAATGGTCACCGCGCGCGTGGAGGAGATCGATCGCCTGATCGGCCTCGACCTCGGCGCCGACGACTATGTGTGCAAGCCCTTCAGCGCCCGCGAGCTCGTCGCGCGCGTAAAGGCGATCCTGCGGCGCGGCCGCATGCCGATAGCCAGCAGCCTGATGCTCGACGAGGAGCGCCACCGCGCCACGCTCGATGGCCGCGAGCTCGACCTGACGCCGGTGGAATTTCGCCTGCTGCGCACGCTTGCTTCCACACCGGGGCGCGTCTTCTCGCGCGACAAGCTGCTCGAGCACCTGTACGCGGACCATCGCGTGGTCACCGACCGCACGGTGGACGCGCACGTCAAGAACCTGCGCCGCAAGCTCGAGGAAGCGCGCCCAGGGCAGGAGCTGGTGCACTCCATCTACGGCGTGGGCTACAAGCTGGAGCTCTAAATGCGCGCAGCGAAAACAACCGTCGGCATCGTGCTCATCGCGGCTCTCGCCGTGGGCGGCTATTACTACTGGCAGTGGCGCATGGCGCCCTCGCCCGCGGCCGCCGCCGGCGCCACCAAGGGCGGGCCGCGCGGCGGCCAGGGCGGGCCGACGCCGGTCGTTGCCATGGCCGCGACGCAAGGAGACATCGACGTCATCGTCAACGGCCTGGGCACCGTGACGCCGCTGCGCACGGTCGCCGTGAAGACGCGCGTCGACGGCGAGCTCGTACGCGTGCTCTTCGAGGAAGGCCAGCTCGTGAAGGAGGGGCAGCTTCTCGCCGAGATCGATCCGCGCGCGTTCCAGGTGCAGCTCCAGCAGGCCGAAGGCCAGCTCGCGCGCGACCGGGCGCTCCTGGAAAACGCAAAGCTGGATCTCGAGCGCTACAACACGCTCTTCCAGCAGGATTCGATCGCCAAGCAGCAGGTCGACACGCAGGTCTCGCTCGTACGCCAGTACGAAGGCGCGATCCGCGTGGACGCGAGCCAGGTACAGAACGCGCGGCTGCAGCTCGCCTATGCGCGCATTACCGCGCCGATCAGCGGCCGCCTCGGCCTGCGGCAGGTCGATCCCGGCAACATCGTGCATGCCGGCGACGCGAACGGCATCGTCGTCATCGCGCAGCTCGAGCCGATCTCCGTGCTCTACACCGTGCCGCAGGACCTGCTGCCAACAGTAATGAAGCGCCTGCAGTCCGGAGACCAGATCGCCGTCGAGGCATGGGACCGCGAGCAGAAGGCGAAGCTCGCCGACGGCACACTCGCCTCGGCCGACAACCAGGTCGATCCGCAGACCGGTACGGTGAAGCTGAAGGCGCGCTTCGCAAATTCCGACCACGGGCTCTTTCCCCAGCAATTCGTCAATGTGCGCATGAAGCTCGATACGCTGCATGACAGCGTGATCGTGCCGCCGGCAGCCGTGCAGCGCGGTGCGCAGGGCATGTTCGTCTACGTGGTGCAGCCCGACCAGACGGTGGCGCTGCGTCCCGTGAAGCTGGGACCCGCCGACGGCCAGCGCCAGTCGATCGCGGAGGGCCTCAAGCCGGGCGACGTGGTGGTGACCGACGGCACCGACCGCCTGCGGCCGGGCGCGCCGGTGTCGGTCGCCTCTGCGCGACCGGAGATCAAGCCGCCGGCGGGCGGCCCGCCGGCAGGCAAAGGCAGCGGCAAGGGCCGTCGCAGCAAGGACAGCGGATGAACCCCTCGCGGCTTTTCATCCTGCGGCCGGTGGCGACTTCGCTCCTCATGGTCGCGGTCCTTCTTGCCGGCTTCGTCGCCTACCGCCAGCTGCCGATCTCCGCGCTGCCGCAGGTCGACTACCCCACCATCCAGGTGTTCACGTTCTATCCTGGCGCGAGCCCCGAGGTGATGGCGTCTTCCGTCACCGCACCGCTCGAGACCCAGTTCGGCCAGATGCCGGGCTTGAAGCAGATGCTCTCGACCAGCTCTGGCGGGGCGTCGGTGATCACGCTGCAGTTCGATCTCGCGGTGCCGCTCGACGCCGCCGAGCAGAGCGTGCAGGCGGCGATCAACGCCGGCTCCAACCTGCTGCCGCAGGACCTGCCGGCGCCACCCGTGTACAGCAAGGTGAACCCCGCCGATGCGCCGATCATCACGCTCGGCCTCTCCTCGCGCACCATGTCGCTGCCCGACATCCAGAACCTCGCGGACACGCGCCTCGCGCAGAAACTTTCGCAGGTCGCAGGCGTCGGCCTGGTGACGCTCTCGGGCGGGCAGCGTCCCGCGGTGCGCGTGCAGGTCAACCCGAAGGCGCTGGCGGCGAACAACCTCGGGCTGGAAGACGTGCGCACCGCGATCGCCGCGGCCAATGTGAAACGCGCGAAAGGCAGCCTCGACGGCCCGAACCGCGCGTACACCATCGACGCGAACGACCAGCTCGCTTCCGCCGCGCAGTACAAGAGCGTGGTCGTCGCCTACAAGAACGGTGCGCCTGTCTTCCTCTCGGATGTGGCCGACGTGGTCGACAGCGCCGAGAACGTTCGGCTCGCCGCCTGGATGAACCAGGTGCCGGCGGTGATCCTCAACATCCAGCGCCAGCCCGGCGCCAACGTCATCGACGTCGTCGACCGCATCAAGCGGCAACTGCCGCAGCTCCAGGCGGCGATGCCGGCCGCGATCGACGTCGCGGTGCTCACAGACCGCACGGTGACCATCCGGGCGTCCGTGCGCGACGTTCAGATCGAGCTGCTGCTCGCCGTCGCCCTGGTGGTGACAGTCATCTTTGTTTTCCTGCGCAACCTGCGCGCGACGGTCATCCCCAGCGTGGCGGTGCCGCTTTCGCTCATCGGCACCTTCGGCGTCATGTACCTCGCCGGCTTCTCGATCAACAACCTCACGCTGATGGCGCTCGTCGTGGCCGCCGGCTTCGTGGTGGACGACGCGATCGTGGTGATCGAGAACATCGCGCGCTACATCGAAGCCGGCGAGCCGCCGTTGCAGGCGGCGCTCAAGGGCTCGGAGCAGATCGGCTTCACCATCATCTCGCTCACCTTCTCGCTCATCGCGGTGCTGATTCCGCTGCTCTTCATGGGCGACGTGGTCGGGCGACTGTTCCGCGAATTTGCCGTCACGCTCGCGGTGGCGATTCTGATTTCGGCGGTGGTGTCGCTCACGCTCACGCCGATGATGTGCGCGCGGCTCCTGCGCCCGGGGGGAATTCGGGGACGGAGCCCGAACTCAGATCAGTCGCACGAGGCGGAAGTTCGGGCTCCGTCCCCGAATTCCGAGACGCGCTTCGCGCGCGCCGCAGGCCGGATGTTCGATGCGGTCATCGCACGCTACGGGCGCGCGCTCGACTGGGTACTCGACCGGCAGCCGGCGACGCTGGTGGTATGGGCGGCGGCGCTGGTATTGACGGTGCTTCTCTACTTCGTGGTGCCCAAAGGCTTCTTCCCGGTGCAGGACACGGGCGTGATCCAGGGCATCACCGAGGCGCCGCAGTCGATCTCCTTCCCGGCGATGGCCGAGCGCCAGCAGGCGCTGGCGCACGCCATCCTGCAGGATCCGGCGGTAGCGAGCCTCTCGTCCTTCATCGGCGTCGACGGCACCAACGTCACGCTGAACAGCGGCCGCATGCTCATCAACCTCAAGCCGCTCTCCGACCGGGGGATCCACGCCACCGATGTCATCCGGCGCCTGCAGAACGAGGCGGCGCAGGTGGAGGGGATCAAGCTCTACATGCAGTCGGTGCAGGACCTCACGGTCGAGGACCGCGTGAGCCGTACGCAGTACCAGTACACGCTCTCGGCGGCGGACGCGAAGCTGCTCTCCGACTGGGTGCCACAGCTGGTCGAGCGGCTCTCGCGCCTGCCGCAGCTCACCGACGTGGCTTCCGATCTGCAAGACCAGGGACTGCAGGCCTACGTCGACATCGACCGCGACAGCGCCGGCCGGCTGGGCATCACGCCGATGGCGATCGACACCGCGCTCTACAACGCCTTCGGCCAGCGGCTGATCTCGACCATCTTCACGCAGGCCACGCAGTACCGCGTGGTGCTCGAGGTAAAGCAGGAGTTCCGGCTTACGCCCGACGCGCTGAAGACCATTTATGTGACTTCATCCGCCGGCCAGCAGGTACCGCTCGATGCCATCGCGCGCATCAGCACCGGCACTGCGCCGCTCTCCATCAGCCACCTGGGCCAGTTCCCGGCCGCGACCATCTCGTTCAACCTCGCGCCGGGCGCCTCGCTCGGCGGCGCGGTGAACGCCATCACCGCGGTGGAGCGCGACATCGGCCTGCCGGTCTCGGTACAGACCGACTTCCAGGGCGCCGCGGCCTCGTTCCGCGAATCGCTCGGCAGCACGCTGCTGCTGGTGCTCGCGGCCGTCGTGACGATGTACATCGTGCTCGGGGTGCTGTACGAGAGCTACATCCACCCGGTGACGATCCTCTCGACGCTGCCGACGGCGACGGTGGGGGCGCTCGCCGCGCTGCTGCTCGCGCGCCAGGACCTCGGCATCGTCGCGGTGATCGGCATCATCCTGCTGATCGGCATCGTGAAGAAGAACGCCATCATGATGATCGACTTCGCGCTCGACGCGGAACGCCAGGAAGGCAAGAGCCCGCGCGAGGCGATCCATCAGGCGTCGCTCTTGCGCTTCCGGCCGATCCTGATGACAACCTTCGCGGCGCTCTTCGGCGCGCTGCCGCTGATGCTCGGCACGGGCGTGGGCTCGGAGCTGCGTCATCCGCTCGGCCTCACCATGGTCGGCGGCCTCATCGTCAGCCAGGTGCTCACGCTCTTCACAACGCCCGTGATTTACCTGGCGTTCGATCGCTTCGCGCGGCGCTACCGCCGCCCGGCGCTCGCGTGAACCTGTCCGCCCCCTTCGTCGCACGCCCGGTCGCCACCACGCTGCTCGCGGCCGGCGTAGTGCTCGCCGGCGCCGTGGCGTTCACGCAGTTGCCGGTGTCGCCGCTGCCGCAAGTCGACTACCCGACGATCTCGGTGCAGGCGTCGCTTCCCGGCGCGAATCCGGACACCATGGCCTCGACCGTGGCGACGCCGCTGGAACGGGCCCTGGGCCGTATTGCGGGCGTGACGGAGATTACTTCCTCCTCCTCGCTCGGCTCGTCGCGCATCACGCTGCAGTTCGACCTGAACCGCAACATCAACGACGCCGCCACCGAAGTGCAGTCGGCGATCAATGCGGCGCGCAGCCAGCTCCCCTCCGGCATGCCGAACAATCCGACCTACCGGAAGGTGAACCCGGCGGACGCGCCGATCATGGTGCTGACGCTCACCTCCGACACGCTGCCGCGAGGCCAGATGTACGACTGGGCCTCCACGGTCGTGGCGCAGAAGCTCTCGCAGGTGCGCGGCGTCGGCCAGGTCACGGTCGGCGGCAGCGCGCTGCCCGCGGTGCGCGTGGAGCTCAACCCCACCGCGCTCAATGCGCAGGGCATCGCGCTCTCGGACGTGCGCACTGCGCTCGCCAATGCGAACTCCAACCGGCCCAAGGGGCTGGTCGAGACGAGCGATCGCGTCTGGTGGATCTACGCCAACGACCAGGCGCGCAAGGCCGCGGAGTACGTGCCGCTCATCCTCTCCTATAAGAACGGCGCTGCCGTGCGCCTCGGCGATGTCGCCGACGTGGTCGATTCGGTGCAGGACGTGCGCAACGCCGGCGAGGCCAACGGCCGGCCGGCGGTGCTGATCATCGTCAACCGCGAGCCGAACGCCAACATCCTCGAGACCGTGCAGCGCGTGCGCGACCTGATGCCGTTCCTGCAGGCCTCGATCCCGGCGGCCGCGGAGCTTGGCGTCGCGATGGAGCGCACCGCGACCATTCGCGCCTCGCTCTCCGAGGTGGAGAAGACCCTGATCATCGCCGTCGGGCTCGTGATCCTGGTGGTGTTCGCATTCCTGCGCCGCGTTCGCGCGACGCTGATCCCCGCGGCGGCGGTGCCGGTGTCCATCATCGCCACGTTCGGCTTCATGTACCTCGCCGGCTACAGCCTAAACAACCTCTCGCTGATGGCGCTGATCGTCGCCACCGGCTTCGTGGTCGACGACGCCATCGTGGTGCTCGAGAACGCGACGCGCCACATCGAGCAAGGCATGGCGCCGATGCAGGCGGCGCTGACCGGCGCAGCCGAGGTGGGCTTCACCGTGGTGTCGATGAGCTTCTCGCTCATCGCGGTGTTCATCCCGATCCTCTTCATGGGCGACATCGTCGGGCGCCTGTTCCGCGAGTTCGCGATGTCGCTGTCGTTCGCGATCCTCGTCTCGCTGGTCTGCTCGCTCACGCTCACGCCCATGATGTGCGCGCGGCTGCTTTCCGCCCGGCCCCCCAGGCACGGGCATCTCTACCAGGCGAGCGAGCGCGCTTTCAACGCATTGCGCGATCGCTATGGGCGCAGCCTCGCCTGGGCGCTGCGCCACCGGCTGGTGATGGTCGGCGTGCTCGCGGCCGCTGTCGCGCTGAACATCTATTTGTACATCGCCATGCCGAAGGGCTTCTTCCCGCAGCAGGACACCGGACGCCTGATCGGCTTCGTACGCGCCGACCAGACGACCTCGTTCCAGTCGATGCAACAGAAGATGGCGCAGGTCGTGGACATCCTGCGCTCCGACCCGGCGGTCACGAGCGTCACCGGCGTTACCGGCGGCGGCTTCGGCGCGCGCAATTCCGGCTTCATGTTCATGGAGCTCAAGCCCCTCGCCGAGCGCCCGTCCGCCGGCCTCGTGGTGGCGCGCCTGCGCCCGCAGCTCGCGCGCATACCCGGCGCCAATGTGTTCCTCGTGCCGGTGCAGGATGTGCGCGTCGGCGGCCGGCAGGCGAGCGGCACCTACCAGTACACGCTGCAAAGCGACGACATCGAAGCGCTGCGCCTCTGGACCGTACGGCTGCAGAACGCGCTGACGAGCGTGCCGCAGCTCGCCGACGTGACGAGCGACCAGGAAACGCGCGGCCTGCAGGCGATGGTCGTCATCGACCGGCCGACCGCCGCCCGCATGGGGATCACGCCCGACATCATCGACCAGACGCTCGGCAACGCCTTCGGCCAGTCGGTGGTCTCCACCATCTACACCGAGCGCAACCAGTACCGCGTCGTCATGGAGGCCGATCCGCGCTATGCACAAGGGCCGGAAGCGCTGAAGGATGTCTATATCCGGACGCCGAACGGCGCGGTGCCGCTCGCGGCGGTGGCGCAGTACGAGTACTCGAACGCCCCGCTCTCGGTGAACCACCAGGGGCAGTTTGCCGCCTCCACCATCTCGTTCAACCTGCCGGAGGGCGTTTCGCTCTCGCAGGCCGCCGAAGCGATCAACGAGACGATGGCGCAGATCGGCGTGCCGGCCACGGTCTACGGCTCGTTCCAGGGCACCGCGCGTTCCTTCCAGACTACGCTCGCGCGCCAGCCCTGGCTGATCCTCGCCGCCATCCTGACGATGTACATCGTGCTCGGCATGCTCTACGAGAGCACCGTGCACCCGCTGACAATCCTGTCGACGCTTCCTTCCGCAGGTTTGGGTGCGCTGCTCGCGCTGCTCGCGTTCAAGGCGGAGTTCACGGTCATGGCGCTGATCGCGGTGTTCCTGCTCATCGGCCTGGTGAAGAAGAACGCCATCCTGATGGTGGACTTCGCCCTCGAGCGCGAACGCGGCGGCATGGCGCCGCAGCAGGCGATCTACGAGGCGTGCCTCTTGCGCTTCCGGCCGATCATGATGACCACGATGGCCGCGCTGCTTGGCGCGCTGCCGCTCGTGCTCCGGCGCGGCGACGGCGCCGAGCTGCGCCAGCCGCTTGGCATCGCCATCGTCGGCGGCCTGATCCTCTCCCAGCTCCTTACGCTCTATACGACGCCGGTCGTCTACCTCTACGTAGACCGCTTCAACAACTGGTGGATGCGCACCGTGCGGCGGCGGCCAGCGGAGGCGAGCGCATGAACAGAATTCGGGGACGGAGCCCGAACTCCCTTCGTATGCTTCTCGCCTGCATCGCCCTCACCGGGTGTGCGGTCGGGCCGGATTACCACAAGCCCGACGCGCCGGTCGAACCTACCTATAAGGAGCTCGATGGCTGGCGCGCCGCGCAGCCGAAGGACGAGCTGCCACGCGGCTCCTGGTGGACGGTGTTCGGCGATCCGGAGCTCGACGGCCTGATGAAGCGCGTCGACATCTCCAACCAGAACATCAAGGTCGCCGACGCGCGGTTGCGCCAGGCGCGCGCGGTAGCCGATCAGGCGCGCGCCGCCCTCTTCCCGACGCTCGCCGCCAATGCCTCCGGCATCCGCAGCAAGTCGCCCAACCTTTCGAACCAGCCGAACTTCGCCAACGGCGCGGTCAACAACTACGCCGTCAGCCTGAACGTGCCGAGCTGGGAAGTGGATCTATGGGGCCGCGTCCGCCGCAATGTCGAGTCCCAGGAAGCGGGCTGGCAGGTGAGCGCCGCGCAGCTCGAGGCGGCGAAGCTTTCGGCGCGCGCCACGCTCGCGCAGAACTACTTCGCGCTGCGCGTCGCCGATACGACCAAGCGCCTGCTGGAGGACACGGTAAAGGCCTACCAGCGCTCGCTCGAGCTCACGCAGAACCGCTACAACGCCGGCGTTGCCGCGCGTGTCGACGTGGTGCAGGCCGAGGTGCAGCTGAAGAGCGCGCAGGCGAGCCTGATCGACGTCGGCGTCGAGCGCGCGCAGCTCGAACACGCGATCGCGCTGCAGCTCGGCGAAGTTCCGGCGAACTTCGCGCTCGCGCCGAGCGACCTCAAGATCGCCATGCCGCGGGTGCCGCTCGCGCTGCCCTCCGAGCTGCTCGAGCGCCGGCCCGACATCGCCGCCGCCGAGCGCGCGATGGCGGCGGCGAACGCGCAGATCGGCGTCGCCAAGGCGGCGTACTTCCCGACCCTGTCGCTCTCGACGGCGCTCGGCTACCGCGGCACGAACTACCTCACCCTCTTCAATGCGCCGGGACAGTTCTGGTCGCTTGGCGCGAGTGTCGCCGAGACCCTCTTCGACGCCGGCGCGCGACGCGCCGCAAGCGAGCAGGCGATCGCCGCCTACGACGCGCAGGTGGCGACCTACCGGCAAACGGTGCTCACCGGCTTCCAGGAAGTAGAGGACAACCTGGCGGCGTTGCGCATCCTGGAGGAGGAGGCGACGCTGCAGGACGAGGTGGTAGAGGCCGCGCGCCACGCCGCGGACCTCACCATGAACCAGTATTCCGCCGGAGTGGTGAGCTACCTGAATGTCATCACCGCGCAGACCACCGCGCTCGCCAACGAGCGCACCGCGGTCAACGTGCTGGGGCGGCGCCTGACCGCGAGCGTCGCCCTGATCCAGGCGCTTGGCGGCGGCTGGAGCGCCGAGGAGCTGCCAAGCCGCTGAGCATGCGCGACGCGCATGCAAAGCGCGCCGATTTATCGTTTGAGCGCTGCGCGCGCTGCCTGCATCCTGCGCATGTATGGAGGAGGCAGCGACCGCCCGATTGGAAGAGCGACGCTTACCGGTTCATCCGGGGAAGCGCCGGTTCGTCCCACGAAAGCGCCGTTTCGTCGCAACGGCGTTGTCCGCGGCCGGCCGCCCGCCTACTCTGCCCGTGTGGAAGCCAGGAGAACGCCAATGAAAACAGCCAACCGTCTCGCCGTGTTCGCTTTCGCCGTCGCGCTGAACGCCGCCGCCCTCGTCGCGCTGCATATCGCCATGGTCGATGGCGCCGAGCGGGCGCTCGTCGCCAATCAGGAGGTCGAGCACGTCGTGGTGAGCGCCGCCCGCACGTCGCCGGCCCTTGCGACCAGCAACTGCCCGACGATGCCCAACGCGCTCTGAGGGTGCGATCATTGCACCCGAGTGCCTGCCGCCCGCGCCATCATCGCCGAGGACGAGCCGCTGCTGCGCGAGGAGCTCGCCGAGCTTCTCGCGTCGCTGTGGCCCGAGCTCGGGATCGTCGCCCAGACCGCTGACGGCATCGCCACGCTGCAGGCGCTGGAAAAGCACGCGCCGGACATCCTCTTCCTCGACATCAACATGCCGGGACTGAATGGCCTCGACGTCGCCCGCCAGGCAAGCGGGCGCTGCCACGTCGTCTTCGTCACCGCTTACGACCAGCACACGCTGGCCGCGTTCGAGCAGGGCGCGGCAGACTACCTGCTGAAGCCGGTGACCACGGCGCGCCTCGCGACCACCGTTGCGCGCCTGAAGGAGCGCATCGGCCGCCCGGCGCCGGCGCTCGAGGGCCTCCTGCGCGAGCTGGGCGGCGCAAAGCACGGCTATCTGCGTTGGATCAACGCGTCCCACGGACAGACGGTGCGCGTCATCACCGTAGAGGACGTGTGCTACTTCCAGGCGGACGCCAAGTACACGCGCGTGGTGACGGCGGAGGGCGAGTCGCTCATCCGCAAGCCGATCAAGGAACTGTCGCAGGAGCTCGATCCCGCCTCGTTCTGGCAGATCCACCGGTCTACCATCGTCAACGTGCATGCGATCGCCGGCGTAGTGCGCGACCTGCGCGGGCGCACGCAGGTGCGGCTCAAGCGCCGCGAGGAGCTGCTGGCGGTGAGCGACGCCTACACGCAGCTTTTCCGGCAGATGTGATGAGCCTGCGACTGCTCAACGGCCTTTCGTGGAGCGCGCTCGCGCTGGTGGGCGGCTTCTGCGCGCTGCAGGCCGTGGAATGGGTGCTCGGGCCGGCGAACGGCGTGATTGGCGGCGGCGCCGCCTACGTTGCGTCCGGCTTTCTCTCGCGGCTCACCGTCTACCTGATCACCGGCATCACGATGCTCGTCACGGCGGTCGTGGTGCTCAATGCGGCCGGGCGCGCCGGACGGGAAAACATCGGCGTCGCGGTGCTGGCGGCATTTGCGGCGGCCGGTGCCGCGGCGCTCGTGCGCTACGCAGTGGGCGCGACACCCACGGGCGAAGGCCCGGATTACATGCTCCTGGTCTTCACCTCGTGGCTGGGCTCGGCCGGCGTCCTGGTCGCGGGCTACGTCTTCTATCTGCGCGCGCAATCGGCCGACTCGGAAGCGCGCACGGCGGAGCTGCGCCGTGGCGCGCTCGAAACCCAGCAGCTCGCCACGCGGCTGCGCCTCTTGCAGGCGCAAGTCGAGCCGCATTTCCTCTTCAACACGCTCTCCAACATCCGGCGCCTGGCGCAGACCGACGCCGACGCCGGGCGCGCGATGCTCGCGCAGCTCACCCGCTACCTGCGCGCGGCGCTGCCGCGCATGCGCGAGCACGAGACCACGCTCGCCGAGGAGCTGGAGCTGGTGCGCGCCTACCTCGGCCTGCAGCAGGTGCGCATGGGCGTGCGCCTCGAGACCGCGATCGACGCGCCGCCCGCGCTCATGGGCGCGCGCGTGCCGCCGATGATGCTGGCGACGCTGGTCGAGAACGCGATCAAGCACGGCATCGCGCCGCTCGCCGAGGGCGGCGCCATCCGCATCAGCGCGCAGAAGACCGACGGCGCGCTGCAGCTCACGGTTGCGGACACGGGGCGCGGGCTTACGGCCGCCTCCTCCGGCACGGGCGTGGGCCTCGCCAACATCCGCGCCCGGCTCGCGGCGCTCTATGGCGAGCGCGCCGGCCTGCACCTCGAAGCAAACTCGCCGCGCGGCGTCGCCGCGGTGATCACGCTGCCGCTCGCATGAAGCTCTTCCACGGTTTCGGCTGGCGGCACGTGTGGATCGCGGCGGGGTTCTCGCTCGTCGTCGAGCTCGCGCACCTCACGTATGCGTTCATCGGCAAGGAGGAGGTGCGACCCGCGGTGGTGGCGGCGTGGTGCGCGCTCTACTTCCTGCTCGCCATCATCGGCCTTGGCTGCGCCGTGGCGGTGGACAACCGGCTTGGCGAGTCCGCCGGCACGGGCAAACGCCTGCTCATCGCCATGGTGCTCGCGGCCGTGGTCGCCACGGTGACGGTGGAGACGCTGCTCCAGGCCCTGCCGACCTCGGCGGTGGTGGCGCTCGTCGACAAGTCGGACACCGGCTTTCTGAATGCCTTCCACCGCATCGCCTATCGCTTCAGCATTTCAGCGGGCTGGGCGCTCCTCTTGATCGCGCTCTACACGATGCTGCAGGTGAGCCGCCGTGCAAGCGCCAGGCTGCACACGACGCAGCTTGCCGCCCTCGCCGCCGAGCGCGGGCTCGTGGAAGCGGACCTGCGCGCGATGCAGGCGCGCGTCGAGCCGGATTTCCTGTTCGCGGCGCTCAAGGCCGTCGACCAAGCGTACGGCCGCAGCGTGGAGGCGGGCGAGCAGGCGCTGGAAGCGCTGATCGCCTTCCTGCGCGCAGCGCTGCCCGCGGAGACGGGCGGCACCTCCACGGTGGCCGCAGAGCTCGATCTGGTGCGCGCCTACGCGGGCGTGCTCGAGCTCACCTCGGGGCCGGCTCTCGAGCTCGATATCCACGCGGAGCCCGCGGCACGCACTCAGCCGATCCCGGCGATGCTCGTGCTGCCGCTCGCGCGTTGGGCGCTCGACGGCGCCAAGTCGGCGGCACTGCGCATCGCCGCGCGGCGCGAGAACGGCGCGCTGGAGATCGCGCTGCACAGCGATGTTCCCGCCAATGCGGACGCCGATACCGCGCAGCTCGCCGGCGTGCGCGCACGCCTCGAGCACCTCTACGGCAAGCGTGCGCGCCTGCAAGCCACCACCGAATTCGGAGCCAGGGTCGCGATTATCTCGGTTCCTGCTTAGCACAGCCAACCGGCGTGATTACGCCCTGGGCTCCGAATTCTGCCCTCCCCTGAGCCGCCCTTGAGCGCCGGCCGCCTCATTGGCGTCCTGATCCTGATGCAGATGATCGGCGGCGCGACGGCGAATTTCGCGCTGGAGGCACCGCTGTTCGGTTCCCCGGGCTTCCTCGTGAACGCCGCGCCACACGCGCGTCAGATCGCGCTCGGCGCAGTGCTCGCGCTCGTCGTCGAGGCGCTCTGGGTTGGCATTGCGGTGACCGTGTTTGCTACCGTCTACGAACGCAGTCGAACGCTGGCGTCATGGTTCTTCGCGCTCGCCATCGTGGCCCTCGCGGTCGCGGTCGTCGAGAGCGCGGCGGTCATGTCGATGATTTCCGTAAGCGAGGCCTATGGGAAGGGCGGCGCCGCCGTGCGCGAGCAGCTCGAGACGGTGCGTGTACTCGTGGCGTCCGCGCGCAACTGGGCGCACTACCTCGGACGCATCACCGATGGTTGCACCATCCTGGTGTTCTACACGCTGCTCTATCGGCTGGCGCTGGTGCCGCGCGCGCTTGCCGGCTTCGGCGTGCTCGCCGCCCTGCTGATGCTGACCGGCGTCGGCATGCCGCTTTTCGGCCACGAAGTCCTATTTCCGCTGCTCGCGCCGCTCGGCCTTGTGCAGCTGCTGCTCGCCGGCTGGCTCATGGTGAGAGGCTTGCGCGCCTAGCTTCGTAGCCGCGCGGGATCGCGGCGATCAGCTTCCTCGTGTACTCGTGCTGCGGGCTGGCGAAGATCGCCTCCGGCGTGCCGCGCTCCACCACCTCGCCGCTGCGCATGACCAGCACCTCGTCGGACATGTACTTCACCACCGCGAGGTCGTGCGAGATGAAGAGATAGGCGAGGCCGAGGCTCTCCTGCAGATCAAGCAGCAGGTTGAGGACGGTGGCCTGCACCGAAACATCGAGGGCGGACACCGGCTCGTCGCAGACCAGCACTTCCGGCTCCACCGCCAGCGCCCGAGCAATGGCGATGCGCTGGCGCTGCCCGCCGGAAAATTCGTGCGGATAGCGCTGCATTGCATCGGAGGGCAGTCCTACGCGCTCGAGCAGCCGCCGTGCGCGCTCGTAGCGCTCGCCATCGTTCGCGCCGAGGCCGTGGATGCGCATCGGCTCGACGAGCGTGCGGCCGATCGTGCGGCGCGGATTGAGGCTCGCGTAGGGATTCTGGAACACGATCTGGATACGGCGCCGTAGCGGCAGCAGCTCGGCGGGCTTGAGGTGCGTGAGATCCGTGCCGTCGAGGCGTGCCTCGCCCGCGGTCGCCTCGAGGAGCCGCAGCGCGAGCAGCGCCACCGTGGTCTTGCCCGAGCCCGATTCGCCGACCAGGCCCACGGTGCGGCCGCGCGCGACAGCGAACGAGACCTCGCTCACCGCCACGAGCGATCGGGAGGCGAACAGCCCGGTGCGCAGCCTGAACTCCTTGCGCAGGCCCTTCGCCTGCATCGCCGGCGCACCCGCCGCCGGCCGTTCGAGCGCCGCCTCGCTCACTTCGCGCCCGTGCATGAAATCGTCTATCACCGGCAGGCGCCGCGGCCGCGCGTCGAGCCGTGGCCGGCAGGCGAGCAGCGCGCGCGTATAGGGATCCTGCGGCGCGTGGAAGATGCGCTCGACTGGGCCAGCTTCACGCACGTGCCCGTCGCGCATGACCACCACGTCGTCGGCGAGCTCGCCGACGAGACCGAGGTCGTGGCTGATGAAGAGCACGCTCATGCGATGCCGCTCGCGCAGCCGCGCGATCAGCTCCAGCACCTGGCGCTGCACGGTGACGTCGAGCGCGGTGGTCGGCTCGTCCGCGATCAGCAGCTTCGGCTCGTTGGCGATCGCCATCGCGATCATTACGCGCTGCTGCTGCCCGCCCGAGAGCTCATGCGGATACGAGCGCAGCCGTGCGCGCGGCTCGGGGATGCCCACTTCCGCGAGCAGCTCCGCCGCTCGCTCCAAAGCCGCTCGGGCGCTGATCCTGCGATGCAGGCGCAGCACCTCGGCCACCTGCTCGCCCACCGTCAGCACGGGATTGAGCGAGCTCATCGGCTCCTGGAACACCGCGCTGATCTCGCGCCCGCGCAAGGCGCGCAGCCGCGCCGCGCTTGCCTCCAATAGATTTTCACCCTGATAGGAGATGCGGCTGCCCGAGTGGACCAGCGCGTTCTCCGGCAGCAGGCGCAGGATCGACATCGCCGATACCGTCTTGCCGCTGCCCGACTCGCCCACCAGCGCGAGCGTCGCGTCCTCGCGCACCGTGAAGTGCACGCCGCGCACCGCTTCCAGCGTCCGCTCCCTACCCAGGCGGAAGGAGACCCGCAGGTCGTGCACGGTGACGAGCGCGCTCATCTGAGCTTCGGGTCGAGCGCGTCGCGCAAGCTGTCGGTGAGCATCGAGAACGCGGTGAGGAAGATCGCCATGAAGACGGTCGCAGCGGCGAGCTGCCACCATTTGCCGATGATGAGCTCGGTCTGCGCCTCCGAGAGCATCGTGCCCCACGAGACCATGTCGACCGGCACGCCGAGGCCGAGGAACGAGAGGATCACCTCCACCTTGATGAAAGCCACCACCAGCAGCGACAGCTGTACCAGGATCACGTGGCTGACATTGGGCAGGATGTGCACGAACATGCGCGAGCCCGCCGAGGCGCCGATCGCCTGCGCCGCGAGCACATACTCGCGCGAGCGATGCTTCATGTACTCGGCCCGCACCAGGCGATACATGCCGGTCCAGCCGGTCACCGCGAGGATGATCACCACCGTCCAGATGCCGCTCGCGAAGAGCGCGGCCAGCGGCCCGCTGCGCAGCACCGCGGCGAGCGTGAAGATCAAAAGGATCGCCGGGATCGACGTGAAGACGTTGTAGACCCACTCGAGGAAATCGTTCACCCAGCGGCCGTGGAAGCCGGCGAGCGCGCCGAGCAGCGTGCCGATGAAAGTCGCGCATAGCGCGGCAACGACGCCGACGGCGATCGACACCTGCGAGCCCTTGATGGCCTTGGCAAGGACATCGCGCCCCCAGCGATCCCCGCCCCAGGGCAGCGTCATCGAGCGCGCCGGCTCGATGCTTTTCAGCTGCTCCGTGCGCTTCGCCCACTCCTCGTACTTGGGCGCGAGCGGGTCGACGTCGCGCAGGTCGGGCACCTTGCCCTTTTGCTCCAGACGCTGCTGCAGCGTCCCCTCGAGGTTCGGGCGGTCGCCGAGGAAAGCGGGATTGGCGTAGGGCACGCCCACTTCCTCGCTCCAGCCGCGCGCGAGCCAGCCGGCGGCCGCGAACAGGATCATCACCAGGTAGGCCGCCACGATGCCGAGCGACACCGCGCCGACGCGGTCCTGCTGCAGCCGGCGCAGCAGCGCAGTCCAGGCGTTTTCAGGTGTGAGGTCGAGAACGGCCGCCATCAGCGCAGCTGGATGCGCGGGTCGACGAAGGTGTAGAGCACGTCGGCCGCGAGGTTGATGAGCATGGTGAGCACCGAGACGTAGATCGTCACGGCCTGAATCACCGGGTAGTCGCTGCGGTTCACGGCAAGAAAGATCTCGCGCCCGAGGCCGGGGATCGAGAAAAAGATCTCGAGCAGGAAGCTGCCGACGAATACGCCGGGCACGAGCAGCGAGATGTTGGTGACCACCGGCACGAGCGCGTTGCGCAGCACGTGCCTGCGCAGGATCGCGGGCTCGGAAAGTCCCTTGGCGCGCGCCGTGCGCACATAGTCGTTTTTCGTCTCGTCGAGGAAGAACGAGCGGTAGAGCCGCGTCTGCGGCGCCAGTCCGACGAGCGCCGCCAGCAGGATCGGCAGCGGGGCATAAGTGACGAGGTTCTTCCAGAAGCCGTCGCTCCAGCCCTGCACCGGGAACCAGCCGAGCTGGAAGCCGAAGACGTATTGGCCGACGATGATGTAGACGAGGAACGAGACCGACATCGCAGCAACGCAGATCGCCATCACGGTGCGGTCGAGGAGCGTGCCGCGGTAGTACGCGACCAGCATTGCGGTCGGTATCGCCAGAGCGGCTTCGAGGAGCAGGATGGGAATCGTGATGGTGAGCGTGGCCGGCAGGCGCGTCAGGAAAATCGACGACACCTGCTCGCGCGTCATCCAGCTCTTGCCCCAGTCGAAGGTTAGGATCTCGCGCACGAAGATCCAGAGCTGCGCGTACCAGGGCTGGTCGAGGCCGAGCTCGCGGCGGATGGCGTCGATCTGCTCCTGGCTGGCGATCTGGCCGGCGAGAATCTGCGCCGGATCGCCCCCGAACAGCTTGAAGAGGAGGAAGATCAGCAGCACCACGCCCGCGAGGGTGGGCACCATCTGCCAAAGCCTCCTTAAGATATAGGCCGCCATGCTCCTCCTCCGCCTGAGCGCCGCGATTCTAGCCCTGGTCGTGATTGCGCCGCCCGCGGCGGCCGAGAAGGTGCTGCGCTATGCCTTCGAGGTCGCCGAGACCGGATTCGATCCGGCGCAGATCAACGATCTCTATTCGAGCAACATCATCGCGCACATCTTCGAGCCGCCGTACCGGCTCGAATACCTCGCGCGCCCCTACCGCGTGCGCCCAAACACCGCGGTGGCGCTGCCCGAGGTATCGGCGGACAACAAGGTATGGACGATCCGCATCCGGCCCGGCATCTACTTCGCCGACGACCCGGTGTTCAAAGGCAAGAAGCGCGAGCTGACCGCGCAGGACTACGTCTACTCGCTCAAGCGCCACTGGGATCCGAAGAACAAGTCGCAGCAGCTCTATCTTGTCGACAAGCGCGTCATCGGCATGGACGCCATCCGCAAGGCCGCGCTCGCCGGCGGCAAGTTCGACTACGACCGCGAGGTGGAAGGTCTGAAGGTGATCGACCGCTACACCTACCGCATCACGCTGAGCGAGCCGTTCCCGAACCTGATCTATCAGCTCGCCTCCAATTGCAACCTCACCTGTGCGGTGGCGCGCGAGGTGATCGAGGGCTATCCGGACCGCACGATGGAGCATCCGGTCGGCACGGGGCCGTACCGGCTCGCCGACTGGCGGCGCTCGTCGCGCATCGTGCTCGAGCGCAATCCCGGCTACCGCGAGGTCCATTACAACGAGGAAGCGCCCGCCGACGACCCCGAGGCGCAGGCATTCGCCGCCCGGCTGCACGGCCGGCGGCTGCCGATGATCGACCGCGTCGAGGTCTACATCATCGAGGAGTCTCAGCCGCGCTGGCTCGCGTTCCTCAACGCCGAGCACGACCTCATCGACCGGCTGCCCTTCGAATTCGTCAACATCGCAGCGCCCGGCGGCCACCTCGCGCCCAACCTTGCGAAGCGCAAGATCCAGATGACGCGCACCAACGAGCACGATCTCATCTTCGCCTACTTCGGCATGGAGAACGCGGTGCTCGGCGGATATACCGCCGACAAGGTGGCGCTGCGGCGCGCGATCTCGCTCGGCATCGACGCAGGCGAATGGATTCGCGCGATCTATTACGGCCAGGCGATACCGGCGCAGTCAACGGTA